>NZ_JBGQOJ010000004.1:0-214970 GCF_052119585.1 Pseudogemmobacter sp. W21_MBD1_M6 | reverse complement strand
CCACGTCATTGTCCTATCCCGCCCACCTGAAAATTAGAGAAAAATAGAGCGGCGGACAACTACGCTGACACAGGGGGGAATTTGCCGCCAAGCTGGTCGAAGCGGCGCAGGCCAAGAAGGCGGTTAGCGGCACCTTCGAGGATCTTAGCTATCGCGAGACGCAGATTATCGGCGAGGTCGAAAAGGGCCTGACCAATCGAGAGGTCGCAACACGACTGAAGATCAGCGAGAAGACGGTCAAATATTACATGACAAGTCTGATGCAGAAATACGGTGTTTCAAACCGGGTTGGCGCGGTGATCGCGCATCGCAACCAGAACACGGAAGAGCGGCAAAGCCAGCATTAGAACCCGCAGGCGCCACGACCCTTCGGGGTGCGCATTTTACGTTTCTGCAGTCCCTATTTTTGCAGGCATCGGCACTGAAAACATAACCGTGGTTCCGACCCCCGCAGCCGAGCGGACATCCATGGTTCCGCCGGTTGTCTCTATGCGGAACCGCATGCCCTTCGGCCCGATATGGGCCCGTCTGGCATCCATCGACATGGTTGCAGCGGTGCCCATCCCCGGCCCTTTGTCGGACTTCCATCACGAGCGCGCCGTTTGTGGCCTTTACATCAACCTTCTGACCGATCCCGCCGCCGCCGATGCCGTGCGAAGGTTTCAGAAACAACCCGCTGGACATTCCACGCATATCGGCAAGCGCGTCCTGCGCTGCCTCGCGCACCTGATGCACGACGTCTTTGAATGGCCGTTGATCCTGATCCACCGTGGCAAGGAGATCTTCGATTTCATTAATGATCATCAGAATGAATGCCAGCATTTGCGCCGGCCCATCGTGCGGCATTATTGCGATGCGCTTCTGCACAGGTTCGTCAAGGCGTGCGATACCTTGCGTGGCCGACACGATGCGGCTTTGCAGGTCGGAATTTTCCAGCGCAAGGCTGTCATGGGCGATTACAAGATCGTCCAGCGCGGCCTGTTGTGTCGATAGCTTCTGGCTGCCGGCGTTTACGATCATGAACAGCATGCCAACGCCTGCCGCGCCGCAGCCTCTGCATTGCGGTTGAGAACCCCGTCGGTGATCCGCTTGGTCACCGATGACCCAAGCAGCGCCAGCATTGCGATCAGGGCCGTGGGCGTTGATTGCCGCTAAGAATTGACCCATGTGCAATCTCGCCCCGACTTGAACTGGTTGGTGTCTGAGCAGCGCAAATCGCGCAAGGAACGGCAAACGGCGAGGCAGATGCATTCCGATTTGGTGCAGCTTGGATATGAGGGTTCGTATGGGCGCGTGGCCACCTTTGTGCGGAATTGGAAAGAAGAGCGACAGCGCGCGTATCACACGACTGACCGGGGTGTCCTCGTGCCGCTGGTGTTCCAGCCCGGCGAACGGGCCGTGCTATGTGCTGTGGAATTGGCACTGGAGGCAGGCGCCGACCATGACCCAGGTGCTGAACCTGCTTCACAGGTTGCTGGATGGCACGCCGACCGATCAGCCAGATGTGACGCCGCCTGAAGCTCTTGCGCTGCGCAAAGAGCCAGAGGCCAATGTCGCGCGCTATGACGGGCTGCGGGGCGGAACACGCCATGCGTCATGATCCTGCCGGTGCTGCCATCGTCACTATGCTGCGCAGCCTGAAGATGCCGGGTATGGCTCAGGCCGTGCAAGATCTGCTTGAGCAGGGGCCGCCGCCGTTGATGCAGCGATCCCCATGTTGCAACGGCACTTGGCATTCAGGCCATCGCGCATCACCACCAATTTGAGCTTGAGCCAATGGGCCAGCGTGTTCGGCGACGCCAAAAGGACGGCGGCACTGCTCAATCGCCTCACCCATCGATGCCGCACTTTGGAGACCGGCAATAACAGCTATCGCTTCACTGCCAGCTCAGAGACCGCAAAAAAGAAACGAAAGGAGACATCAGCATTGACGCCATCATGACGCAGAGAACATAACAACTGGGTGGGTCAGATCTCGGTGAAAATGCCGGGTCAATTCTCAGTGGCAATCAACAGCCTTCGGACCAAAAGCGGTCGCTCCCCCTGCAACAGAGACGACAACACCGGCGCGCGCGGCTCCGACAATGGCGGCTGCGAAACCTGCGCTGCGCAACGTTGGAGGAGCTGCATCATGATCGAGATCAAAGGCACCAGAAGCCCGCAAAAAGACGCGGACCCCGCGCAAAAATATGTCTTGAATGGCCAGGACGCCAAATCCCGCTCTCCCTATGCGATCGGGATCATGCTGACGGCGTTCGTGCTGTACCTGAAGTCGATGTTTCCTGACACCGCGACCCGGGCCTTTGTCGAGGACGAGGCGGCGCCGCAGATTCCGCAGGAGCCGGAACTGGCGCTGAACGCATATCAGATCACCGACTTCGATGCGGGCGATGTGATCCGCACCTCGAAATACAAGATCTTCGATGCCCCCGACGAGGCCTCGGCCGCGCTGTTCAATGCGGTCTACAACGAGACGGCGCAGGCCGGGCAAAGCGGCGCACGCGAGCAGATCCGCTATCGGTATGAACGGGGTGATGACGGCGACGACAGTGACGCGAATGATATGTCATCGGGCCATACAATTGTCGAATATGACCATGATGATGTCAGCATGGCGACGATCATAACGCTGAACGGGCATCATATTCTGGTATGGTCGGACATCGGATGACACCCGCGGCGGCGCAAGGCATTTATAAGGACCGGACAGGATGACATCGAAAGCAAACCGGACAACCGGCACGGCACAGGGCAGCGACGCGTTCCGCATCGGGCCGCGGGTGATTGCGGGCTTTGTGCTCGGGTTTTTTTTGATCGGCGGCGTCGGGGGCTGGGCCGCGACCGCGAAACTATCGGGGGCGGTGATCTCGCCCGGGGTCGTGATCGTCGATCAGAACCTGAAGCAGGTCCAGCATCGCGATGGCGGCATCGTCTCGGAAATTGCGGTGAAAGAAGGGGATGTGGTGGCCGCCGGTCAGGTTCTGGTGCGTCTGGAAGACACGCAGACCCGCGCGGAACTGTCGATCGTGCGCGGCTTTGCCATTCAGGACCGCCTGTCGTGTCCTATCTGGCAAAACCCTTGCTGGATCAATTCAACCGCGCCTTCCGCGAAAGATGAGGAAACAGACAAAAACTACGAAAGTTTAACGCGGAAATGGTCAGGGTGCGGGTGAAAGCTATGGCCAGTGTTTGATTTGTGATTTACCTCTGGATGCAACCCAAGAGGAGAATCTTATGGACGGAACAATTGCGGCGCTGTTTCTTTTGGCCAGTTCCTGGGACATGGTTGCGAACCATTGTGACACCGGCTGTGTGGCGCAGGCCCCTGCGCCTGCCTATTCGTCCTTCGGCCTTGGGCACGTAATATTTCAGAACCAGAACATCGCGTCCGAGTTCTATTACCGCCATGATTTCGGAATGAAATACGGCCCCTATCAGCCTGCGGTCGGGGTTTCGATCACCGATCAGGGCTCTGCCTGGCTGGGCGCGGGCATGGTTTATACGGCCTCTACGCGGAACGAACGCGGGTATTTACAACTGTCGCTGATGCCGGGGGTCTATACGGCGGGTGATGGCCCCGATCTGGGGAATACGCTGGAAATCCGGTCCGGGATCGAGCTGGGGTATGCCGCAGCGAACGGGATCAGATATGGCCTGTCGTTCGATCACCGGTCGAATGCGGAACTGTCATCGGTCAACCCCGGGCTGGAGACCCTGCAATTGCGTGTTTCGGTTCCGCTGCGTTGAGCCGGGGCATGTGGCGGGTCTGCATGAACGGTGTGTTTAACGCGTTGCGAGCCTTGTCCATCCGTGATGGCGGGCCTACATCAGCCCGATGAAACACTGGATCCCGTTTATCAAATCCGGCCCGACGGTCGCGGTCATCCGCCTGTCAGGTGTCATTGCATCCGGCAGTCGTGTCGGCGCCACGTTAAACGACGCAGCCTATGCGCCGATGATCGAACGCGCCTTCAAGCGCGGCAAGCCAAGCGCCGTTGCGCTTGTCATCAACTCGCCCGGAGGGTCGCCGGTGCAGTCGTCCCTGATTGCCGCACGTATCCGGCGGCTGGCACAGGAAAAATCGATTCCCGTTTACGCCTTTGTCGAGGATCTGGCCGCGTCGGGTGGGTATTGGCTGGCCTCGGCGGCGGACGAAATCTGGATCGACGAGAATTCCATTGTCGGGTCCATTGGCGTCATCTCTGCCTCTTTCGGGTTTCCCGAGCTGATGAAACGTCAGGGGATAGAGCGGCGTGTCTATACGGCTGGCGCGTCAAAAAGCATGCTGGACCCGTTTCAACCGGAAAAATCCGAAGACGTGACGCGGGTGAAAGAGTTGCAAGGGCAGATCCACGACAGCTTTATCGCGCAGGTCAAGGCACGGCGTGGCGCAAAGCTGGCCGCGGGGCAGGATTTGTTCGACGGGTCTGTCTGGGTCGGGCAAAAGGCGATCGACGTCGGTCTTGTCGACGGCATCGGCCATATCGTTCCGACAATGAAACGGGTGTTCGGCGACAAGGTGCGGTTTGCAACCTACGGGGTGAAGCGGTCGCTGTTCCAGCGGTTCGGGGTGCGGATTATCGATGACGCGCTGAACCAGATCGAGGACCGCGCGCATTATGCGCGGTTCGGTTTGTAGCGCATGGTCAAAGTTGTCAGCCTTTTCCTGATCGGAATGCTTGTGCTTGCCATATTCGGCAAACTGCGGCTTCCAAAGCCGAAAATGCCCAAGATGATGACATCCGGGAAATGTTCCGCTTGCGGGCGGCCTAAAATCGGCAGCGGGCCTTGTGCCTGCGGTGGCGGAAAAAAATAGGGTTGTAGTATGGATCTGGTTTATGCGGGCCTTGGCCTGATCATTTTGTTGTTTGCGGGTGATGCGCTGGTCAAGGGGGCTGTGAACCTGAGCCTGCGGATGGGTATTCCGGCGTTGATTGTCAGCCTGACAATCGTGGCCTTTGGCACGTCCGCGCCCGAACTTCTGATCTCGGTCAAGGCCATCATGGACAATGCGCCGGGTCTTGCGCTGGGTAATGTCGTCGGGTCGAATACGGCGAATATTCTGCTGGTTCTCGGCATTCCCGCAATCATTTCCGGCCTGCACACCAGCAGTTGCGATACCAGAAAGACCTATGTCTTCATGCTTGTCGCCACCTTGCTGTTCATTGCCGTGTGCTATTTCGGGCCGATTACATGGGTGCACGGGCTGATCCTGTTTGCCGCCCTTTGTGTCATGCTTGGCGATCAGTTGTTCGAGGCGTTGGCGCATCGCAAGGATGCAAAAGCGGCGGCCCTGGATGTTATCGAGGTCGAGGGCGCGGACCCGTCGATGCCGTTCTGGAAAATCATGATGTTTCTGGCGCTGGGACTGGCCGGGTTGCCGCTGGGTGCCGATCTTCTGGTGGACAGCGCGGTGAATATCGCGACGCGGATGAACATCAGCGAAGAGGTGATCGGCCTGACCTTGATCGCGATCGGCACCTCTTTGCCAGAGCTGGCCACGACAATCATGGCGGCCCTGCGGCGGCAGGCCGACGTGGCATTGGGCAATGTGATCGGGTCGAATATGTTCAACCTGCTTGCGATCATCGGTATTGCATCCTTTGTCGGCGATATTCCGGTGGCCGACCAGTTTCTGCGCGTCGATCTTTGGGTCATGCTTGCGGCATCGCTGGTCCTGTTTCCGTTCGTCTTCCTGCGGTGGAATATCACGAAACTTTGGGGTGCGATCTTGACCGGGCTTTATGCGGCCTACCTGATCTCGGTGGTTGCATAGGGGGCCTGCATGGCAAAGGCATTGGTGACAGGCGCGGGAAAGCGCCTTGGCCGCGAGATGGCGCTGCATCTGGCGGTGCGGGGCTATGATGTTGCGGTGCATTTCGCGACCTCGTCAAACGAGGCAGAGGCGGTTGCTGCCGATATTCGCCGTTCGGGGCGTGCGGCTGTTGCGTTGCAGGCCGATCTGCTGGACGAGGCGGCGACGCAGACGCTTGTATCCCGCGCGGCACAGGCATTGGGGGGGCCGCTAAGCGTTCTGATCAACAACGCTTCCCTGTTCGAATATGACACGATCACCTCGGCGACGCGAGAAAGCTGGGACCGGCACATCGAAAGCAATTTGCGGGCGCCATTCGTGCTGACGCAGCACTTCGCGGCACAGGTGCCTACCGCGCAAAGGGACGATCAGGGGGAACCTGTCGCCAGTGGGCTGGTGATCAACATGATCGACCAGCGCGTACGCAAGCTGACGCCGGAATTCATGACCTACACGATTGCCAAGATGGGTCTGTGGGCCTTTACCCAGACCGCAGCCCAGGCCCTTGCGCCGGATGTGCGGGTCAATGCCATCGGTCCGGGGCCGACATTGCGGGGTGGGCGGCAATCCGAAGAGGCCTTTGCGACGCAACGCGCGTCAACGATCCTTAATCGCGGCGCGAATGCCGCCGATATAACTGCGGCGCTTGGGTACTTTCTGGATGCGCATTCGGTCACCGGACAGCTGTTATGTGTCGATGGCGGGCAGCATCTGGGATGGGAAACGCCGGATGTTTCGGGTGTCGAGTGACCGAAAAAAGCCGATCTGTTGCGGCCTTGCTGCTTGACTTGTGCACCTTGCGATTTCCTGTCACGAAAGCGTTACGATTCTTTTAACGTTATCAGGTGCTTGTGGTTTCATGATAATAATTTCGTTTTAAAACAACGACTTAAGTTATCGCCTAAAAAACAGGCAAACCATTGAACCACGCTGAATCTAAGGGTTTTTTCGAGTAGTGGTAAAGTTATATGCAGACTTATCCACAGGATCCGTGGACATGTTTTTCCTTGTCCCCGCGCGGATAAGGTTGCAGCCCCCCTAGGGAATCAAAGTATTAACGACCCATGGCACACAACAATCATATCACCGGCGACGCAGCGCGGATCAAGGATGGCCCAAGGGGCTATGAATGCATCCAGAATTATCTGAAAACGCTGGATAATTCGCCCGGCGTGTACCGCATGCTGGATGAGCAGGCGCGGGTGCTTTACGTCGGCAAGGCGCGCAATCTGAAAAAGCGCGTGTCGAACTATGCCAAAGAGGGTGGGCATTCGGGGCGCATCGCGCGGATGATTTCCGAGACCGCCTCGATGATGTTCCTGACCACCCTGACCGAGACAGAGGCACTGCTGCTGGAGCAGAACCTGATCAAGCAGTTGAAGCCGCGTTACAACGTGCTGCTGCGCGACGACAAAAGCTTTCCGAACATTCTGGTGTCCAGCACGCATGCCTTTCCGCAGATCAAGAAGCATCGCGGGGCGAAGACGGAAAAGGGCAATTATTATGGGCCGTTTGCCAGCGCGGGCGCGGTGAACCGGACATTGAACCAGTTGCAGAAAGTCTTTTTGCTGCGCAACTGCACGGATTCGGTTTTTGAATCCCGCACGCGCCCTTGCTTGCTTTACCAGATCAAACGCTGTGCCGCGCCCTGCGTCGGCTATGTGTCAGCCGAGGATTACAACGCGCTGGTGGACGATGCAGAGAAATTTCTTTCGGGGAAATCCACCAACGTGCAGGAAACGCTTGCCCGTGAAATGGACATCGCGAGCGAGGCGATGGAATTCGAACGCGCGGCCGCCCTGCGCGACCGGATCCGCGCCCTGACGCAGGTGCAGGCAGGGCAGGGCATCAATCCGCGCGGCGTGGCCGAGGCCGATGTGATCGCCTTGCATATGGAAGGCGGGCAGGCCTGCGTTCAGGTGTTCTTTATCCGCGCGAACCAGAATTGGGGGAACCGCGATTTCTATCCGCGGCTGGTGGCAGACGCGGACGAGGGCGAGGTGCTGGAGGCGTTTCTGGGCCAGTTCTATGGCGACAAGACGCCGCCGCGCCTGTTGCTTTTGTCCCACCCTATCCCCGACGAGGATCTGATGGTCGAGGCGCTGAGCCAGAAGGCAGAGCGCAGGGTGGAGATCGCCGTGCCGCTGCGCGGCGAGAAGGCAGAGCTGATGGAGGGTGCGCTGCGCAATGCCCGCGAGTCGCTGGCGCGGCGGATGTCGGAAACCGCGACGCAGGGCAAACTGCTGCGCGGTCTGGCCGAGGCGTTCGATCTGGACGCGCCGCCGAAACGGATCGAGGTCTATGACAACAGCCACATCCAAGGCACCAACGCGGTCGGCGGTATGATCGTGGCAGGGGCGGACGGATTTCTGAAAAGCCAGTATCGCAAATACAATATCCGCGGCGAGGACATCACCCCCGGCGACGATTTCGGGATGATGAAAGAGGTGCTGACCCGCCGGTTCCAGCGGTTGCTGAAAGAAGACCCCGAACGCAAGTCCGACATGTGGCCCGACCTGCTGCTGATTGACGGCGGTGCGGGTCAGGTTAGCGCGGTGCAAAGCATCCTGTCCGAAATGGGGGTCGAGGATATTGCGATGGTCGGGGTGGCGAAGGGCGTGGACCGCGACGCTGGCAAAGAGGTATTCCACCGCACGGGCCAGCGCCCCTTTGCATTGCAGCACAACGATCCGGTGCTGTATTTCGTTCAGCGCCTGCGCGACGAGGCGCACCGCTTTGCCATCGGTACGCACCGCGCGAAACGTGCCAAGGCGATCGGTGCTACGCCACTGGACGAGGTGCCCGGCGTTGGCGCCACGCGCAAGCGGGCGCTGCTGGCGCATTTTGGCTCTGCCAAGGCGGTCAGTCGCGCGGGGCTGTCCGATCTGAAGGCGGTCGACGGTATTTCGGATGCAATGGCGGAAACCATATATGCCTTCTTCCATGCGAAAGGATGACAGGGTAAGGATAGTGCCATGACATGGACATTGCCCAATATTCTGACGGTTATCCGCCTTTTCGCAGCCCCGGGTGTTGCGATCATGTTTTTGTATTTTCAAAGACCCTATGCGGATTGGTTCGCCCTTACGTTGTTTGTCGGCGCGGCTGTTACCGACTTTTTCGACGGCTATCTTGCCCGCCGGTGGAAACAGGAAAGCTCTTTCGGGCGTATGCTGGACCCGATTGCAGACAAGGCGATGGTTGTCATTGCGCTGCTGGTGCTGACCGCCTTTTCCAGCGCGACCTTTCTGATCCTTCTGCCGGCAACGATCATTTTGTTCCGCGAGGTATTTGTTTCCGGCCTGCGAGAGTTTCTTGGCAGCCGCGCCAGCCTGCTGAACGTCACGAAACTGGCCAAATGGAAAACAACGGCGCAGATGATCGCGATCTCGGTTCTGTTCGGAAGCGGTATATTCGAACATTATGTGGTGATGGACAGCTTCGGCATGGACGCTGCTATGGTCGCTGGAATTCTGGAAGGCACCGGACCTGACAAAACGGGGCTTTTGTGGAAGTATAACGCGATGTCGGCCAGTTTATATGCGGGCACTGTGTTGCTATGGCTTGCCGCCATTCTGACGCTTGTCACAGGATGGGACTATTTTGCCAAAGCCCTGCCGATCCTGCGAGAGGGAGAGACTGCGTGATCGACGTGCTTTATTTCGCCTGGGTCCGGGAACGGATCGGCCTGCCGAAAGAGCGGGTTACAACCTCTGCCGCAACGGTCGCGGAACTGGTGGCGGAACTGGTCGCGAGGGAAGAGCGGTATGCGGTGGCATTCGCCGATCTCAGCGCGCTGCGTGTTGCCGTTGATCAGGAATTGATGGATTTTGACGCCCCGCTTGCCGGTGTGCGCGAGGTGGCGTTCTTTCCGCCGATGACGGGGGGCTGAGGCCATGCGCGTGCGGGTCCAGCTGGAACCGTTTGATCCAGGCGCGGAACTGACCGCGTTCACCGGTGCCAGCGCCGGTGCCGGTGCGGTCGTGACATTTACGGGCATTGTGCGCGACGTGGCCGGTGGCCTGAACCGGATGGAGATAGAGCATTACCCCGGCATGACGGAAAAGGCGCTGGCCGCGATTGCTGACGAAGCGGCGCGGCGCTGGTCCCTGACCAATGTGCAGGTGATCCACCGATATGGCCCGCTGGCGCCTGACGATATGATCATGATGGTCGCCACCGCCGCCCGTCATCGCGGCGACGCGTTTGCGGCGGCCGAATTCCTGATGGATTACCTGAAGTCCCGTGCGCCGTTCTGGAAAAAGGAACTGACCCGCGACGGGACTGACTGGGTTGAAAGCAAGGCCGAGGACGAAGCCGCGCTGACCCGCTGGCAGGACTAGCCAGCGTTCACGCGTTCTATATAGGTGCGCAATTCTTCCGCCTCGTGCCGCGCCGCCCGCAACCCATCCATTGCCGCCCGCAGCTCTGCCTCTGACTGGGACAGCTGGTTGGTCATCTCTGCCTCGCGCTGCTGCAGATAGGTGATGGCCTGATCGCGGGTTTCTTCCGCCTCGTGCAGGGCCTGCGCCATCTTGTCCAGCTCGCCCATTTCCGACTGGGACACCCGAGTAAAACGGTGGATCAGCCAACTGGCAAACCAGCCAAGAACAAATGCTACAAATAGAATAATGGCCGTCGCAAAGATAAACTCAGTTCTGTTCATCGGTCGTCCCTGTTCCGGTTGTTCCCTCTGCTACAGGTTCATCTGCAACGTCGGTTCCGGGTGTTGTTGTCGCTGCCGCAGTATCATCCGTCAGCAATTTGAATTCGATCCGGCGGTTCGCTTCGCGCCCGTCTTCGGTGTCATTATCCGCAATCGGCACGGTTTCGCCATAGCCTTTTGCCGTGAGCGCCGATGTCAGGACACGGCGCGACATCAGGGCGGTCAGAACAGCATCCGCACGCTGCTGGCTAAGATCAAGGTTCATTTCCTCGCGACCCTGACTGTCGGTATGGCCGCCGATCTGCATTTCGAAGTCGGAACAGTTGGTCATCAGTTTTGCCAGCTTGTCGATAGGCTCGACCGAATCCGCACCGAACGTGGCCGCCCCCGGATCAAAGCTTATCTTGCGCTGGTTCAGCACGGCGTTCAGCTGTTCGACGCATTCATCCGCCGTTGGCAGCCCCAAAAGCGGGTCCAGCTTTTTGTCATAGGTGACTTCGATGTTGAAGTTCTCTGCCTCGCCCAGCTTGTCCGACAAGATCCGGGAAATTGTTGAATTGGTCTCTGGGTTTCCGGTGATGCCGCGCACTTCGACGATATCGGGTTGCACGATCACGCTGCCGCTGAGCAGTTCGGCCAGCGCCTCTACCCCTGCCAGAACGCGCACCGGCCAACCATCCGGCAACGCCTCGTCCAGGCGGGTGGCGGCATAGACGCTGTCCTTGCCGAACCGGGCGCGCGCATAGCTTTCGACGGCATTGCGCACGCGTTCATCCGTCAGGCGGCCGCGCAATTGTATCTGCCCCTCGGGGCTGCGGGTGGCGATGAATTCCGGTGGCCCGCTGCCTTCGCCAGTTCCGTCGATCTTGACCTTTTCGGGTAGAACCGAATGCAGCGAGAACACATCGGGCAGGGCTGTTTCCAGCTCTCCGATCACGCGGTCAAAGGTGGCTTGCGATGTTGTGTCCAGCGCGACAAGCGTCACATCGGCATCCGAATACGTGATGCTGCCGCCGCCCATGTCTTTCAGTGCCAGAATACCCTTTTCGACGGCTTCGGCCCAACGGGGGGACGGAACGCCAAGGCCAAGGATGCAGTTTGCCTTGCTTTCCATGCCTGCTGCTGTCGCAGCCTTGATGATCCTGTCGCGCGCCTCTTCGGATTGCGCCGCGCAGGCGTCGAATTTTGCGCCGTTTGCGTCGATCAGAAAGCGAAGGGTGAATGGTGTAACCACGGGACGCGGCGCTTTGATATTCAGCACCAATTCGACCGCGCTGGGCACCTTGCGGGCAAGCTCTGTCTCGATCCGCTTCTTCTCGGGAATGCTTTCGCTGCTGGCGGTGATCGCGACGCGGTCCGCCGCAATGGAGATTTTGGAACTGGGCAGCTTGCGCAGGGATTGCAGGCCAAAGGCCAGCGATGCATCCCAGCCCTCCGGCACGGGGTGATCTGCCGATTCCAGCATGTCGATCACCGGGGTGTCGCCTGCGACGGCATTGATGGTGTCCAGAATGGTCGCGCGGTCGGTCGCGGCGGGAATAAGGCCGATCAGGGAAATGCCGTCGCCGCTGCGCAGAATTTCCACGGCGAATTTCGGGGCCTCGATCAATGCGCTGTCTTCGACCTGCATCTTGTCGATCACACGGGCCGCGTCCACGATGCCGCCCGCAATGGCAAGCGCACGAAATCGCGTGGCTTCGTTCGGGGCGGTCCCGCTCAGGTGAACCTGAAGCCCGTCTGCCTCTACCTCGACCCAGTCGTGGTCGTTCTTTTCCATCGCCATGGCGATAGCGTCGACCGACCGCGTTTCGACGGCCTCCACGGCGAAGGACGCACCAAAGAAACTTACAAATCCTGCGGCGATAAAGACCGCAAGAACAATCAGTGAAGAAGACACTCGCATAAGGTGGATGCGCCCCATTGTTTCCGTTGCCCCCTGTCTAGGGCGCAGACCTTGTGGGATCAATCAAATGAAAAGTGATACGGCAAGAAACAGCGCAGGAATCAGGCCGGCATCGCGGTTGGACCTGAACAGGCGCAGGCATACGTCGGGATTATCCGCGTCAAGCTTGCGCATTTGCCAAGCAAGGTGCCAGCCGAATGCCCAGACGCCGCACAACGCCATGGTCAGCGCCAGAACGTTCGCGTCGGGCAGCATCGCGGAGACAACAGACGCCGCCAGCAGGGCCACGCTGACCACCATAAAGAACCGCAACCAGATGTTGGTCTTGTCCGCAAAAAGGCGGGCCGTGGATTTCACCCCGATCAGGGCGTCGTCCTCCTTATCCTGATGCGCATAGATCGTGTCGTAAAACAGGGTCCAGCTGATGCCGCCTGCATAAAGCAGCACAGCGGGCCAGCCCAGGCTACCGGTATGCGCCGTCCATGCCAGTAACGCGCCCCAGTTGAATGCCAGCCCCAGAAAGACCTGCGGCCACCAGGTGAACCGCTTGGCAGACGGATAGATCGCGACCAGCACAAGCGAGCCGATGCCAAGTGCGATCGCGGTGATGTTGAATGTCAGCAGAACCCCGAAAGCGATCAGCGCCTGTAGCGCCATCCAGACAAGCGCCTGTCTGACACTGACCTGCCCCGACGGGATCGGCCGCGACCTTGTGCGCTCTACCCGCCCGTCAAAGTCGCGGTCGGTGATGTCGTTCCATGTGCACCCCGCCCCCCGCATCAAAACCGCGCCGATACCGCATCCGCCGATGATCCATAGATCGAAAAGGCCAAACTGCCCGTCATGCAGCGACGCCAGCAGGACCGACCACCAGCAGGGCAACAGCAACAGCCATGTCCCGATGGGTCGGTCCGCCCTGCTAAGCCGCAGATAGGGGCGCGTCCATTCAGGGGCAAGCCGGTCCACCCAGTTGCCCGTAACGGCATCCGACACCGCGCCGCTTGCGCCGGTGTCCTTGGCCTCTGGCGTTTTCGTGAACTCGGTCATAATGTCAGCCTCATGTCGGATGCAAAGATCAGGTTGTTTGTAGAACATGCACTTGGGGTGGGGCAATCTGTTCCCGTATCCCGAGAGCAGGCGCATTATTTGTTCGGCGTCATGCGCCTTGGGCTGGGGGCGCAGGTGCTGTTGTTCAACGGGTCCAGCGGCGAATGGCGTGCCGAAGTTGTGGATGCGGGAAAGCGCGGCGGCATCCTGCTGTGCAAGGAACAGACCCGGCCGCTGCACCTGCCGCCCGATCTGTGGCTGTTGTTCGCGCCGATCAAAAAGGCCCGCACCGATTTCATCGTTGAAAAAGCGACAGAGATGGGGGCCGCACGGATCATGCCCGTGCAAACCGACCACACCAATTCCGAACGGATCCGGCAGGATCGCCTTCAGGCGCATGCGGTAGAGGCGGCAGAGCAATGCGGCGGCACCTGTGTTCCGGTGGTCGCGGATCTGACGAAACTTGACCGCCTGCTGACCGACTGGCCCGATGACCGCCAACTGATGTTCTGCGACGAGACGCTGGTTGGCGCGGCGTTGACCCTGCGCGACGCAAAGCCGGGCAAATGGGCGATTCTGATCGGCCCCGAGGGTGGGTTTTCGGAAAAAGAGCGGTCGCGCCTGCGGTCCTTGCCATTTGCCGTATCAATCAGCCTTGGACCGCGGATATTGCGGGCGGACACGGCGGCGGTTGCGGCACTGACGATGTGGCAAAGTGCACTGGGGGATTGGGGTTGAGTTTCATTCGTCCCGCCGCCCGTGCGCGTCTTTGGCGCTGGCGCGAGGCCGTGGCCGGACTGGTGCTTGGGCTTTTAGGCATCTGGCTTGCCGTCGCGGGGATCGGGTTCGTTCGCATCCTTGGAACCTGTGTTGTGATTGCAGGTGCGGTTCTGGTCTTTGCGGGCCTGCAGCGCGCCCGTTTTCGCATCGGGTCCGGCGGGCCGGGCGTTGTGCAGATCGACGAGGCGCAAGTAACCTATTACGGGCCGTTGAATGGCGGGGTCATCTCGCTTGGTGCCGTGACGCTGATCGAGCTTGTCGGTGCCGGTGTCGCACAGCACTGGCGACTGACAGAGCCGGGCGCGCCGCCGCTGTCGATCCCGACAAAAGCCGAAGGAGCCGATCTGTTATTCGATGCCTTTGCGACGTTGAAAGGACTGGATGTGCCCCGGATGCTGAACGCTCTTGCCGATAACGCGGAACACCCTGTTGTGATCTGGCGGAAAGAGCCTGCGCGACTGCATTGACTTCACCCGCAAATCCTTACACGTCTGTCCCCCTGAAAACCTGATCCGATCGGAGCCTCTCAATGTCTATTCCACAAACCGGCGGTGGCCCGATTGAACACGAAAGCCAGCTCGCTGAATATCTGGCATCCGGCTGCAAGCCCAAAGAAGACTGGCGGATCGGAACCGAGCACGAAAAGTTCGGCTACATCAAAGAGACGCTTGCGCCGCTGCCCTACGACGGGCCGCAAAGCATCCGCGCGATTCTCGAGGCGCTGCGCGACCGGTATCACTGGGCCCCCGTGATGGAGGGCGAGCATATCATCGGTCTGGTCAAGGACGGCGCGAACGTCAGCCTTGAACCGGGTGGCCAGCTTGAACTGTCCGGCGCGCCGCTGGAAACCATCCACGAGACCTGCGACGAGGTGAACCACCACCTGAAAGAGGTGCAGTCGGTCGCCGATGCCATGGGCGTCGGTTTCATCGGGCTTGGCGCCGCGCCGATCTGGTCGCACGAGCAGATGCCGATGATGCCCAAAGGGCGCTATCGCCTGATGACGGATTACATGGGGCGCGTTGGCACCCATGGCACCCAGATGATGTACCGGACCTGCACCGTTCAGGTGAATCTGGACTTCGAGACAGAGGCGGACATGGTGCAGAAAATGCGCGTGGCGCTTGCCCTGCAACCCGTTGCGACCGCGCTGTTCGCCAATTCGCCGTTCTTCGACGGCAAGGTCAACGGCCACAAATCTTGGCGCAGCCGCGTTTGGCGGGGCCTGGACAACGCGCGCACCGGAATGCTGCCCTTTGTGTTCGACGACAGTTTCGGCTTCGAGGCATGGGTGCAATACGTTCTCGATGTGCCGATGTATTTCGTCTACCGCGATGGAAAATACATCGATGCGCTGGGCCAGTCATTCCGCGATTTCCTGAAAGGGCAGCTGCCCGCGCTGCCGGGCGAAATGCCGACCCTGTCCGATTGGGCCGATCACCTGACAACCGTCTTTCCCGAAGCGCGTTTGAAAAAATTCATCGAGATGCGCGGCGCCGATGGTGGCCCGTGGCGCCGCCTGTGCGCGCTGCCTGCGCTTTGGGTCGGTCTGACCTACGATCAGGGCGCGTTGGATGCCGCTTGGGATCTGGCCAAGGATTGGGATGCCGAAACACGCGAGGCGCTGCGCGTGGCGGCCTCCGAATCCGGGCTTCAGGCCGAGGTGAACGGCATCAAAATGCACGACCTTGCGAAAGAAGTCGTGGCGATTGCCGATGCGGGCCTGAAGGCGCGCGCACGCCCCGGTGCCGGCGGTATGATCCCTGACGAAACCCATTTCCTGAACGCCCTTAAGGAAACAGTCGAGACAGGCCGCACCCCTGCGGATGAATTGCTCGAGAAATTCCATGGCGAATGGAAGGGCGATCTGACCCGGATCTACAATGAATACAGCTACTGATTTCAGTTCTTTATTTTAAAAATATCCTCGCGCGAAGCGCAAAATCTTTTACCGGGGGTTTTGCGTTTCGCGCGAGAGTATTTTGACCGAGAAGAGCGGAAAGGATCAGCCCTTTTTGCCAATCCTGGGTTCTGTTCCCTCGTGCAGACGCTGGATATTCGGCCAATGGCGGACATAGATCACGATCGCCAATGCCACCGCCAGAAAGAAGGCGCTGCCGTATCCCATCAAGAACAACCAAAGCGGCGTCAGCCCTGCCGCCATCAGCGCGGACAATGATGAATAGCGCAGAACGGCGGCTGAAACGGCCCATGTGGCGCAGGCGGCCAGGCCGATGGGCCAATGAATTGCCAAAAGGATGCCAAGGAACGTCGCAACGCCCTTGCCGCCCCTGAAGCGCAGATAAACCGGAAAGCAATGCCCCAGAAACGCAAAGAGACCGGCGACTTGCGCCGCGTCTTCGCCCAGAGCCGCACGCGCGGCAAGAACCGCGATGCCGCCTTTGCCTGCGTCCAGAACAAGGGTCAGAAACGCGGCGGTTTTGTTACCGGTTCGCAGGACATTGGTCGCGCCGATATTGCCTGAACCGATCGCGCGAAGATCCCCCAGCCCAAAGATCCGCGCCATGACAATGCCAAAGGGCACCGACCCCAGAAGGTAGGCAAGCAGGGCCACCAGACCCAGCAGAAGCGGGCTATGTTCGATAAGCGGCATCAGTTCTCTCCGAATACTTGGGTGCCGCCAACAAAGGTGGCCATAACGCGGCCCTGCATCCGTTGGCCGTCGAATGGCGTGTTCTTTGATTTCGACAGCAGCGTGCTGCGGTCCATGACGAAGGGTGCGTCGGGATCGAACAGCACCAGATCGGCGGGTGCGCCGACGGTCAGGCGGCCAGTGTCCAGCCCCAGCCGCTTTGACGGGTTCAGCGACAAGGCGCGGAACAGCGTCGGCAGGTCCAGCGCGCCCGCATGATAAAGGCGCATCGCGGCGGGCAGCAGGGTTTCCAATGCGACGGCACCGGATGCGGCCTCTTCGAATGGCAGGCGCTTGCTTTCCTCGTCCTGCGGCGTGTGCATGGAACTGATGATGTCGATCAGCCCGCTTGCCACGGCCTCGACCATTGCCACGCGGTCCTCTTCCGAGCGCAGCGGCGGTTTCACCTTGAAGAACGTGCGGTAATCGCCCACGTCGTATTCGTTCAGTGTCAGGTGGTGGATGCTGACCCCGGCGGTCACATCCAGCCCGTTCTTTTTCGCCCGTTCCAGCGCGGGCAAGGCGCGGGCGGTGGTGATCTGGTCGGCGTGGTATCTGGCGCCGGTCATTTCGACCAGTGTCATGTCGCGGTCCAGCCCCATGCGTTCGGCCATGGGCGTCACGGCGGGCAGCCCCTTGAGCGAGGCGAATTTGCCAGAGGTGCAGGCCGCGCCGTCAGACAGGCTGGGGTCCTGTGGATGTGCGATGACCAATGCGCCAAGGCTGCGTGCATAGGTCAGGCAGCGGCTGAAAACCTTGGTGTTTTGCACGACATGGTCGCAATCGGTAAACGCAACGGCACCCGCGTCCAGCAGGAACCCGATTTCTGTCATCTCGTGCCCGTTACGGCCTTTGGTTAGGGCGGCCATGGGGCGAATGCGCACCGGCGATGCCTCTTGTGCGCGGCGGGTGACGAATTCCAATGTTTCGGGGCTGTCGATGGCGGGCGTTGTATCGGGTCGGGTGACCATCGTGGTCACACCGCCTGCCGCCGCAGCCAGGCCCGCCGAGCGGAAGGATTCCTTGTGCCGCTCGCCCGGTTCGCAAATCTTGACGCCGATATCAACGATGCCGGGGGCAAGGCATTTCCCGTTGCAGTCGATAACAGTGGCACCTTTGGGCACAGCGATTTCACCGATTGCCGCGATCTTGCCATCCGCGATCAGCAGCGCACCTGTGCTTTCGCCATGTTCGGGGTCGATCAGCCGTGCGTTTGTCAGAAGGATTTTCATACCATCACCCCTGTCGCGCGCGCGCCGCGTTCGGCCTTCAGATTGCGGGCCAGCAAATCCATTGCCGCCATGCGGACGGCGACGCCCATTTCCACCTGTTCCTGTATGACGCTGCGGTTGATGTCGTCGGCAAGGGTGCCGTCGATCTCGACCCCGCGGTTCATCGGGCCGGGGTGCATGACAATCGCGTCATCCTTGGCAAAGGCCAGCTTTTCGGTGTCCAGACCATATCGGTGGTAATATTCGCGCTCTGACGGGATGAAACCACCATCCATTCGTTCTTTTTGAAGCCGCAGCATCATGACCACATCGACACCGTCCAGCCCTTTGCGCATGTCATCGTAAACCTCGACGCCAAAGTGCTCGATGCCGGTTGGCATCAGGGTGGGTGGCCCGATCAGGCGAATGCGGTTTTCCATTTTACCCAGCAGCAGGATATTCGACCGCGCCACGCGGGAATGGGCGATATCGCCGCAAATCGCAATGTTCAGGCGGTGCAGGCGGCCTTTGGCGCGGCGGATCGTCAGCGCATCCAGCAACGCCTGCGTCGGGTGTTCATGCTTGCCGTCGCCCGCGTTCAGCACGGCGCAATTCACCTTTTCCGCCAGCAGGTTCACCGCCCCCGAATGCGGGTGCCGCACGACCAGAAGGTCGGGGTGCATCGCGTTCAATGTCAGCGCCGTATCAATCAGGGTCTCGCCCTTTTTGATGCTGGACGCCTGCATCGACATATTCATCACATCCGCCCCAAGACGCTTGCCCGCGATTTCAAAGCTGGCCTGCGTGCGGGTGGAATTCTCGAAGAACATGTTGATCTGGGTCAGCCCCTGCAACACGTTGGATCGCTTGATCGAACGGCGGTTCAGGTCGACATATGTGTCAGCGAGATCCAGCAGAGTGACGATTTCTTCGGGGCGAAGATGCTCTATCCCCAAAAGATGTTTTGCGCGGAACGACATAGGGCCCCCTTGGATTTTCTTGCTTATAGCAAAGGTGGCGGCGCCATCAACGTTGTTTTCGGTTCCGCGTGTGACAGGTGCCCCTGCGATGCAATCGCCATTTACGTTGGCCCGTTGTGGCCCTACCTTTGGCGGATGGAGTCGCACATGGATTTTTACGCTGCAAAAGCGGCTTTGGACTGGCTGATCGAGCTGGGCGCAGACGAGGCGATCTGCGACGCGCCGGTCAACCGGTACGAAGCGGTTGCAACCCTGCCAAAGCCCGCAGTTCTGCAGGCGGGTGCCGAACCTGCGCCAAAGGCGGCGGCGGCCGGTGCGCCCATTGCCGTGCCCGATGTCGACTGGGTCGCCGTTGCCGCGCAGGCGGCTGCGTCGGCGCAGGATCTTGACGGGCTAAGGGCAGCGATGGCCGCGTTCGAGGGATGCGAGTTGAAGCGCGGTGCGCGCAATCTGGTGTTCGCCGACGGTAACCCGAAGGCGCGCGTCATGGTAATCGGCGAGGCGCCAGGCCGCGAGGAGGATCTGGAGGGTAAACCCTTTGTCGGGCAGGCCGGGCATATGCTGGACAAGATGTTCGCGGCAATCGGGCTTGGGCGGAGTTTGGAAGATGCGGCCTCGATCTATGTCACCAATGTCATGCCGTGGCGCCCCCCCCAGAACCGAGAGCCGAAGCCGCAGGAAATAGCGATGATGTTGCCGTTCCTGAAGCGGCATGTAGAGCTTGTGAACCCGGATGTGGTTGTTCTGATGGGTAATATTTCCTGTCAGGCGGTGCTGGGGGAAAAGGGGATCACCCGTTTGCGCGGCGCATGGACCAAGGCGTTCGACACGCCCGCCCTGCCGATGTTTCACCCCGCCTATCTGGTGCGGTCGCCGGAATTCAAACGCGAGGCATGGCATGACCTTTTGATGGTGCAGGCCAAATTAAGGGAAACGGAATGAGCCGGATTGACGAAAGCAAAGAATTCCTGCCGGTGCGCATCGCGGTTCTGACGGTATCGGACACGCGCACTTTGGACGAGGATAAATCCGGTCAGACGCTTGTCGACCGGATCACCGGCGCGGGGCATATCCTTGCCGACCGGATGATCCTGCGCGACGAGCGGGCCGAGATCGCGGATCAGTTGCGTCGTTGGTGTGGCGACCCCGGGATCGACGTTGTGATCTCGACGGGGGGGACGGGGCTGACGGGGCGGGATGTGACCGTCGAGGCGCACCGCGATGTCTACGAAAAAGAGATGGATGCGTTCGGGACGGTGTTCACCATCGTGTCCATGCAAAAAATCGGAACCTCTGCCGTGCAAAGCCGTGCAACAGGCGGCGTGGCCAACGGCACCTATCTGTTCGCGTTGCCGGGCAGTCCGGGTGCTTGCCGTGACGCATGGGATGATATCTTGTCGCTGCAACTGGATTACCGGCACCGACCTTGCAACTTTGTCGAAATATTTCCCCGTCTGGACGAGCATAAGCGACGGAAATAGGCGCCGGGCGCGTAACAGGGTTGTGTTGTGGCCGTTTCCTGTTGTCAGGCTAGGTTTACTGTCAGAAGATTCATGTCGATGAAATAACAAGAAGGATCGCAGATGCGGTTTTTGCGGCGCTCGCTTGTCGGGCTGTTTTTGATGTCGCTGACCTTTGGTCTGCTCGCCTGGGCGGGACAGTCTGTCTATTCCGCACTGGACGCGCGTTGGTCGAAAGAGCAAACCGCCCGCCCTGCGCGGGAGCGGGTGTTTTCGGTCAATGTGGTCACCATGACCCCGACAGAGGTCACCCCGGTTCTGACCGCCTTTGGCGAAGTGCTGAGCCGTCGCACATTGGACATACGGGCGACGGCGGCGGGGCGGATTGTGGCCCTTGCCGACGGGTTCGAAAATGGCGGCACCGTTCAGCAGGGGCAGTTGCTGTTGCGCATTGATCCCGCTGATGCCCAATCCGCGCTGGATACGGCACAGGCTGATTTGCAGGAGGCCGAGGCCGAATTGCGTGATGCGGTCCGGGGGTTGGAGCTGGCAAAAGACGAAACCGCCTTGGCGATGGCGCAGGCCGATTTACGGGTGCAGGCGCTGGACCGTCAGAAGGCCCTGCAAACCCGCGGTGTCGGCACGGATGCGACCGTTGAAACCGCGGCCCTTGCCGCCGCTGCCGCGAACCAATCCGTGCTGTCGCGCCGGCAGGCCGAGGCGCAGGCCGAGGCGCGTCTGGATCAGGCAAACACCGGATTGGACCGGCGCAGAATTGCGCTGGCAGAGGCGAAACGCAGGCTGGCCGACACAGAGATTTTCGCAGGGTTCACCGGAACATTGGGGGAAGTGGCGGTTGTCGAAGGCGGTATCGTCACAGCAAACGAACGCGTTGCCCAACTGATCGCGCCAGATCTGCTCGAGGTCTCGTTCCGGATTTCAACCTCGCAATATGCGCGGTTGCTGGACGCGAATGGCGCATTGATCCGGGCAGAAATAGAGGTGGCTCTGGACGTGCTGGGGGCCGACCTGACCAGCAAGGGTGTCATATCGCGCGAGAGCGCGGCTGTTGGAACGGGCCAGACCGGACGTCTGATTTTTGCACGTCTTGATGGGCCCAAAGGGTTCCGGCCCGGCGATTTCGTGACGGTGCGTATAAACGAGCCCAAGCTGGAAGATGTTGTCGTTCTGCCCGCAAGTGCTGTGGATACCGACGCAACCGTGCTTGTTGTCGGGGACGATGACCGTCTGTCTGTCGCACAGGTTGCCGTGATCCGGCGTCAGGCCGACAGCATTATCGTGCGCGCGGCTGACTTGACGGGTCAGCGCGTGGTGGCAGAGCGATCGCCGCTACTGGGGGCGGGGATCAAGGTGCGGGCCATCGTGCCAGAGGCGGCCGTTGCACCCGAAGCACCCGCAATGCTGCAATTGAGTACAGAGCGGCGGGCCAGACTGGTCGCCTTTGTCGAGGCGAACACCCAGATGCCGAAAGAGGCGAAGGACCGCGTTCTGGCGCAATTGGCCAAGGACATGGTGCCGCTCAAGACAATCGAGCGGATTGAATCGCGGATGGGGGGCTAACCCATGGCGCGCGAGGTTCCCCCGGCGGCGCAGGGCTTGCTGTCCTATTTTACCCGGCACAGCACGGCGGCGAACCTGCTTTTGGTGATCCTGATTGCGGCGGGGCTTTTGGCGTTCCCGCGGATGCGCGCGCAATATTTTCCCGATGTGGTGATCGACAATATCACCGTGTCCGTCGCTTGGAAGGGCGCGGGCGCCGAGGATGTCGACACCGCGATCGCACAGCTGATGGAGCCGGCTCTTTTGGGGGTTGAAGGCGTCGAAAGCTCCAGCAGCCGGTCAAGCGAGGGCAGTGCGCGGATTACGCTGGAGTTCGAACCGGGCTGGGACATGGCGCGCGCGGCGACCGATGTGCAGACCGTTGTCGATGCCATTTCCAACTTGCCCGAGGACGCCGAAGACGCCAACGTCCGGCGCGGCAACTGGCGCGACCGTGTGACCGATGTGGTCATTACCGGACCCGTTGGCGTGGATCAGCTGGGGCGGTTTGCCGATGAATTCGTGACGCGGCTTTTTGCGGCGGGTGTCACAAGGACGACCATTCGCGGGGTGGCGTCGCCCGAGACGATCATCGAAGTTCCCTCTGCCGCGTTGATAAAGAACGACATCAGCATGGCAGAGATTTCTGCCGCCATCGCCGAACAGGCGGCGGCCGATCCCGCCGGTGATCTGGGCGGTGGTGCGGCCCGCGTGCGGACAGGCATCGCCAAGCGCAGCGCCAGCGACATTGCCGGCATCGTTCTGCGATCCAATGCGGATGGATCGACACTGACCGTGGGCGAACTGGCACGTATCCAGATCATGGGGGTCGACCGGGACGCGGCCTATTTCGTCGGGACCGATCCGGCGATTTCCATACGGGTTGACCGGTCTGACAAGGGGGATGCGATTGACATTCAGCGGCAGGTCGAAACGGTCGCGCGGGATTTGCTGGAAACGCTGCCCGCAGGGGTTCGCGTCGATCTGATCCGCACCCGTGCCGAACAGATCACCGGCCGCCTGAATATCCTGTTGGACAACGGGCTAATGGGGCTTGGTCTGGTGGTTATGCTGCTGTTTTTGTTCCTGAATGCGCGGATTGCGTTCTGGGTCGCCGCAGGTATTCCCGTGGCCATGCTGACCGCGATTGCGATCATGTATCTGGCGGGGCTGACGCTGAACATGATCTCTTTGTTCGCGCTGATCATCACGCTTGGCATCGTCGTGGATGATGCGATCGTGGTGGGCGAACATGCCGATTTCCGGTTCAGGCGGCTAAAAGAAGGCGCTGTGCAGGCCGCCGAAAACGCGGCGCGGCGCATGGCGGCCCCTGTGTTTTCCTCGACCATAACGACCGTGATCGCCTTTTTCGGTCTGGTCGCGGTTGGCGGGCGGTTCGGCAGCCTGATCGCGGATATTCCGTTCACCGTGATCGTGGTGCTGATCGCGTCGTTGGTCGAATGTTTTTTGATCCTGCCGAACCATCTGTCACACGCGTTGACCCATTCGACCAAAGAACATTGGTATGACTGGCCAAGCCGTCAGGTGAACAAGGGCTTTGGCTGGTTCCGGGACGGGGTGTTCCGCAAGGTGATGGCGGTGATCGTGCGGGCGCGCTATCCGGTTTTCGCAGCCGCGATCCTGCTGCTCGCGATGCAGGTGTCGGCCTTTATCAGCGGCGATGTCCAGTGGCGGTTCTTCAACTCGCCAGAGGAAAGCTCTGTCTCGGGGAACTTCTCGATGGCACCGGGGGCCACCCGCGCCGATACTCTGGCGATGATGCACGAGATGCAGCGGGCAACCGAGGCGCTGGGGGCGAGATACGAGGCAGAGTATGGCGTCAATCCGTTGGTCTATGTGCTGGCGCAGGTTGGCGGCAACACCGGGCGCGCGCTGGCAAGCGCCGAGAACAAGGACGCCGAATTGCTGGGGTCTATCGCGGTCGAGTTGATCGAGGCCGATCTGCGCCCCTATTCATCATCAACCTTTGTGTCCGATCTGCAAGAGAGTGTGGTCAACCATCCCCTGGCCGAGGAGGTCAGTTTCCGGGGGTTCAGGTCCGGCCCCGGCGGCGATGCGCTGAACGTTGAGTTTTACGGGGCAGACGCCGAAACGCTGAAAGCCGCCGCCGAGGCGTTGAAAACGGCCATGGCGCAATTCGGCGAGGTTTCGGGGCTGGAGGACAGTCTGGCCTACGATAAATCGGAACTGATTCTGGACCTGACGCAACAGGGACAGGCGCTTGGGTTTACCATCGACGGGCTGGGCCGTGTTTTGCGGAACCGTCTTAGCGGGATCGAGGCAGCCACCTATCCCGATGGCGCAAGATCTGCCGCGATCCGCGTTGAACTGCCAAAGGACGAACTGACGGCGGACTTTCTTGACCGGACAATGATGCGGACGACGGCGGGCCAATATGTGCCGCTTGCCGATATCGTGACGGTCGAAACGCGATCCGGGTTTTCAACGGTGCAACGGGAAAACGGTCTGCGGCTTGTCTCTGTCACCGGCGATGTGTCCGAGGACGATCCCGCCCGCGCGACAGAGATCATGACCCGGCTGGAGCAGGTGATCCTGCCGGACATCGCCAGCAATTTTGGCGTTGCCTATAAATTGGCCGGACTGTCAGAGCAGGAGAACGCGTTCCTGACCGACGCCTCCCTTGGCTTCGGTCTGTGCCTGATCGGAATTTACCTGACGCTGGCATGGATTTTCTCCAGCTGGACGCGGCCCGTTGTGGTCATGGCGATTATCCCGTTCGGGTTGGTCGGCACCGTTTATGGCCATATGGCCTGGGATATTCCGGTATCGCTGTTTTCCGTTGTGGGCATGATCGGGATGACGGGCATTATCATCAACGACTCTATCGTTCTGGTGGGCACAATCGACGAATACGCGCAGGATCGCGGGATGATTCCGGCGATTATCGACGGTGTATCAGACCGTTTGCGCCCTGTTCTGCTAACGACGTTGACCACCGTTCTTGGTCTGGCGCCGTTGTTGTACGAAACCTCGTCGCAGGCGCAGTTCCTCAAGCCGACCGTCGTGACCCTGGTTTACGGCCTTGGGTTCGGCATGGTGCTGGTGCTGTTGGTGGTTCCGGCGCTTTTGGCGATGCAGGGCGATGTTGCCAAACAGGTTGTCTCTGCCCGCCGTGCGTTCGGCGCGCCAAAACGGGGGCGGGTTGTCGGTTTGTCCGCCATGGGTCTTGGCCTTGGGGTGGCGGCGGTTTTTGCCGCAACGCTGGGGCATGCGATTGTCTATGCGTCATTGCCCGCATTCTTGTCGGTGTTGGTTCCGGGCTTGGCTGCGGCGCCGGTCATGCCGGTCGCCTTTGGGCTGTTCGTTGTGGGAACCGCGATCCTGGCGCTTGTCAGCTACGGTGTCGGGGCGATGATAACCCGCGCGACGCGCCCGCCGGTTTAGCCCGCCGGACAGCCGCGAATATCCACGGCCCGCGTTTTACCAAGAACCGTGATCCGCAGATCAGAGCGGTTGAGCAGGAACGGCCCCGACGCCGAGGGCACGACATCTGTGGTTGCCGTAAGGTGTCGACCTGCCCGCGTCGTCTTGGCCTCGTCGATCCAGACCTGTTGGCCTGCAAGCTCGAATACCGCGATTTCTTCGCCATCAAGGGCGGGCATGTCGATTGTCGCGGTGACCCGCATACCATCCGAAATGGGGGAAACGGCGCAGGTGGCAGAGGTCACGCCGCCTGCCTTGGCGTTTGCGGGGGCAAGCTTTAGCGCGCCAAGGATCGCGGGATCGGTGGTGGTTTGGTCCGCAGGCAGTTCGGCTGTGACATGAACCGTAACCGGAACGCAGATATCATCGCACACGCCCATGTCGATTTCGCCGCTGACGGAGATCGGTTGCCCTTTTGTCGCGGGCGACAGCTCTATCGGGATGATGACCGCGTCATGATAACCGATGCTGAGCATTCCGTTGAGATGAAACGCGTCGGGGCGCGGCCAGTGAAGGTCCACATTGGCCAGATTGGTGGACCCGGACCAGTTGAACCGCGGGGGAATGCCCCCGTCGCCGGGCGCCCGCCAATAGGTTTTCCAGCCATCCGCCAACCGCACCTCGATCGCGGCCATATGGGTGCCGCGGTCCGTGCGCCAGCCGTTCAGGATACGCACCGAAACGACGTCATCAATGACCAGAACGCCGGACTTGGCCAGTGCGGGTGCATGGCTAGCCAAAAACAGGGACGCGGCAAGGGCGCAGGATGTGATAAACTTTGTGTTCATTGCGCCGACAATAGGCACAGCTTCGCCAATGAGAAATCACATTTGGGCGACATCTGTGACAACTCTTGTTTCTTCCCCTTGCGTCTTGCGCCTCTCCTTGGTCTTGTTGACCGCATGAGCACAAAGACAGAAACCGGCGATTTCTCTGGAAAGCTGTTGATCGCCATGCCTGGCATGGGGGATCAGCGGTTTGAGCACAGCGTGATCTATATGTGCGCCCATTCGCCTGAAGGCGGGATGGGGTTGATCATCAACAAGCCATCGCTTGACCTGAAATTCGAAGATTTGTTGAAACAGCTGAAGATTCCCGCTGGTGACGGGGCAAAAGGAACGCAAATATACTTTGGTGGTCCCGTCGAACACGGCAGGGGATTTGTGCTGCATACCTCTGATTATGCCGCCAATCGGTCGACGATGAAGGTGGATGACCGGTTCGGGATGACCGCAACACTGGATATTCTGCAGGATATCGCACGCGGGGCCGGGCCTGAGTCGTCCTTGATGGCGCTGGGATACAGTGGTTGGGGCCCCGGGCAGCTAGAGGGTGAAATCCAGCGCAACGGCTGGCTGACCTGTGACGCCAGTCCCGAAATCGTTTTTGCCAGGGATAGCGGGTCCAAGTGGGGCGCGGCGCTGAAATCTCTGGGGGTCGATCCGCTGACGCTTTCGCCTTCGGCGGGCCATGCCTAAGGGCAGGGTCTGGGGGCCGCTGCGCGTCGCAGTCTGTCGTTGATCGCACGGCCAAGGCCGGTCTCGGGAATGGGCGAAACCGCGATGGTGTCCGCGTTCAGCGCATCCAGCCGGTGAAGGTGGCCGAACAGGTTCGCCGCCGCCTCTACCAGATCACCCGCAGGCGATAGGTTCAGGTCCGCACCTTCGCAGGGGCCAAAGCCAAGCAGAACCTCGCCCTTTTCTTTTCCCGACGCATTCAGGCGCACCTTGGCACCCGGCGCGTAATGCGAGGCAAGCTGTCCCGGGGCATTGGGTTTCGGGCCGTCACCGCCGCGCTGCAATGTATGGCCAAGGCAGGCCTCTATCGCCTCTGCCGGAACGCCACCGGCGCGCAACAGCGTCGGCGCGCCATCCAGCCCGATGATTGTGGATTCCAGCCCCACCGCACAATCGCCGCCATCAACGATGGCATCGATGCGCCCCGTCAGGCCTGCTGCGACATGCGCGGCGCTGGTCGGGCTGATCTTGCCGGAAAGGTTGGCCGAAGGAGCTGCGACCGGACCGCCGAACGCGGTCAACACCGCCTGAGCGACCCTATGGGCCGGCACGCGGATGGCGACCGTCGACAGATCGGCGGTGACAAGCGGCGATAGCCCGTGGCCCTGTTTCAACGGCAGGACAAGGGTCAATGGTCCGGGCCAGAATGCGGCGGCAAGCCGTTCGGCTGTGTCGGTGAACTGTGCGAATTGTCTGGCGGCGCCGAGGGTTGGCAGGTGAATGATCAGCGGATTGAACCTTGGCCGCCCCTTGGCGTCAAAGATCCGCGCGACCGCCAGATCGTTGCGTGCATCGCCGCCAAGGCCGTAAACAGTTTCGGTCGGAAAGGCGACAAGCCCGCCATCCGACAGGATCTGTGCGGCTTTTTCGATGTCCGTGGGCGCGGTGCCCAAGGCAAGTGTTTGCAAGCTTTGCATTTCTGACGCTGCGTTCCTGTTGAAGGGGCGGGCCTATTGACTAGGTTGGGGTCATATTAAAATGACATACCCGCGCCTTGGTCCGCTGCCAAGCCGCGTTTGAGGGAGGCAAAAATGCCATATCGCGCTCCGATCAATGATTTTCAGTTTATTTTCGACCATATTGTCGGTCTCGACCAAGTTGTTGCAACCGAACTTTTCGCAGATGCGACCAATGATTTACGCGATGCGATTCTGTTCGAGGCGGGCAAGCTGTGTGAAGAGGTCCTTGCCCCCCTGCAACGCAGCGGCGATTTGTATCCCGCCGTGCTGGAAAATGGCGTTGTGCGCACGTCGCCGGGTTTTGACGGGGGCTATGCCGCGATTGCCGAAGGCGGATGGATCGGAATGAGCGCGGATGCCACCCATGGCGGCATGGGCCTGCCCATCGCGCTGACCACCGCGGTGAACGAGATGATGTCGTCGGCCTGCCTGTCGTTGCAGCTGAACCCGCTGATGACGCAGGGCCAGATAGAGGCACTGGAACATCACGCAAGTGACGAGATCAAAGAGCTATACATCCCGAAACTGATTTCCGGCGAATGGTGCGGAACGATGAACCTGACCGAACCGCAGGCGGGATCGGATGTGGGCGCGTTGCGGACCAAGGCAGAGCCGAACGGCGACGGAACCTACGCGATCACCGGTCAAAAGATTTACATCAGCTGGGCCGACAACGACTTTACCGACAATGTCTGCCATCTGGTGCTGGCCCGCCTGCCCGACGGGGCGGACGGCACCAAGGGGATCAGCCTGTTCATGGTGCCAAAGCGGTTGCCGGACGCCGATGGCAACGCCGGTGTCGCCAATACGCTGAAGGTTGTCAGCCTGGAGCACAAGATGGGGCTGCACGGGTCTCCGACGGCGGTGATGCAATATGACGGTGCGAAAGGCTGGCTGATCGGCGCGCCCCATGCGGGGATGAAGGCGATGTTCACAATGATGAACAACGCGCGGCTTGGGGTCGGGGTGCAGGGGATCGGTGCGGCAGAAGGGGCGTATCAACACGCGCTTGCCTACGCGATGGACCGCAAGCAAGGCAAAACACCTGTTGCGGGGGCGGGCAGCATTGCCGACCACGCCGATGTGCGGCGCATGCTGGCCACGATGAAGTCCGAGATTTTCGCGGCGCGGTCCATTGCGCTGTCTTGTGCGGTTGCCATTGATATGGCCCGTGCGACGGGCGACGCCGATTGGCACGCCCGCGCCGCGTTTTTGACGCCGATTTCCAAGGCATACGGAACCGATGTCGGCGTGGATGTGGCCAATACCGGGGTGCAGGTGCATGGCGGCATGGGCTTCATCGAGGAAACGGGCGCATCGCAATATCTGCGCGATGTGCGGGTCACCGCGATTTACGAAGGCACCAACGGCATTCAGGCGATGGACCTTGTCGCGCGCAAGCTGATGGATGGGGGTGAAGCCGCCTACCGTATTCTGGAAGAGATCGAGGCGGGGGCAGAGGCGGCGCGCGGCCAGTTCCCGAATATGGCAACGGCGGTATGGTCGGCGGCCGAAACCCTGCGCGAAACCACCGAGTGGCTGGTGGCGCAAAGCGATCTGAACAACCGCTTCGCGGGGGCGGTTCCCTATTTGCGGGCCTATGCCCGTGTGTTGGGCGCGCATGCCCATCTGATGGCGGCCAAAGCCGAAGGTGGCACAGGGCCGCGCACCAATCTTGCGCGGTTCTTTATCAAGCGTCTTCTGCCGGAACACGCCGCCCTTTTGACCCATGTCCGCGAGGGCGCGGCAGAGCTTTACGCCGTAACGCTTGACGATCTGATGTCATGAAAGACACGGCAACCGGCATTAGATATCCGTTCGAGACGCCCCCCGCCGAGGGCGAAGCGATCGAAGTCGCAGAAGGCGTTCTTTGGATGCGCCTGCCGCTGCCGATGAAGCTGGACCATGTCAACGTCTACGCGCTGGACGAAGGCGATAGCTGGACGGTGATCGACACGGGTTTCAATGCGGCCAGAACCCGTGCGATCTGGGAGGCACTTTTGGCGGGGCCTTTGGGGGGTAAGCCCGTATCGCGTGTTGTCGTGACGCACCACCACCCTGACCACATGGGTTTGGCGGGATGGTTCCAGTCGATCCACGGGGCCGATCTGTGGACCACGCGAACGGCTTGGCTGTTTTCGCGGATGCTGACGTTGGACACGCAAGATACCCCCGCAGAGGAGACGCTGGCGTTTTGGCGGGCCAGCGGCATGGATGCCGGGATTTATGCGAAACGTGAAACGGAACGACCATTCAATTTTGCAGATGTGGTTTACGAAATGCCGCTCGGGTTCCGGCGTATCCGGCAGGATGACGTGATCAGGATGGGCGGGCGCGATTGGGATGTGCATATCGGCAACGGCCATTCGCCGGAACACGCGACATTCTGGTCGCGCGATGACAACTTGGTCATTGCGGGCGATCAGATCCTTCCCTCCATTTCGCCCAATATCGGCGTTTATGCGACCGAGCCGGAGGCAGACCCCGTCGCCGACTGGTTGGAGGCCTGCGAGAGGTTAGCCCCCTTGGCCAGAGAGGATCATCTGGTTCTGGGCGGTCATAAATTGCCCTTTACCGGCTTGCCGACCCGCATGCGGCAGTTGATCGACAATCACCACGGCGCCTTGGCGCGGCTGCTGGAACATCTGGCGCATCCCGCCACGGGCGGCGAATGTTTCCCGCCGCTGTTCAAGCGTCCGATCGGCGAGGCAGAATACGGTCTGGCCCTTGTCGAGGCCGTGGCGCATCTGTCCCATCTTTTTCAATCCGGTGTCGTGACACGCAAAATGCGACCCGATGGCGCGTGGGAATGGCAGGCAAAGGCGTAGAAACCACATTTCGGCAAAAAAGGACGGCCCTGCGCCATTCTGACCCCGTCTCTAGGTCGTGACAGCCCTGCCGGAATCGTTTATCCCACAGAGGAACGCTATTGATAAGGAATGGACCGATGGCAGAATACAAGCACGGCTCGATGGATACCACGACGCAGGAAAAGACCTTTGAGGGGTTCATCAGCATGACGACAAAAGCTGTCGTCATCATCATTGCGACCCTGATTTTCATGGCGATCTTCAACAGCTGATCAAAGCGGGCGTCATAGATTCCCGTTTTTCCTGTTCTGAACCCCCTGTCGGGAGCTTTTATATGCGCCGTATTCTGCTGGCTTTCTGCCTGCCCGTCTTTATGGCAGCGTGCACGGCAGAGTCCGTCTGGGCCCCCGATGTCGAAGTCCGGCAAGCGATGTATCGCGATAGCGGCCCGACAGCCCTGACTCTGTTCACCGTGATCAACAACCGCAGCAAGCAGGGCGCGCATTCGGCGCTGATGGTCAGCGGCTCCCAGCGGGTGCTGTTCGACCCTGCCGGAAGTTTCAAACACAGAACCTTCCCCGAGCGGAACGACGTCATCTACGGGATGTCGCCGCGCGTTCTGAATTACTATATCGACTATCACGCCCGCGAAACCTTTCACGTGGTGATCGACACGATTGAGGTCTCTCCCGAGGTGGCAGAGATGGCGCTGCAAAGCGTTCAAAGCTATGGCGCGGTCGGACAAGCGCAATGCGCCAACAGCATTTCTTCGATCCTGCGTAAACTGCCGGGCTTCGAGTCGGTCGGGGGCACATTCTATCCCAAAAAGCTGGCGGCGGAATTTGCTACGTTACCGGGTGTGACCACCCGCACCGTTTACGACAATGATGCCGACAACAATAAGGCCAAGCTGGCAGGCGAGCTTTAACCGAACCTATCCCAGCAGATACATCAAAGAATATAGCGTCACCGCACCGCCAAAAATTGCGGCCAATGTGTTCTTGGCCAGCATCCCGACCAGCAGCGTCATGCAGGCGGCGGCAAGGCGCGGTGCGTCCAGTGCGCCATCGGTTGCGGCGGGCCAAAGCACCAGGGGCGCGACAAGCCCGGGCATGATCGCGACCGGCGTGTAACGCAAATGACGCAGCACCCATTCCGGCAATTTGCGGTTCCCAATCATCCCCAGAAATGAAAACCGGATCAGGAATGTGCCGATGCCCATCGCAATGATGATGGTCCATATCTCGAAGCTGCTAAGGGTCAAGCTGTGCGCCTTTTCATCATGACTTCGACCTGCGCACCAACAGCCATCGCAACAGCGGCGGCAACCAGCAGGCCAATATTATACGGCAGAAATGCCAACCCCAACGCAATCACGATAGAGGTCAGCGCTGCGGCGATATGTGCGAGCGTCCGCATCATCGGTGCGATGATCGCAAGGAATGTGATAGGCACCGCGAAATCCAGCGCGAATTCAGGCGGAATCTGCGTGCCCGCAACCGCCCCGACGAAGGTCAGTGCATACCACATCGGGCAGATCAGCGTGACGACCCCGAACAGATAGGCCACCTTTTCGGGCAGGGGCATATCGGGCTGACGCTCGTATCTGACGGTGGTCACGGCAAAGGTCTGATCCACCAGAAAATAAGACATCAAGGCCCGCTGCCAGATCGGGGCCGCCCCCAGATAGGGCGTCAATGCGGCAGAATACATCGCCATGCGCATATTGACCGCCAGCGCGGTTGCCAGCACGATCAAGGTCGGCGCATTGTCGACCATCAACTGGATCGCGGCAAACTGCGATGCGCCCGCGATGACAAGGATACTGAACCCCATCACCTGCGTCAGGTTCAGGCCAGCCTCTGTTGCGACCACCCCGAACAGCAGCGCAAAGGGGGCCACGACCAAAAGAAACGGCGATCCATCGCGGACACCCTGCCAATATGCGGTTTTCGGGGTGGAGGATGCCATGGCAAGTTCCTAATGTGAGATTATGTAAGACGTTTAGGCAATCCGCGGGAGGGATGCAATTGGCCACACGGGATGATCTGTCCGACTATTTGATTGCGCCTGATCCGGGGGCCGTCCGCTTGACGCGCAAGGTCGTGGGAACGGACCAGAACGGTGCCGCGACAAAGATCAGTGTGGTAGAGGAGCGGCCTTTGACGATCTACCTGAATTCGCAGGAAATCGTGACGGCGATGACCATCGGCGACTATCCCCGCTATCTGGCGCTTGGGTTTCTGCGCAATCAGGGCATGCTGAAAGACGGAGAGATCATCACCGGTGTCGACTATGACGAAGAGGTGGAAACCGTGGTGGTGCGCACCAACGGGAAAACCACGTTCGAGGAAAAGCTGAAGAAGAAAACCCGCACCAGCGGCTGCGCGGTCGGGACTGTCTTCGGCGACATGATGGAAGGGCTGGAGGGGCTGACCTTGCCCCCGACCCCTGTGCGCACCTCGTGGCTTTACGCGCTTTCGGCCAAGATCAACCGCACACCCAGCCTGTATCTGGAGGCTGGCGCGATCCACGGCACTGTGCTGTGCCATCAGGACCGGCCTTTGGTCTATATGGAGGATGTGGGGCGGCACAATGCGGTCGATAAGGTCGCGGGCTGGATGCTGGACGAAGGCGCCACCGCCGAGGACAAGATCCTGTACACAACAGGTCGCCTGACATCCGAGATGGTGATCAAGACGGCGCTGATGGGAATCCCTGTGCTGGCCTCGCGGTCGGGGTTTACGGCATGGGGTGTCGAGATCGCGCAGCAGGTCGGCCTGACCCTGATCGGCCGGATGAAAGGCCAAAGGTTTGTCTGCCTTGCGGGCGAGGACCGTTTGATCCGCGATGCCGATCCGGCGTTGGTGGAACACGAAGGCCGCAAATCCGGCCGCAAAGGGGGCGAAGAATGATGCAACCCCTTGGCGTAATCCTTGCCGGGGGGCAGGCGACCCGTATGGGCGGCGGTGACAAGGGTCTGCTGACCCTTGGCGGGCAGACCTTGTTGCAGCATGTGATCGACCGGCTGGAACCGCAGGTGGCCGACCTTGCGATCAATGCGAATGGCGATCCGGCGCGATTCGCGCCGTTCGGGTTGCCCGTTCTGGCGGACAGCGTGGACGGGTTTGCGGGGCCTTTGGCGGGTGTTCTGGCGGGGCTTGACTGGGCGGCGGCGCAGGGGGCCGATGCCATCGTGACCGCCGCCGCCGACACGCCGTTCTTTCCGCCCGATCTGGTTCCGCGCCTTTTGCTGGCGGCTGAACAGGCGGGCAGCGAAATCGCGTTGTCGGCCACCCCGGACCCCGAACGGGGGCTGTCCCGCCACCCGACCTTCGGGCTTTGGCCTGTTGCGCTGCGCGAGGATTTGCGCGCCGCGCTGACCGGTGGCCTGCGCAAGGTCGTCCTATGGACCGATGCCCATGGCGCGGCGACGGCGCTGTTTCCGGTGGACGGCTTTGACCCGTTCTTCAACGTCAATACGCCCGAAGATCTGGATCGGGCCACTGCACTTTTAGGAGCCGCTACATGAGGATTTATGGCGTGGTCGGCTGGAAGAACGCCGGAAAAACGGGCCTGATGGAACGGCTGGTGACCGAGATAGCGGCGCGGGGACATTCCGTGTCCACCGTCAAGCACGCGCATCATTCCTTTGACGTGGATCACCCCGGCAAGGACAGCTATCGCCACCGAAAGGCGGGCGCGACAGAGGTGCTTTTGTCGTCACGGAACCGATGGGCGCTGATGCACGAGACCCGCGGCGCGCCAGAGCAGACACTGGAAGAGTTGCTGGGCATGCTTGCGCCCGTCGATCTGGTTCTGGTCGAGGGCTACAAACGTGATACCCATCCGAAGGTCGAGGCGTTTCGTGCGGAAACCGGCAATGCCCTGATCGCACCCGACGACCCGACAATCCGCGCGATCGCTGCGGATTGCGCGATTGAGGGCCACGGGCGGCCGGTGTTTGACCTGAACGACACGCTGGCGATTGCCGATTTCATTCTGGCAGAGGTCGGCCTGTGACCCCATTCGACACATTCGTTGTGGTGGACTGGTCGGCGCGGGGGGCGCCCTCTGCGGTGAAACCCTCGGCGGATGCGATATGGATCGGGGTTGTGCGGGACGGTGCGACGCCCACGTCGACCTATCACCGCACGCGTCACGACGCGACGGTAACACTGGGTGCGTTGCTGGAGGACGAGCGCAGGCAGGGGCGCAGGGTCTTTGCGGGCTTTGATTTCCCGTTCGGTTATCCTGCGGGCTTTGCTGCGCATGTGACGGGCCGTGCCGATGCCTTTTCGCTGTGGGATTGGCTTGCCGGTGCGATTGCCGATTCCGCAGACAATACGAACAACCGGTTTCAGGTGGCCGCCGCCCTGAACCGGATGTCGCCGGGGATTGGCCCGTTCTGGGGAAAGCCCGCGACAGAGTCCGCCGATATTCCCGAACAAGGGTCAAAGCGCAGGGATCACGGCCAGACAGAGCGACGGCAGGTCGAATTGACCGTTCCCCGCGCGCAACCGGTCTGGAAGCTTTACACGACCGGGTCGGTCGGTTCGCAGGCTTTGCTTGGGTTGCCGCGGCTTCAGGCGCTGCGGGGCCGTTTTGGCAAAGACCTTATCGTTTGGCCGTTCGAGACCGCCACAGATGCGCCGATTGTGTTCGCCGAAATCTATCCATCGTTGATTGATCCTGTGGTGAAAGAGCAAAGCGGCGCTGCGGTAAAGGATGATCTTCAGGTGCGTCTTTTGGCGGGGGCCTTTGCCCGTCTGCAAAAGGACGGTGGGTTGGGGGCGTTGTTCGGGGTGCCGGATGTGCCGGATCTGACCGAAGAAGGGTGGATTTTTGGCGCCGGGCACGAGGTGGATCTGATCCGCGCGGCCCGGTCGCAGATCATGCCGGATCTGAAACCGCCGCGTCTGCGCAACGACTGTTTCGCCTTGCCTGCCGGTGTCAACTGGACCCCCGTTGATAAGGCGATTGCCCTTTTAAAACACAACCTGACGGCGGTGGTCGGAACAGAGATGATCGACACATCCGCCGCGCTGCACCGCGTTCTGGCGCGCGATGCGGTTGCCGTGCGGTCCAACCCACCCGCCGCGAATTCCGCCGTTGATGGCTACGGGTTCGCGCATGAAACGACAGGCGCGGGGGCTCAGGTCTTGCCGTTGGTGACGGGCCGCGCGGCTGCTGGCGCGCCGTTTCAAGGAGTTGTTCCGCACGGCTTTGCGATCCGCATCCTGACGGGGGCTGCTATTCCGGCGGGGGTTGATACCGTTGTATTGCAAGAAGACGTCACATGCGCCGAAGGGCACATCGCGTTCGAGGGGCCGGTCAAAGCGGGCGCCAACACCCGCAGCATGGGCGAGGATGTGAACAAGGACGCAGTGATCCTGACGGCGGGGCATGTCCTGCGCGCGCCCGATCTGGCGCTTTTGGCGGCCACGGGGTTGGCGCAGGTTCAGGTGCGAAAACCTCTGCGTGTCGGGGTTTTATCCACCGGAGACGAGATTGCGCCGGTCGGCAGCACGGCAGACCCCGCGCAAACCTATGATGCGAACCGGCCCATGCTTTTGGCTCTGGCCGAAGGGTGGGGATTTATGCCGGTCGATCTGGGGCATGTCGGGGACAACCGCGATGCACTGCGGAACCGTCTGGACCTTGCGGCGGAACAGACCGATGTCATTCTGACGTCCGGCGGCGCGTCGTCGGGGGACGAGGACCATGTCAGCGCCTTGTTGACCGAGGCGGGGGCGATGCAAAGCTGGCGCATTGCGGTCAAGCCGGGGCGGCCATTGGCGCTGGGTCTTTGGGGGGGCGTGCCGGTGTTCGGCCTTCCCGGTAATCCGGTTGCCGCCCTTGTTTGCACGTTGATATTCGCGCGCCCCGCCTTTCAGGTGCTTGCAGGCGCCGCCTGGACCCAGCCCATGGGGTTCACTGTTCCCGCCGCGTTCACGAAACGCAAAAAGGCGGGACGCCGCGAGTTTCTGCGGGCAAGGCTGACGGCCCAAGGCCATGCCGAGGTGTTCAAATCCGAAGGATCTGGCCGGATTTCCGGCCTGTCCTGGGCCACGGGGCTGGTCGAATTGGAAGACGGCGCGCGCGATATTGCCCTTGGCGACCCTGTGCGGTTCATCCCCTATGGCAGCTTCGGGATCTAGTCGAAGGTTCCGGTGACGCGCCCCAGCAACATAAAGGCCCGCGCGGTGCGCGTGTCCGACAGCGATGCGATTTCAGTGTCGCTGGCGTTTGCCTCGAACTCGGAAAAGGTCTTGTCGAACTGACGCAGGAAATGGTGCGCCGCGTCCCGAAAGATCGGGTCTTTGCGCATCCGTCCGGCGGTCAGCGCAAGACTGGACCGGTCCCTGACCCCGCCAAGAACCGCGACGGTGCGACCGCGTTCGCCCTTGGCGAAATTGCGCCAGATCTCGGGGCGGGCGCGGTCGGGGCGCATGTCATCCATATAGATGCCGTCCTCGCTAAGAAGGGTCAGAACATCCTGTGCCGCCTGTATCAGCTTGGCGACACCGCGGTCCTTGAGTGCGCGGCGCAGGGCGCGAAAGCCTTCCTCGTCGTCGGCGGTTTCGGGAAAGTTCAGTGCGCGGACAAAGTCGGCGACGCTGATCGGATCGGCCAGCGCCTCTGACGGGGTGCCCAAGGCCAGATTGCCCTGCTCGCCGCCTTCGGCTTGGGATGAAAGCCCGGCAGTTTTCGCCACAGCGGCCTTGATCGCCGAATTCAGCACACCCCCCGCCTCGCGGGACGAGGTGAAGGTTGCAATCGCCGTTTCGGTTTGCCGTTGCGCGGCAACGATTTCGTCCAGTTTCTTTTCGACCGAAGGTTTCACGCCCATTCCCGCAGTCTGTTGCTGGATCACATAGGCGTGTCGCATGGCGTCCATCGCGGTTTGAAGGCGGGCGAATTCGTCTCGCATGACACGGGTGTTTCTGGCGGCGGTCGTGGCAATCCAGATCATCGCGATCGGCAGGAATATCGCCAGCACGGTCATCACGAACTGAAGCGAGTCGACCTCTGTCGATCCGTCTTCGCCGCCCGAAAGCGCAAAGAAACCGCCGACCAGGGCCAACCAGACAAGGCTAAGCCCTATCGCGATGATTTCGGTCGCCGAAATACGCGACGGATTCGCGCCGCGCTTGGCATAGACCCCAAGGCCTATTGGTTTTTCGGTTTTCGGTTCTGGCATGCGATTGGCCCCGGCATCTGTTCCCAACTGTTAGCTGTAGGTGATGCCCAGCACCTCATAGCTGCGTTCACCGCCGGGTGTTCTGACCTCGACGCTGTCACCTTCGTCCTTGCCGATCAGCGCACGGGCAAGCGGAGACTTGATATTCAACAGACCGCGTTCGATGTCGGCCTCTGGCTCTCCGACGATCTGATAGGTCTTTTTCTCTTCCGTCTCTTCGTCGATCAATGTGACGATGGCGCCGAACTTGATGGCACCAGACAGCTTGGATGTGTCGATGATATCCGCCAGAGACAGGATCGATTCCAGCTCTTTCACACGCCCTTCGATAAAGCTCTGCTTCTCGCGGGCGGCGTGATATTCAGCGTTTTCCGACAGATCGCCATGCTCGCGGGCTTCGGCGATCGCACGAATGACGGCGGGGCGTTCCACAGACTTCAGTTGCTTCAGTTCTGCGTCAAGTGCGGTGTGTCCCGCGCGGGTTAGGGCAATTTTTTCCATGAAAACCTTGGATCAGTCATGAGGAGTAGCGTATGTCAGGTTCTGTTAACCCAACCCGCGCTAAAAAAGTCAATAGCAGCGCGATAGATTAGACGGTTGGCAGGTTAGGCTGGAACAGGAAAGTCGGGCAATTTCAAGTGAAATTATTTTTGTATTTCAGCGTTTTATACGTCTTGTCCGCAGTCGGAATCGTATTCCTGTTCCGTGACAATCCTATAGTCCTGCTGACGAGTGTTGCAAATACATCCGGCAATATTTTATCGGTCCTGACCGAAGTTTTCGCGGTATTCCTAGCTGGGGCATTCCTGATCTTCGCCTTGTTCGGCATGCAGACCCTGAAAGAGCGGTCGGTCGAGGTTGGATTGGCCGTCGCTGTCTGCCTGATCCTGCCTGCGGCGTTCACGCTGATCAAAACGTCGATGCCTTTCATCACCCCGTTTTTTGCCGACCCGTTTTTTGCGTCGCTGGACAAGGCGTTGCACTTTGGAACGGACCCGTGGGAACTGGTGCATGCCTTACCCGCCACGGTCATTCTGGACCGGCTGCTGCCGTTCTATCTGTCGGGCTGGGCCTTGCCCGCGTTCTTTTTGCCGATCTTTGTCGCCGCGACGGACGGGGATGCGGGCCGACGCCACAGAACCATGGTTCTTTTCGTGTTCAGTTGGGTTGTGATCGGGAATATTCTGGCGATTGCTGGGATGTCTGCGGGGCCTGTATTCTATGACCGGTTGTTGGGATCGGACCGCTTTGCCATGCTGGTGTCAGAACTGAAGACAAGCGGCGTCGCGACATCCAGCGTCGGCGCAACGCAAGAATTCCTGTGGGCGGTCTACACCGCCAAGGCGCAGGCGATGGGCTCCGGCATTTCGGCATTTCCAAGCGTGCATCTGGCGATTGCGACCGTCACCGCGATCTATCTTGCCGAACGCTCGATCTGGTTTTTGCCTGTCGGGATCTTCTTTGTGGGCGCGATCCTGCTTTTGTCGATCTACACGGGGTATCACTATGCGCTGGACGGCTATTTTTCGATTATTGTGACGATTGGTCTTTGGGTTTGGCTGCGAAAAAGGCAGGGGGATGCCGCGATGCGTCGCACCGCAGCCATTTAACGTCGTGTCGCAATTGACCCGGCGGCAGGGCCTGCGATAACCGTTTGGACGACAGAGCAAGACAAGGGGAAACCAATGGCCGAGATGACAAGAGAAGCGATGGAATACGATGTGGTTATCGTTGGTGCGGGGCCAGCGGGCCTGTCCGCCGCGATCCGGCTGAAACAGCTGGATGCCGATCGTTCGGTCGTTGTTCTGGAAAAAGGATCAGAGGTTGGCGCGCATATCCTGTCGGGCGCGGTTCTGGACCCTTGCGGTCTTGATGCGCTGATCCCCGATTGGAAGTCGCGCGGCGCCCCGATCACCGTTCCAGTCAAGCATGACAACTTTTACATGCTGGGCGAGGCGGGTCAGATCCGCATTCCGAACTTTCCCATGCCCCCCCTGATGAGCAACCACGGCAACTATATCGTGTCGATGGGCAATGTGTGCCGCTGGATGGCCGAGCAGGCAGAGGCGCTGGGCGTCGAGATTTTCCCCGGCATGTCCTGCTCTGAACTGGTCTACGGTGAAAACGGCGAGGTCAAAGGTGTGGTCGCGGGCGAGTTCGGCAAAAACCCCGATGGCACCCCGTCCGACGCCTACGAGCCGGGGATGGAACTGCACGGGAAATATGTGTTCCTGTCCGAAGGTGTTCGCGGTTCGCTCAGTAAAGAGGTGATCGCGCAATACAATTTGGCGAAAGACAGCCAGCCGCAGAAATACGGCCTTGGCATGAAAGAAATCTGGGAAATCGACCCCGCAAAGCACCGCGAAGGCACCGTGACCCACACGATGGGCTGGCCTTTGGGTAAGAATGCAGGCGGCGGGTCTTTCATCTACCATCTTGATAACAATCAGGTCTATGTCGGTTTTGTGGTCCATCTGAACTACAAGAACCCGTATCTGTCGCCCTATATGGAATTCCAGCGGTTCAAACACCACCCGATGGTGGCAGAGCTGCTGAAAGGCGGCAAGCGCGTGGCCTACGGGGCCCGCGCCATTTCCGAAGGCGGGTTCCAGTCGATCCCGAAAAGTGCGTTTCCGGGTGGCGCCTTGCTTGGGTGTTCTGCCGGTTTGGTGAACGTGCCCCGCATCAAGGGCAATCATAACGCCATGCTGTCGGGCAAGGCCGCCGCCGAAGCCGCCCATGCGGCGATCGTCGCGGGGCGGTCAGGTGACGAACTGGCGGGGTATGACGCGGAGCTGCGCGAGGGGCCGATCGGCAAAGACCTGAAAAAGGTCCGCAACGTGAAACCGCTTTGGTCAAAGCGCGGGCTTATGGCCTCGTTGGTCGTCGGCGGGTTCGATATGTGGACCAACACGCTGGGCTTTAGCCTGCTTGGCACGCTGAAACACGGCAAGACCGACGCGGCGGCGACGGGGCTGGCCAAGGATCACACCGAAATCACCTATCCGAAACCGGACGGGACATTGTCGTTTGACCGGCTGACCAACGTCAGTTTCTCGATGACCAACCACGAGGAAAGCCAGCCCTGCCATCTGCGTCTGGCCGATCCGTCTGTTCCAATCGGCGTGAACCTGCCGAAATACGCAGAGCCGGCGCAGCGATATTGCCCCGCAGGCGTCTACGAAGTGATTGAAGAAGCGGGCAAAGATCCGCGTTTCCAGATCAATTTCCAGAACTGCGTTCATTGTAAAACCTGCGATATTAAGGACCCGAGCCAGAATATTAACTGGACGACACCGCAGGGTGGCGATGGACCGAACTATCCGAACATGTAAATTCTGCTTGATGGGGCGGCCAAAGGGTCGCCCCGCATTGCTTATGGACCTGCGCGACGCTACCTTTCAGTAGATACAACCTGAAAGGCCGTGATTTTGCCAATGAAACGATCCCTACGCATTCTGGCGCTTTCGACCCTTGGCCTTGTGCCGGTCTCTACTCCTGTTGTCGCGGAGGGGGTTGCCGGCAACTATCTGGCGGCGCGTCATGCCAGCATTTTCAGCGATTATTCCGAAGCGGCGATGTACTATACGCGACTGCTTGCGGCAGACCCTTCGAACCCAGGGCTGCTGGAAAACGCGGTCATGTCTTATGTGGCCTTGGGCAAAATCGAAACGGCGCTTCCGATTGTTCGCCAGATGCAGAACAAGGGCATTGATGCGCAGATTGCAAGCATGGTTCTGGTGGCCGATCAGTTCAAGCGCGAGGCGTTCGACGAGGTGCTGGCCGATCTGGGTGCGGGCGGAACGGTCGGGCCGCTGGTGGACGGACTTGTGCGGGCCTGGGCTCAACTTGGGCTTGGGCATATGTCCGAGGCGCTGGATGCCTTTGACGCCGTGGCGGCAAGTCCGGGGCTAGAGGCGTTCGGTGCCTATCACAAGGCGCTGGCATTGGCGGTCGTTGGCGATTTCGAAGGTGCCGACAAGATATTCTCGGGCAAGGAAAACGTGGTTTTGCAGGCGACCCGCCGCGGTGTGATTGCCCATGCCGAGGTGCTGAGCCAGCTGGAGCGCAACCCCGCCGCGATCGAGCTGATGGATGCGGCCTTCGGGGATGCTGCTGATCCCGGGGTCGTGGCCTTGCGTGCGCGACTTGAGGCGGGAGACATGTTGCCCTTTGCCTCCGTCAGGTCCGCCACCGAAGGCGCTGCCGAAGTGTTCTATGGCGTGGCGGGGGCCGTCAGCAGCGAAGCATCAGAAGGGTACACCCTGCTTTATTCGCGTATTTCCGAATATTTGCGGGCCGACAATATCGACGCGATTTTGCTAAGCGCGGGTTTGTTGGAGGCGATGGAGCGCTATGATCTTGCGACGGAAACCTACAACAAGGTGCCCCGCGACAGTGACGCCTTTCACGCCGCAGAACTTGGCCGCGCCGAGGCATTGCGCAAGTCCGGTAAGGTAGAGGCCTCTGTCGAGGTGCTGAACCAGTTGGCAAAGGCCTATCCCGATCTGCCGGTCATCCAGATCACCCTTGGCGATACGCTGCGCGGGCTGGAACGCTATGCCGATGCGGTCACGGCCTATGATCGCGCCATCGAAATTCTCGGAGAACCGCAGCCAAGCCAATGGTTCGTGTATTACACCCGCGGCATCGCATACGAGCGGACCAAACGCTGGGCCAAGGCCGAAACAGACCTGCGCATGGCGTTGACGTTGAACCCCGATCAGCCACAGGTTTTGAACTATCTCGGGTATTCCTTTGTCGAGCAGGGCACAAATCTGGACGAGGCACTGGGGATGATTGAACGCGCCGTGGCCGCGCGCCCCGACGATGGATATATCACTGACTCTCTTGGTTGGGTTCTGTTCCGTCTGGGCCGCTATCAGGATGCCGTTTCCCCCATGGAACGCGCGGCAGAATTGATGCCGGTGGATCCTGTGGTCAACGACCATCTGGGCGACGTTTATTGGGCCGTTGGGCGATCACTGGAGGCGCAGTTCCAATGGCGCCGCGCCTTGTCCTTTGACCCCGAAGAAAAAGATGCCACGCGCATTCGCCGCAAACTGGAGGTGGGCTTGAACGCCGTTCTCAAGGAAGAGGGTGCCGACCCGATTGCGGTATCTTCCAGTGATGGCTAGGGGCTTTGCCCCGGCAAAGATCAATCTGACGCTTCATGTGACTGGCCAGCGCGACGACGGCTACCATTTGCTTGACAGTCTTGTGGTTTTTGCCGGCGTGGGCGACCGGATAGGCGCGGTTGCCTCAAACAGCCTTGGCCTGTCTGTCACCGGTCCGCGTGCGGCGGGGGTTCCAACGGACATGTCCAATCTGGTTCTGAAAGCGGCGGGGTTGTTCGGTGGCAGAACCGCCCGTCTGACGCTGGACAAACACCTGCCCACGGCAAGCGGTATCGGCGGCGGATCGGCGGATGCGGCGGCGGCGTTGCGCGTGCTGGCAGACCTTTACAACTGCGACATGCCGCCTGTGTCCGATATCCTTGGCCTTGGGGCGGACGTGCCCGTGTGTCTGTCGGGGACACCGGCGCGCATGGCTGGCATCGGCGAAGTTCTGACGCCCGTCGAACAGGTGCCGGATTTTTGGATGGTTCTGGTGAACCCGGGCTTTGCGGTGCCGACGCCCGCGGTTTTCAAGGCGCTGCGATCCCGCTGCAACCCGCCCATGCCAGCGACCCTACCGCGCTTTGACGGCATCGCGGGCTTTGCCGATTGGCTCGCCGGCCAACGGAACGATCTGCAATCCCCTGCTGCGGCATTGCAGCCCGCGATCGCCGATGTGCTGGATGTGATCGCGGTAACCAAAGGATGCCTTCTGTCGCGCATGTCGGGGTCCGGTGCGACGTGCTTCGGGGTGTTCGGGGACGAAACGTCTGCAACCAATGCTGCGGCGCAAATCGGGGCGATCAGGCCCGATTGGTGGACCGTTTCAGCGCCCAGGCTTAGCTGACCCGCGCAACCACATAATCGGCCAGATCCATCAACATATCCTTGATCGGATCCTCCGGCAGGATCGCCAGCGCGGCTTTTGCCCGTGCGGCCCAGGCCAAGGCATCCTGACGTGTCGATTCCATTGCGCCGTGTCTGGCCAACAGGGACAGCGCGTGGTCCAGATCCCCCTCTTGCTGCTTTCCCTTCTCGATGGTTCGCACCCAGAATGCCCGCTCTTCATCATCAGCCAGGGCGACGGCCTTGATGACCGGCAGGGTCAGCTTCCGCTCGCGGAAATCATCGCCGATGTTCTTGCCGGTTGCGGCAGACCCGCCGTAATCCAGCAGGTCGTCCACAATCTGAAAACTGACGCCAAGCGCGTCGCCATAGTCGCGCAATGCCTCGATCCGGTCTTTCGGGGCACCGGCGATCTCGGCGCCTGCCTCTGTCGCGGCGGAAAACAACGCCGCTGTTTTGCCGCGCACGACCTGAAGGTAAACAGCCTCGTCTGTCGCAAGGTTCTGCGCTGCTGTCAGCTGTAGAACTTCGCCCTCGGCTATCGTGGCTGATGCATTGGCCAGAATATCCAGCACCACCATAGAGCCGGTTTCCACCATCAACTGAAAGGATCGCGCAAACAGGTAATCGCCGACCAGAACGCTGGATTTGTTGTCCCAAAGCAGGTTCGCCGTCGGGCGCCCCCGTCGCTGGCCGCTTTCATCCACGACATCGTCATGCAGCAGGGTGGCGGTGTGAATGAACTCTACCGTGGCGGCCAGATGGATGTGGTAGGGACCAGCGTAACCGCACAGCCGCGCGGCAGCGAGGGTCAGCATGGGGCGCAGTCGCTTGCCGCCGGCCTCGACCAGATGCGCGGTCACTTCGGGTATTCGCGGCGCGTGCTTTGATGCCATGCGCTGGCGGATTAGGTCGTTGACCGCTGCAAGATCTGCGGACAGATGTGCGCTCAGACGCTCATGCGGTTTCGTTGCAGCGATATCCAAACCCATCACGGTTCCGTTCATTGTCTCGACAAGAATACTGAAAAGACCTTAAGTCAGCCCTATGAAAGAACTATTGCGCACAACAGATCCGACAATCATCGCCTTCGCCTCGGCCCTTCTTCAGGGAGAGGGTATAGACTGCTTTGAAATGGACGTAAACATGAGCATCCTTGAAGGTGGCATCGGGATTTTCCCCCGTCGCCTGATGGTTCGCGATCAAGATCATTTCATGGCTGTCGCAGTGATGACCGATAATAGAATTCCCTTGAAAGGCTGACGTGATTTTCGCCCCCGAAGACCTGACCAACGATAAATTTCTGGGCGGGCGCGTTGTCGCGCTTCAGCCGCGCGGAGGGTATCGCGCGGGGGTCGACCCCGTTCTGCTGGCGGCCTCGGTGCCTGCTGTTTCAGGGCAATCCGTTCTTGAGCTGGGCTGCGGTGCAGGGGTTGCCACCCTGTGCCTCGCGGCCCGCGTTCCCAGCCTGAATATGGCGGGGCTGGAACTGCAACCGGCTTATGCCGATCTGGCGCGACAGAACGCGGTGGCAAATGGTGTTGCCTTGGACCTGTTCGTCGGTGATCTGGCACGCATTCCCGTCGCCCTGCGTGCGCGAACCTTTGACCATGTGATCGCCAATCCGCCCTATTACATCGCGTCCGACCGGACCAAAGCGGCCGACAACGGCCGCGAAACGGCGCTGACCGAAGATACGCCGCTGGTGCTTTGGGTCGAGGCTGCCGTGCGGCGCCTTGCCCCGAGGGGGTATCTGACGGTCATTCAGGATGTCCGGCGTCTGCCCGAACTTCTGGGAACGCTTGATCGCCGCCTTGGCGATGTCACGGTAACCCCGATCATGGCGCGAACATCCAAGCCCGCGACTCGGGTCATATTGCGCGCAAGAAAGGGTGCCCGCGGGCCGTTCAGCCTGACCAGTCCGGTCATCATGCACAACGGTGATGGTCATGACGGGGATCGTGAAAGCTATACGCGGCAAATCAAAGCCGTTTTGAGGGATGGCGCCGCCATTTTTCCGCCCCCTTGTTAAGCATCCGGCAAGAACTTGCCTGATAGCCTTTAAAAGTGCCGCCGATATATGAAGGAAACGTGACACGCGTGAATTTCTGTGGTGCACTGTAATTTCTGACGTTAACCGATAGGAGGACGAACATGACAATGAGTTCGCATCTGCAGGAACTCCGTAAGAAACATCAAAACCTTTCTGAACAGGTCGAGCAGGCGCAACGTAGCCCTGCGACAGACGATATTCAGATTTCGGCTCTCAAAAAGCAGAAGCTTCGATTGAAAGAACAAATCGAGCGCCTATCGCACTAGACTTTTCCGGCGCTGGCGCGCGCCGCCAGTGCCGCCCCTCCGGCGATCAGGATCGCCGCGAAAAGCAAAGGCAAAGTCGGTTTGGAAATTCCGGCAACCACCAGTGCAAGGGTCGAAAGCAGGGGCGCCGCATAAGACGCGACCCCCAAAACCTGAATGTCGCCTCTTTTGACGCCGATGTCCCAGACATAGAACGCAAGTCCGACAGGCCCCAGCCCCAAGGCAATGCAAGACAGCCACCCTATTTGGGTCGTGGGCCAGACTGTGTCCTCGAATGCTATATGAGCCACCGCAGACAAAGCCGCCGTTGCGATGCAAAACACTGCGACGCTGTCCGTCGGGATGGTGCCCAGTCTTCGTGACAAGACGGAATACCCCGCCCAGGTCAGCGCGCATAGGAATGCCAGCGCATAACCGGGGGTGGCGTTCGACTGAAATCCGCCACCGCCCTTCACGATGATCAGCGCGGCACCGCCAAAGGCGACCGCCGCGCCCAGAATATGTCCGCGGCGAAGGGTCTCTCCGGGTAGAAGGCCCGAGAACAGGACAATCAACAGGGGCCAAAGATAGGCGATCAACCCGGCCTCTGCTGCCGGGGCAAGACGAAGCGCGGAAAAATACAGAAAATGGTAACCAAAAAGCCCAAACGTGCCAAAGGCGTAAACACGCCAGTTGATGCGTCGCAGGGTCGAAAATCCGCCGTTGCGTGCTGTCCAGATTAAACCGATCGCACCACCGATCGCAAAGCAGATCGCGTTCAACTGGAATGGCGGGACCGGCGCTGATCCAACCGTGAACAGCGCCAGAAGCGACCAAAGAAGGACGGCGATGAACCCTACGGCGGTTGCCTTGCCTTTTGACATGGTCTGCATCCTGTTTTTTGCGCTGGGTGATTGCGGGCCGTGATCCGCCACCGCAACGAAAAAGGCCGACCCGAAGGGCCGACCTTTGTGTCGTCCGTCTGACCTGCGTCAGACCATGTATTGCCCGCCGTTTGCCGAAATCGTCGATCCGGTGATGAAGCCCGCATCGTCCGAAGCAAGGAAGACCACGCAACGTGCGATTTCTTCGGCCTCGCCCAGGCGCCCGACGGGAATCTGCGGCAAGATGACTTCGTTCATTACTTTTTCAGGGATCGTGCTCATCATCTCGGTGTTGATGTATCCGGGGCAGATTGCGTTCACGGTTACGCCAGCACGGGCACCTTCCTGTGCCAGTGCCTTGGTAAAGCCCAGATCACCCGCCTTGGCGGCAGCATAGTTGGTTTGCGCGAACTGCCCTTTTTGCCCGTTGATCGAGCTGATCGATATCACGCGCCCGAATTTGCGTTCCCGCATTCCGGGCCAGACAGGGTGCGTCATGTTGAACAGACCGGACAGGTTCGTATCCATCACTTCTGTCCACTGCTGACGGGTCATTTTGTGGAATGGGGCATCGCGGGTAATGCCGGCATTGTTGACGAGGACGGCCACTGGCCCCAGATCCGCCTCGACTTGTGCGACCCCGGCCGCGCAGGCGTCATAATCGGCGACCGACCATTTGTAGGTTGCGATTCCGGTCTCGGCTGTGAAGGCTTTCGCGGCTTCATCATTTCCGGCGTAAACGGCGGCTACCGTATAGCCCGCCGCCTTCAATGCAGTGGAGATTGCCGCGCCGATCCCGCGCGTGCCCCCTGTTACGATCGCAACTTTAGACATGAGTCCTCCCAGACGTAGGTAATCTAATTTCTATATTTGATGCGGGCGCGCAATTATCTTGCGCGCCAGATATGTTTACGGGCGCTCGACGCACATTGCAACACCCATACCGCCACCGATGCAAAGGGTAGCAAGGCCCTTTTTGGCACCACGGCGCTGCATCTCGAACAGCAGCGTGTTCAGGATACGGCAGCCAGAGGCGCCGATCGGGTGGCCGATTGCGATCGCGCCGCCGTTCACGTTCACGATCGACGGATCCCAGCCCATATCCTTGTTCACGGCGCAGGCCTGCGCGGCAAAGGCTTCGTTCGCTTCGACCAGATCCAGATCGGCTGCGGTCCAGCCGGCCTTTTCCAGCGCCTTGCGGGACGCGTGAACGGGGCCCATGCCCATGATCGACGGGTCAAGGCCCGCGGTTGCGTAGGAGGCGATGCGTGCAAGCGGCTGAATTCCGCGCTTTTCGGCGTCAGCCGCGCTCATCAGAAGAACGGCGGCGGCACCATCGTTCAGGCCGGACGCGTTTGCTGCGGTTACAGTGCCGTCGCGGGTGAAGGCGGGGCGCAGTTTTTGCATCGCTTCCATTGTGGCGCCATAGCGGATGAATTCATCCTGATCGACGACCGTCTCGCCTTTGCGGGTCTTGATCGTGTAGGCCAAGATCTCGTCCGCGAATTTTCCGGCTTTCTGCGCGGCCTCTGCCTTGTTCTGGCTGGCAACGGCGAACTCGTCCTGCATGTCGCGGGAAATTTGCCACTGCTCTGCCACGTTTTCAGCGGTTTGCCCCATGTGATAGCCGTTGAAGGCATCCCAAAGGCCGTCACGGATCATCGAATCGATGAAATTCATGTCGCCCATCTTCTGGCCGGGGCGAAGGTTCGCAACATGGGGGCTCATCGACATATTTTCCTGGCCGCCGGCCGCAATGATGCTGGCATCGCCAAGCTGGATATGTTGAGCGGCCAAAGCGACGGCGCGCAGGCCGGAACCGCAGACCTGATTAATGCTCCATGCCGAGGCTTCCTTGGCGAAACCGGCATTGATATGGGCCTGACGCGCAGGATTTTGACCCTGACCCGCGGTTAGAACCTGGCCGAGAATCGTTTCCGACACCTCGCCCTTTTCAATTCCGGCGCGCGCAACGATTTCTTGCAGCACGGCAGCGCCCAGATCGTGGGCGGGTATGGTAGAAAATGCACCACCAAAGCTGCCTACAGCAGTTCGCGCAGCAGATGCGATAACGACATTGGTCATAAAGAAGTCTCCCGAAGCCCGTTGAGCAGGGAGGAGCGAGCATCACGCACCATGCGCGGGCCCCGTACACCCCGCTATTTCGTCATAAATTTCTAGGGGCAAAGTCGGGGCAGGGCAATGGCTTGTAAAAAGAACTGCAAAACTCACGCGCGAAGCCGCTTTGCGCCTTGATCGCGCCAGGGGGGCATGGTCGTCGGTGCACCGAAGTAGTAGCCCTGCATGCAGTCGACGCCGATCGACGTCAGAAAGGCGACGTCGGCAGCATCTTCGACGCATTCGGCGACGGTGAACATCTCGAAGTGTTGCGCGATGGACAGCAACGACTTTGTCAGGATCTGGTTGTCAGCGTCTTTATGGATGCCGCGAATGAACTGCCCGTCGATTTTCAGGATATCAAAGAAAAAATCCCGCAGATATCTGAAGGCCGTGTAACCCGCCCCGAAATCGTCCAGAGCGAAACTGATTCCCCGGTTTTGAAGGTCATCCATGAATGACACGACCAGTTCGGGCATCAGCATGGCCGAGGATTCGGTGATTTCAAGGATCAGGCGTTCCCCTGCAGTCGGGTCGGCGTGCAACCCGTGCAGCAAGGTCTTCATCCAGCGTTGGTATCCGATGGACCGCGCCGACATATTGATGGACAACCGCAGTCCGGGTTCCTCTGCCAGCGCCTGAAGTCCGAGTTCCAGCGCGACGCAGTCGATGATCCGCCCGGTTTCAGTCGCCTCTACCACGTCGATGAAATCTTTGGCGGGAATGATGCGCCCCGTGTCATCCAGAACGCGAATTAACCCTTCGTGAAACGCGGGCCGCGCCTGATTCAGAGTTTGCACAACCGGCTGAAAGGCCAGCAGCGCATGCTTGCGATGTAGTGCCGCCTTGACCATTTGCAGCACTTCTCGATCACGCGACGTCACGGCAAAGGACAGCGGGCTTTCCAACCCTGCCGGCACCGCATCTATCCCTTCGTGCATTCGGTTCGCCATGAAAACTCTCCATCTCAAGCACGGGCAGTTTTGCGCCACAGTGCCTAAAGAGATGTGAATATTCCCATTTTGTTCTAATTATGCTAAATATGTCGAGACCGTTTTAACATGTTGGGAAAGAATGATTTTTATGTCTGATCGCTGCGGATGGGTTGGAAGTGATGATATTTATATCGACTATCATGACACGGAATGGGGCGTGCCCGAACGGGATAGCCGCGCATTGTGGGAAAAACTGATTCTCGACGGGTTCCAGGCCGGCTTGTCCTGGATCACGATCCTGAAAAAGCGCGACAACTTTCGCGCGGCCTTTGAAGGCTTCGACCCGGATGTCATTGCGCGATGGGGCACAACAGAGGTCGATCGCCTGGTGCAGGATGCCGGCATTATCCGTCACCGCGGCAAGATCGAAGCGACCATAACCAACGCCAGAGCATGGCAACGGATCGAGGCGGAACAGGGGTTCGACCGGTTCCTTTGGGACTATGTCGGGGGGCAACCGTTGCAGAACCGGATTGCCACGCTGGGGGATGTGCCTGTGTCGACGCCGTTGTCGATCCAGATATCGAAAGACCTGAAAAAAGCGGGGTTCAAGTTCTGTGGCCCGACCATTGTCTATGCCTTCATGCAGGCGACAGGGATGGTCAACGACCACCTTGTGACCTGTCGTTGCCATGCGCCGGTCGCCGCGATGGGCGGGCGGGGTTAGCCGCCTGAAATCAGGGCTTCGATGATTGCCTTTGCGCTGTCACCATCCCATGTCGCGTCGCCGCGCATGCGGGCGATTTCGCGCCCTTCGGGGTCAAGGATAATGCTGATCGGCAGGCCCAGAATTGCCAGATCCCGGGCCAGTTGCTGTTTCGGGTCCAGATAAAGCGGCAGATTGGAAACGCCGATCTCGGCAAAGAACTTTTGTATGCCGGGGACAGAGTTCCGGCCCGTGGCGATTGTCACAACCTCGAAATTGTCGCCGCCGAATTCGGATTGCAGTGCCGAAAGCATCGGCATTTCCTTGCGGCAGGGCGCGCACCATGTCGCCCAGAAATTCACCAGGACATATTTGCCCTGAAACTGTGACAGCGTGTGCTCTGCCCCGTCTATATCTGTGAACGGGGTTTGCGGAACCTCGGCGGGGGCCGCCAGAAACACCAGTTTTTCCATATCGCCGCTGCGCAACGCCTCTAGTTGGGCCATTTCGGCCTGTGCAGTGTTTGCGCAAAGCGCAAGGCCCGCGTATAGGATGACGGAACGCAGAATGCTCATATTTCCCTCCAAAGGGCCGACAATGACCAACAAGACCTCGAACCAGATGTGGGGCGGACGTTTCGCCGCCGGACCCGATGCAATCATGGAGGCTATTAATGCCTCTATCGGATTCGACAAGCGATTGGCCGCACAGGATATCACCGGCTCGCGCGCCCATGCGGCGATGCTTGCCGCACAGGGTATCATCACTGCTACAGATGCAGAGGCGATCCGTGAAGGCCTCCTCACGGTCTTGTCAGAGATTGAAACCGGAACCTTCCCGTTTTCGGTTGCGCTGGAAGATATTCACATGAACGTCGAGGCCCGCCTGAAGGACATCGTAGGCGAGGCGGCGGGGCGTTTGCACACTGCCCGTAGCCGGAACGATCAGGTTGCCGTCGATTTCCGCCTGTGGGTGCGCGATCAGGCCGATGCCGCGATCGAGGGACTGTGCGCCCTGATGCAGGCGCTTTTGACGCAGGCAGAGGCGGGTGCGGATTGGGTCATGCCCGGCTTTACCCATCTGCAAACCGCGCAGCCGGTGACATGGGGCCACCACATGATGGCCTATGTCGAGATGTTCAGCCGTGACATGTCGCGCTTTCAGGATGCCCGCAAGCGGATGAACGAATCGCCCTTGGGCGCTGCGGCGCTGGCCGGCACTTCGTTTCCGATTGACCGCCACATGACCGCCAAGGCGCTTGGCTTTGACCGACCGATGGCGAACTCGCTGGATGCGGTGGCCGACCGCGACTTTGCGCTGGAGTTTCTTGCGGCCTCGACCATCTGCGCGATGCACCTGTCGCGTTTTGCCGAAGAGTTGGTGATCTGGTCCTCGGCCCAATTCCGGTTCGTGGCGCTGTCCGACCGGTTCTCGACCGGATCGTCGATCATGCCACAAAAGAAAAACCCAGATGCCGCCGAACTGATCCGTGCCAAGATTGGCCGTATCATGGGGGCGATGGTCGGGCTGTTTACGGTGATGAAGGGGCTGCCGCTGGCCTATTCCAAGGACATGCAGGAAGACAAGGAACAGGTGTTCGACGCCACCGACAGCCTGATGCTGGCCTTGGCCGCGATGACCGGCATGGTGTCGGATATGACCGCCAACCGCGCCTCGCTTGAAAAAGCGGCGGCAAGCGGGTTCTCGACGGCGACCGATCTGGCCGATTGGCTGGTGCGTGAACTTGGCCTGCCCTTCCGCGAGGCGCACCATGTCACCGGGTCGCTGGTTGCGATGGCCGAGGGCAAGGATTGCGACCTTCCCGACCTGACTTTGGCCGATATGCAGTCGGTCCATGCGGGCATTCGCGCCGATGTGTTCGATGTTCTGGGCGTGCACAACTCTGTCGCCAGTCGCACCAGTTTCGGGGGAACGGCCCCCGATCAGGTGCGCGCGCAGGTGGCCCATTGGAAGGCGAAACTGGCATGATCCGCGTTGCATCCCTGTTGATGGCGCTGGCCATGCTTGCCGCCTGCGGTGCCGACGGTGCGCCAACCCGCCCCGAACCCGCGCCCGAACCCGGCCTGACGGTCACGGGATCGGCTTATGTCGGTATAAGGGTCGGTGGCTGATGTCGTTGTTGCGGATGATTTATGCGGCGCTGGCCGTCTGGGGGGCGATCCACCCGATGTATTACTTTGTGCTGTGGTTCCGAGAAAACGGCACATCCCTGACCGATATGGTCGCCGCATGGCACGCGAATAACGCCAGTTCCGGTCTTGTCTGGGATCTGACGATCGCAGCAATTGCGCTGACTGTCTTTGTTCTGGCCGAGACAGTCACCCGTAAGAACTGGGTCGCGTTGATCGCCATTCCCGCGACCTTTGGTATCGGCGTTTCCTGCGGCTTGCCTCTGTATCTTTTCCTTCGTTCAAGGCCCGTTACCTGATGGATCACTTTTTGTATCGCGACGGCGCGCTTTACGCCGAAGACGTGGCAATATCCGAGATTGCAGCCGCTGTCGGCACACCCTTCTATGTCTATTCCACCGCCACGCTGACCCGTCACTTCCGTCTTTTCGACGAGGCGCTTGCGGGCATGGACCACCTTGTGTGCTTTGCCATGAAATCCAACAGCAATCAGGCGGTGCTGAAGCTGCTTGGCGATCTGGGCGCGGGCATGGACGTTGTTTCCGGCGGCGAATACGCGCGTGCCAAGGCGGCGGGCGTTCCGGGCGACCGGATCGTGTTCTCCGGCGTTGGCAAGACGCGGGCGGAAATGGATATGGCGCTAAAGGGCGGCATCCGTCAGTTCAACGTCGAATCCGAACCCGAAATGATGGTCCTGTCAGAGGCGGCCCTTGCCCTTGGCACCGTCGCGCCGATCACCATCCGCGTGAACCCCGATGTCGATGCCAAGACGCACGAGAAAATTTCGACCGGCAAAAAGGGCGACAAGTTCGGCATCCCGATTTCCCGCGCCCGCGAGGTTTACGCACTGGCGGCGTCCCTGAAGGGGCTGGAGGTGATCGGGATCGACGTTCATATCGGCAGCCAGTTGACCCAGCTTGAGCCGTTCGAGCTGGCCTACAAGAAGGTGGCAGAGCTGACAAAACAGCTGCGCGCCGAGGGTCACAATATCCGCCGTCTTGATCTTGGCGGCGGGCTTGGCATTCCCTACACCCGCTCGAACGATGCGCCGCCCTTGCCCAGCCAATATGGCCAGATGGTGCGCCAGACCCTTGGCGATCTGGGTTGCGAGATCGAGATCGAACCGGGCCGCCTGATTTCGGGCAATGCGGGCCTTATGGTGTCAAAGGTGATCTATGTGAAATCCGGCGAAGACCGCGATTTTCTGATCCTTGACGGGGCGATGAACGATCTGGTCCGTCCTGCCATGTATGGCGCACACCACGACATCGTTCCGGTGATCGAGCCTGCGGCGGGCACCGAACAGCATCCCTACGACATCGTTGGCCCGATCTGCGAAAGCGGCGACACCTTTGCCAAGGCCCGCACGATGCCGCCGTTGCAGTCGGGCGATCTGGTCGCGTTCCGCAGTGCCGGTGCTTATGGTGCCGTGATGTCGTCGGAATACAACTCTCGGCCCCTGATCCCCGAGGTGCTGGTGAACGGCGATCAATTCGCTGTCATTCGGGCGCGTCCGACCTTTGACGATTTGATAAATCGGGATACCATCCCGGAATGGCTGTAACGCGCTATCCCGTGCGGCAGTTTTCGGAAAGGGTCGATGAGCCAAGCCAACCGCACCCGTGACGAGGCGTTGGATCGCCTTCGCCGCCCCCTGTTCCTGACGCGAACGGGGATGCTGGCAGAGCGGTTGACGCGTGCATTCTGGCCGCTGTGGTCGGTTCTGTTTCTGGCACTTGCCGCCCTCATGTTGGGGCTTCAGGATGTGGTGCCGCTGGAACTGGCCTGGGGTATCGCCGTTGTTTGCGTATCCGCCGCGCTTTGGGCCTGTGTTCGCGGCGTCCGGCAGTTTCACTTCCCGTCGCGGGCCGAGGCGCTTGACCGGCTTGACCGCACGCTTGCGGGGCGGCCGATCACAGCCCTTGCCGACACCCAGGCGATTGGTGCCACCGATGATGCGTCGCAGGCGGTGTGGCGGGCGCATCTGGTGCGCATGGCGGACCGCGTGGCGGGGGCAAAGGCGGCCCGCCCCGATCTGCGCATCTCCGCGCGCGATCCTTTCGCGTTACGCTATGCCGCGCTGCTGGCGCTTTTGGTTGCGGTTCTGTTCGGCTCTGTCTGGCGCGTGGCCTCGGTGTCTGAAATGGCGCCGGGCCAGGGCCAGTTGACCGCAAGCGGGCCAAGTTGGGAAGGCTGGATCGAACCGCCCGCCTATACAGGAAAGCCCAGCCTGTATCTGAATGATATAAATCAGGAAGGCTTCAGCGTCCCCGAGGGAAGCAAGCTGACGCTTCGCCTTTATGGCACGCCGGGGGCGTTGACGGTGGCCGAGACTGTATCGGGCCGCACGGGCGATGTGGCCAGCGCATCCGATCCGTCGCAAGAATTCACCATAACGCAGGACGGCAGCCTTGAAATCATGGGCGCAGTTGGCGCGGAATGGGATATATCCATGACCCCCGATGAGCCCCCCCGCATCGCATTGGCAGGAGAGGCCGAACGCTCTGCCGGGGGCGAGTTCAAGCTGCCCTTTGCCGCAGGGGACGACTACGGCGTTGTTGCGGCGCAGGCCATGATCACGCTGGACATGGCTTCGGTCGACCGGCGCTTTGGCCTGCTGGCCGACCCGGACCCGCGTGACGATATTGTTCTGGATTTGCCGATGCCCATCAGCGGCGACCGCAGGGATTTCACCGAAACCATAGTGGAAAATCTGGCGCAACATCCTTGGGCGGGATTGCCGGTTCTGATTTCGCTGTCGGCGCAGGATGCTCTGGACCAAAACGGCACCGCTCCCGCGCAGCAGATTATTCTTGAAGGGCGGCGTTTCTTTGACCCGTTGGCGCGTGCGGTTGTCGAACAGCGCCGCGATATCCTGTGGTCGCGCAGCAATGGTGCGCGGGCGGCGCAGGTGCTGCGGGCGGTGACGCACAAACCCGAAGGCTTCGTTAAGAACGAGGCGGCCTATCTGCAATTGCGCGTCGCCATCCGGCGGCTGGAGGCGGCTGTTGCAGGCGGGCTGACGCCCGAACTGCAAGACGAGGTGGCACAGGCGCTTTGGGATATTGCCGTCTTGCTGGAGGATGGAAAGCTTGCCGATGCGCTGGAACGGTTGCGTCAGGCGCAGGAACGTCTGGCCGAGGCGATGCGCCAAGGGGCCAATCAGGACGAGATTGCAGAGCTGATGCAGGAATTGCGCGACGCAACCGATGATTATATCCGTCAGTTGGCCGAACAGAACCAGCAAGACCCCGATCAGCAAACCGCAGAAAATCAGGACAGCCAGGAAATTACCGGCGACCAGATTCAACAGATGATGGATAAAATCCAGGAGTTGATGGAAGAGGGCCGCATGGCCGAGGCGCAGCAATTGTTGGACGAGCTGAACCGGATGATGGAGAACCTTCAGGTGACGCAGGGCCAGCAGGGGCAAGGCCAGCAAAGCCCGGGCCAACAGGCGATGAACGGTTTGCAGGACACGCTGCGCGAACAGCAGGGGCTGTCGGACGAGGCGTTTCAGGACCTTCAGCAACAGTTCAACCCGGAACAGGGCGACCAGCAAGGGCAGGACGGGCAACAAGGCGAAGCCCCCCAAGGGCAGGGTCAGGGCGAAGGTCAGCAGGGCTCCGACCAAGGTCAGGGCCAAGGTCAGTCCCAATCCCAAAGCCTTGCTGATCGCCAGCAGGCCCTTCGCAACGAACTGAACCGCCAGGAACGCGGCATGCCCGGCGCGGGCACACCAGAAGGCGATGCGGCGCGGGATGCCTTGGGGCGGGCGGGCCGTGCGATGGATCAGGCCGAGGGCGCGTTGCGCGACAACCGCATGGCGGATGCCCTGGATAGCCAGTCCGAGGCGATGGAGGCCCTGCGCGAGGGTATGCGCAGTCTGGGCGAGGCGCTGGCACAGCAACAGCAACAGCAGCAAGGCCAGCAAGGCGAGGCGGTTGGCCGCGCCGACCCCAATGGCCGTCGTGACCCGCTGGGGCGCGATTCCGGTGCGAACGGGCAGGTTGGTTCGGACGAGCAATTGCTGCAAGGCGAAGACGTTTACCGGCGCGCGCGCGACCTGCTGGATGAAATCCGGCGCCGGTCCAGCGAACAGGACCGCCCCGCCATCGAACTGGACTACCTCAAGCGTTTGCTTGATCGGTTCTGATCAGCCGCCGTTGATGCCGCCGACGGTGTTCTGCACGGTCTGGTCCAGCCAGCGTCGGGCGACGTTCACCTTTTCGACAAACTCGACCATCACCGGCTCTGACGCGGGCACAACCTCGATGACCCGGGGGGCATAGGCGTAAAGCCCCATCAAGATCGCGGTCAACATCGTCATCAACCCGAATCCCAAGCGGAACCCGGATCTGGAACCGGCATCTACATCCGCGTCTTTGGCGGCAGATGCGCCTTTGCGATCCGACGTTGCCCGGAGGGTCGAATTTATTTCCTCAATATCCGGTAAAAGATCGCGGCGCGTTGGCACGACGGGTTCATCATCTTCGATCCCCCGCATTTTCGCCATACGCTCTCTGGTCGTGGCCTGCCCGGAACCGACGCCCTTGTCGGTGTCTTCCAGACCCAGATCGGGCTGGGTTTCCAGCGGCTCTGCCGTATGGGTGCGGCGGGCACGTGTTTCCAGTTCTGCCTCTTCGCGCAGAACGCCAAGCACGCTTTCGTCCAATGCGCGGCGGGGCGGGGCGGCTACGGGGGTCGGGGCGGGCTCTTCGTCCTCGTCGTAATCGATTTCCATCGGGATTTCTGTGCTTGCACCGGCGTCGGGGGCAGCCCAGTCTTTGGTTTCGGCGCTGACGTCAAGCTCTTCTGCAAGCTCTGCATCCATGCGCGCGGACCGCTGGAACCATGTCTGTCCGCAATTCGAACATTGCACATCCCGACCTTCATCGGGAATGACACCATCCCCGACTTCATACTGCGCATCACAATTTGGGCAAATCAGCCGCATTTCGCCCCCTGTCCCGATTGCTAGTGTTTGGGTGGTTATACCACCTTGTTAATGCTTGTTCTATCAAGCACATGGCGAATATCCAAACAATTGCTCGCATGCGTGATTGAAACATCGTCCTTCCTCCGTCAAAAGTGGGGCAGGGTATAGGAGAAACCGTCGTGATCGAGCTTCAGAACGTGGCCTATAGCTATGGCGGGGGGGAGCTTCTGTCCGATATTTCGTTGAAACTGGCACCCGGTTCGTTTCATTTTCTGACGGGGCCGTCGGGGTCAGGCAAGTCCACGTTCCTGAAACTGTGTTACATGGGGTTGTTCGCCACGTCCGGGGATGTGCAGGTTTTCGGTCAGGACACCCGCACGATGGACCGCGACGATATTGCCCGCAACCGGCGGCGCATCGGTGTTGTGCATCAGGATTGCGAATTTCTGGACCACCTGCCGCTTGCCGAAAACGTGGCGCTGCCGCTGACGGTTGCCGGACGTGACCCAAGCGCCGAGGCCGAAAACCTGATCCAGCTTTTGACGTGGGTCGGGTTGACCCGGCACAAGAACGCGCTGCCGCCGCAACTGTCGGGCGGAGAGCGGCAACGCGCCGCCCTTGCCCGTGCCCTGATCATGTCGCCCGACATCATCCTTGCGGATGAGCCGACAGGCAACATCGACTGGGAAATGTCGCTGCGGCTGCTGACGCTGCTGGTGGAGCTGAACAAGATGGGCAAGACGATTGTCGTGGCGACCCACGACCTGACGCTGATCCGCACCGCCAAGGCACAGTTGAACGCGCGGGTGCTGCGGATAAAGAACCGTCGGCTACAGCTTGCGGGGTCCGATCTTTGAAACCTGTTTTTGCAGCGATTGCCGATTTTCTGGCGGGGGATCATCAAGCCGACCGCGTTGTCCCGCCCACGGGGTATACCGCCTGGCTGACGTTGTTCACGGCGGGCGCAATGGCGTTTTTGACGGTTTTCGCTTTGGCGTTGTCCCTTGCGACGGGACGCCTGGCAGATCGCTGGGCATCGGAGCTTGCGCAGACATCGACCCTGCGTATCTCCGCCCCGCAGGACCAGATGGCGGCGCAGACCAGCGCGGCGATCGCGGTGCTGGAAACCACCCCGGGGATCGCGGGCGCGCGTGCCCTGACCGAAGAGGAACAACGCAAACTGCTAGAGCCGTGGTTCGGGCCTGATCTGCCGCTTGATGCATTGCCGATCCCGCAGTTGATCGAAGTGATCGAACAGGGCGACGGGTATGACGCCGACGGCCTGCGCCTGCGACTTGCCGCAGAGGTGCCCGGTGCCGTGCTGGACGACCACACCCGCTGGCGCGAACCCCTGATCCGTGCGGCGGGGCGTCTGCGCCTGCTGGGGCTGTTGTCGATTGGCCTGATCGGGCTGGCGACCGGCGCAATGATCATGCTGGCGGCCAATGCGGCGTTGTCCGCCAATGCCCGCGTGATCCGGGTGCTGCGGCTGGTCGGCGCGCGCGACATCTACATCGCGCGGGCCTTTGTGCGGCGCTTTACGCTGCGCACACTGACGGGGGCCGCCATTGGAACGCTGGCGGGGCTGCTGGCGGTGTCACTGCTGCCGTCGGCGCAAAGCGCGGGCAGCTTTTTGACAGGTCTCGGGTTTCAGGGCGCTCACTGGCTTTGGCCGCTGGTCATTCCGCCGATGGCTGCGGTTGTTGCCTTTTGGGCCACGCGTGCTGCGGCCCTGCGTATGCTGAAGGAGCTTGCTTGATGGGGTATGCTATCCAATGGGTCCGCTCGGCCCTTTTCATAATCGCGATGTATGTGGCGATGCCGGTCATCGCCATCGCCTATCTGCCCTGGGCCATCGCATCACGCGACGGGGCCTTTGCCGCCTGCCACGCCTATTGTCGCTGGGTCTGCTGGAGCGCGGGCTGGATGATCAACCTGCGCACAGAGGTGCGCGGAACCCCACCCGAAGACGAAGTTCTGATCGCCGCCAAACACCAGTCTTTCCTTGATATCATCATGATCTTCGGGGCCGTGCCCCGTGGCAAGTTCATCATGAAACAAGAACTGCTTTACGCGCCGATCCTGGGTCAATACGCCAGACGGATCGGATGCGTTCCGGTGAACCGTGGCAAGCGCGGGCTGGCCATTCAAAAGATGGTTACCGATGTCGAGAAGGGCAATCTTTCTCCGGGTCAATTGATCATCTACTCTCAGGGAACGCGCGTCGCGCCGGGGGCAAAAAAGCCCTATAAGGCGGGAACCGGCGTCCTGTACGAACAGATGAATCGCGACTGCGTTCCGGTCGCGACCAATGTCGGGGTCTTCTGGCCGCGCCACGGCATCTACCGCAGGCCGGGGATCGCTGTGGTGGAATTTCTGCCGCGCATCCCTGCGGGAATGCCGAAAGCCGCCTTTATGACCAAGTTGGAAGCATTGGTAGAGGCGCGATCCAATGCCTTGATGGCAGAGGCGGGGTTTGTCGTTAAAGGATAGCCCCCAAGCCGATTGCGTTACGCAGCCAGCACTTTCGTGCCCATATCCAGGAACTTTTGACGGCGATCTTTGATCAGCGCATCGGGTTTCTTGCCCGACAGGTCTTTCAACATGGCCTCGATTGCCTTGCCAACCGCTGTGATCGTCTCTTTTCGGTGCCGCTGTGCGCCGCCGACAGGTTCCGGGATGATCTTGTCGATCACGCCCAGTTTGGTCAGATCCTGTGCGGTCAATCGCAGCGCTTCGGCCGCTTCGCGCATCTTCTCGGCGTCTTTCCACAGGATCGACGCGCAGCCCTCTGGCGAAATGACCGAATAGACCGAATGTTCCAGCATTGCGATGCGGTTGGCGGTGGCAAACGCAACCGCGCCACCTGATCCGCCTTCGCCGATGATCACGGCAACCAAAGGCACGCCGATTTGCAGGCACTTCTCGGTTGCGCGGGCAATCGCCTCTGACTGGCCACGTTCCTCTGCACCCTTTCCGGGGTAGGCGCCGGGGGTGTCGACAAGTGTCACGACAGGAATGCCGAACCGGTGGGCCAGATCCATCAGGCGGATCGCCTTGCGATAGCCTTCGGGGCGGGCCATGCCGAAATTACGCTCGATCCGTGTCTTTGTATCGTTGCCTTTTTCGTGGCCGATCACCATGACGGGCTGACCGTTCAGACGGGCAAGACCCCCCATGATCGCGTGATCGTCGGCAAAGTTCCGGTCCCCCGCAAGGGGCGTATATTCTGTGAACAGCGCCTCGATGTAGTCTTTGCAATGGGGGCGGTCCGGGTGGCGGGCCACCTGACATTTGCGCCAAGGCGACAGGTCTTTGTAGATATCGCGCAGCATGTCGCCGGCCTTTTTGTCCAGCGCTGCTGCCGCTTTCTCGACGTCCATCTCTTGGTTCTTGCGCGCGAGCGCCCGCAGCTCTTCGGCTTTGCCTTCGATTTCGGCCAGCGGTTTTTCGAACTCAAGATAGTTGGTCATGTTCCACTCCAAGCGGGTTCAATTCCTTGTATATGAAACGGGACGCATGGATTTGCAATCAGAAGCGGCACCGATCAGCCAAACGAAGCCGTGTAATAAACCGCGCCCACACCGGAAATCCGGCATGGGCGCCATACACTCGTTATGAACGCAATAAGTCTGTGCGACTGACTTTACTTGACCGTGATCATCGCCATGACCAGTTTGTCGTCGATACGGATCGGGCCGTCTTCCTTGGCACCCAATGTGTATTCGAACACACCTTTTTGCGTGCCGCCGGCCTCGGAATGGATCATCAGCATCAGCATGTCGCCGGCTTTCACGTCGTCTGTCAGGATCGCCGCAACGTCCATGTTTTCACCCATGCGCAGCGGGGCATAGCCAAGAACCGGGCCGGGTTTCATTGCGGCGTCGGTGCGATGAACGACCATCCAGCCATTCTCGGCTGCGACGATTTTATCGGCGCTGACAATGCCGTTTTCTGCGGATTGGTCCATTGCCTCTACGGCGGGTGACATCCCGTGACCTGCCGCGAATGCGGAGGTTGCCATCAGAGTGAGGCCAGCGGATAGAATGAATTTGCGCATTGAATGCTCCCTTATGTATCTGTGCCCCGTTTTTGAGGCATCACAGGAACATACGGATGCCGCGATACATAAGTTTCACGCCGATGCGATTTTTTTTGGATTTCTTTTCGGGCGGTGGTCTGCGCGATCAGTCTTGCGTCGCGCAAACGGGATGTTTCGCTGGCTCTGGTGGGCCTTACCCTTGCATCATCTCGAATTGCCGGACGATCCCTTCGGCCTGTTTGATAGATGCGATATCAACCAGACGGCCCTTATAGACGGTCGCCCCCTCGCCGTTGGCCTTTGCGGTTTCCATCGCGGCCAGAATTTCGCGGGCCTCCAGCACTTGGGCGTCCGACGGGGTAAAAACCTCATTCGACAGGACGATCTGTTTGGGGTGGATCGCCCATTTTCCGACCATACCCAGCGTGGCAGAGCGACGCGCCTGCGCGCGGAACCCTTCGTCGTCGCTGAAATCTCCGAATGGGCCATCGACGGGCAGAACCCCGTGGGTGCGGCAGGCGGCAACAATCGCAGTTTGCGCCCAATGCCACGGATCGGACCAGTATTTAGCGCCGTCTTGCATCATGTAATAATTTTCCTGCGTGCCGCCGATGCCGGTGGTCTGCATTCCCATCGACGCCGCGAAATCGGCAGCGCCAAGGCTCATCGCTTGCAGGCGCGGGCTGGAGGCCGCGATCTCCTCGACATGGGCGATACCGGCGGCAGATTCGATGATCACCTCGAAGGTGATCGGCTTGGCGCGGCCATGGGCACGCTCGATCGCGGTGACCAGCGCGTCAACCGCATAGACGTCGGCAGCGCAGCCCACCTTGGGGATCATGATCTGGTCAAGCCGGTCGCTGGCCTGTTCCAGCAGGTCCACAACATCGCGATACCAGTAGGGCGTATCAAGGCCGTTGATCCGCACCGACAGGTATTTGTTGCCCCAGTCGATCTCGTGCGTCGCCTTGATGACATTGGCGCGGGCGCTGTCCTTGTCGGATGGCGCAACAGAGTCTTCCAGATCAAGGTTGATCACATCCGCCGCGCTGCCTGCCATCTTTTCAAAGATCGCAGGACGAGAGCCGGGGCCGAAAAGCTGGCAACGGTTCGGACGGGCCGGGGCGGTTGGCTGGATGCGGAAGCTCATATCAAGGCCTTTCGGTAACGATATTTCGTTTTTGCTTGGTCTTTCGGTAGAATATTGCGCAACCAACTTCAAGGGATGATTTGCGTTTGCAGCATAATTGCGCCGCAACGCAGCAGTGGCTAGGCTTTTCCGAAAGGAGACCCGTCATGCGCCGATTGAAAACCTATACCTCGCTTTGGGCGATGCAGCCACACGACCAGACCGGTGAACTGCTTTCCTATGCGAGAGTGTGCGAGATGGTGGCAGAGGCCGGTTTCGACGGGCTGGCGATTGATCTGGGGGCCGCCGATGTCGATGCGGCGCATAAGGTGCGCCCCTATCTGGAGGCCTACGGGCTAACGCCGCTGATCGTGGCATTTCCGAAATCGGTCGAGGGGTTCCGCGACACCCTTGAGCTGGCCAAAGACTTTGGCGCGCCCTTTGTCGATGTGATCGGACAGGTGATGCCGATCACTCTGGACGAGATGGAGCCGGTGATCCGCCGCTGGCTGGAGATGTCGCAGGAGGTCGGCGTGCCGATCCAGTTCGAAACGCATCGCAACTGCATCACCAACGACCTTTACACAACGCTGCAACTGCTGGAGCGGATCCCCGACATGCGGCTCAGCGCCGACCTGTCGCATTACGTTGTCGACCGAGAGTTCTGGCATCCCTTGTCGGACCGCGACCTTGGGCTGATGTCGCGGATACTCGAGCGCTCTGACAGCTTTCAGGGGCGGGTGGCCAGCCGCCAGCAGATCCAGTTGCAACTGGATTTTCCGCAACACCGGAAATGGGTGGAGCTGTTCAAAGGCTGGTGGCGGGAAGGGCTGGAGGGATGGCGCGACCGCAATGCGACGGGCGATTGCGTCTTTGTGTGCGAGCTTGGCCCACCCGAATACGCGATGACCGGCCCCGACGGGCGCGAGATGTCGAACCGGTGGGACGAGGCGCAGGTGATCAAGGGCTGGATCGAGACCCTGTGGGACGAGATGGGCGGGGATACCCCAGTGCAGCACGTCGCATTGTAGCCTGCGGGGCGCATCGCCTGCTGTCGGCGCTTGACGGAACGCCGCGATTGTCCGAAGACCGCAGCACCAGTTTGGCAACAGGAGAAGAGAATGAGCCGCACAGTTTACGTCAATGGCAGCTATGTGCCCGAAGAAGATGCCAAGGTTTCGGTCTTTGATCGCGGCTTTCTGTTTGCCGACGGTGTCTACGAGGTGACAAGCGTTCTGGACGGTAGGCTGCTGGATTTTGCAGGCCACGCGACGCGGTTGCAACGGTCGCTGGACGAGTTAGAGATGAAAAGCCCCGTCACGATGGACGACCTGCTGGACATCCACCGCGAGCTGGTGCGCCTGAACGATCTGACCGAGGGCATGATTTACCTGCAGGTCACCCGTGGTGCCGCAGATCGGGACTTTGCCTATCCCAAAGACGTCCAGCCGACGCTTGTCCTGTTCACCCAGTCCAAGACCCTGATCGACAGCCCGATGGTTAAGACCGGGATGAAGGTCATCAGCATCGAGGACCAGCGCTGGGGCCGCCGCGACATCAAGACGGTTCAGCTTTTGTATCCGTCGATGGGCAAGATGATGGCAAAAGCCGCCGGTGCCGATGACGCTTGGATGGTCGAGGACGGCTTGGTGACAGAGGGCACATCGAACAACGCCTATATCGTGACGAAATCCGGCAAGATCATCACCCGCCATCTGGGCAACGAGATCCTGCACGGGATCACCCGGACCGCCGTGCTGCGGTTCGCGCGTGAGGCCCAGATGGAAGTGGAAGAGCGTGCGTTCACCATGGACGAGGCCAAGGATGCCGCAGAGGCGTTTATCACCTCTGCCTCGACCTTTGTGATGCCGGTTGTGTCCATCGACGGCGTCGCGGTCGGCGAAGGCAAACCCGGCCCTGTCGCCCTTCGTCTGCGCGAGATCTATCTGGACGAAAGCCGCAAGTCGGCGATCTGACGGATCAAGCCCACCGAACTGCTGAACGGCGATGCGCGGGCGTCGCCGTTTTTCTTTTGTCAGCCAAAGGTGATGCGGACGTTGTCCGCGCCCAGTTGGTCCGGCGTTATTCCCTGAAGGATTGCGCTGACAGTTCCGGCCGAACGGACCTCGGTCGCGGTGCCGTCGCCGGATAAGGCCAGCGAAAAGCCGGGGTCTGGTGTGCCCGTTTTGAAATTGAGAAGCAGCGTGTCCTCGGCCGGAGAGAAATCTGTGACGATGATCGGCGAGGAACTCGCTTCGTAGGACAGGTCGTTGATGAAGCTGTCATTGCCGTCACCACCCGTCATCAGGTCACCGTTGTCGCCAATCAACGCGTCGTTCCCCGCCCCGCCGTCCAGAATATCGGGGTTCTGACCTATAGGGTCACGGGCGATCAAAACGTCGTTTCCGAACCCGCCGAAAAGTCTGGCATTGCCCGCGCCGCCAACCAGCATGTCGTTGCCAAGGTTGCCGTGCAACTCGTCGTTGTCACCGCTGCCCCACAGCAGGTCATCGCCATTGCCGCCATCAACATAATCGGTGCCGGGTTGGCCGGGCCTGTCCTCTCCATAAGAGATGTCATTGCCATCCCCCAGAAAGATCCTGTCATCGCCCGCTCCGCCATATGCAAAGTCATCACCTGCTCCGGCGTAGATCAGATCATCGCCCGCGCCGCCTGTCAGCAGGTCATCGGCGGAGGTGCCGATCACTGTCTGCGGTGCGGTGGACAGCGGGGTTAACCCGTAACTGAAGGGGGAAAGCGCATCTATGCCTTTGACGAAGGCAACCGGCTGATCGTCTACTGTGATGAACACGCCTGTGCCGTCTGCCGGTTGCGTGGTGGCAAGGACGCTGTTCACCGTCGCGGTTTCGGAAATAATTGCAATGTATTCGTCTTGCTGAAAGTCCTCGATGGTCACAAATGTCGCATCCAGGGCATCCACATAGACACCGAACGTGTCAAACTCGCCCGCGCCGCCGGTCAGGCTGTCGCCCCGATCGCCAAGTACATAGTCGTCGCCAAAGCCACCGAAGAGTTGGTCGGGGTCATCATTCAGCCCGTTGTCGAACGCGACGATGGCATCATGGCCAAGGCCGCCAAAAATCGTGTTCGATCCTTCGAGGTCGATCAAAAGATCGGCGCCATCGCCGCCATAGATCTGATCATTTCCTTCGTCGCCCGAAAAATCCAGCGCCGAGAACATCCCTTCGACCGGAGAATACAGGCCGAATGCCAGATCGGTAATATCCTCGGGGCTGATGGTGGTATCCTCGCCGTCGCCAAGGAAAAGCGCATCATCGCCCGCCCCGCCCATGACGCTGTCATCGCCCTCGTTCGTAAATACACGGTCATTGCCGTCGCCTGCGTCGATGATGTTCGGATCGTCGTCGGCGACCGTCACGTCCACATCGGGTTCGGGCGCATCGTCATGCGTTTCGCCGCTGTCGTTGCCGCTAAAGACTAGGCCAATGCCCAGGGCAAGAATCGGAAGAAGGAACAAGCTGAACACGGTAATACCCCGGAAATGTCAGGAACAAATATAGTCCTGACATTTCCTTAATTTCGCAGAATGTGTCAATCGAAAGGCATGCAGCCAGTCACGTCAGGCCCTGTATTCGCGCGCAAACGGGGTTTAATCCATCGAAAATTGGCGCATTATCGGTAATTTCGAGACGCCCTATTCGTGCTGCTTAGACGTGACCTTGAATTTCGCCTTTTCCGCATCGGTGGTTTCGGTCTGATGGAGCGCGCGCCATTCGTCATAAGGCATGCCGTAGAACGCCGCGCGGCCCTCCTCTTTGGTCATCGGGATTCCGCGCTCGTTCGCGGCCTCCTGATACCAGCGCGACAGGCAGTTCCGGCAAAACCCCGTAAGGTTCATCATGTCGATGTTCTGCACATCGGTCCGTTTTGCCAGATGGTCGCGCAAACGGCGGAATGCGGCGGCTTCAAGCTCTAGCTGGGTCTGGGTGTCCATTTTACTCTCCTGTTTTATCAGAACCGGGATGCGGTCAGAACATCGTCAAGGATCGGCGCAAGGCGGTTGGCCCAATGCAATTGGCCCTCTGTCCCGGCAATCAGGTCGTTGCGTAATTCGATCAGAACATGTGGTCGGCCGGTCTGCACCGCGTGGCGGTCCAGCGCATCGCCGGGAAGATGACCCGAATAGGGTTCATTGTCTCCCACGCACAGGTCGGGCTCTTTGGTCAGCCGTTCGATCAGCGGATGTGCCAGGCGCGTGTCTTCGGCGTAAAGGATGCCGATTTGCCAGGGACGCCGGGCGCGCCCCCGTAGCTGCGGTGTAAAGCTGTGGATCGACAAAATCACCGTATCGTCCCGCGCGGCGGCAAGATCGGTCAAGGCGTCGTGATAGGGGCGGTGATAGGCGGTCAGCCGCCGGTCCACCTCCTGTGGGCAAGCGTCGCGATTGGCCGGAATGATCGTGCCGTCATATAACTTCATCAACAGGGTCGGGTCGTCTTCGCCCCGGTTCGGGTCGATCACCAGACGCGAAAAGTTCGACAGGATGGCGCGCGCGTTCAGCCGGTCGGCCAGCGCGCGCGTGACATTCGCGGCGCCGACGTCATAGGCGATATGCCGGTCCATATCGACCTGCGGCAACCCAAGGCAACCGCCCCCGATTTCATCCGGAACGGTGTTCGCGGCATGATCGCAGGTCACCAGCCAGCGCGATGGCCTGTCGGCCCCTAAAATTTCGAACGGTTTATATGTCATAGGCCTGTCTTCTTTTGCACAGTAGATTTAGACCAGTTGTCGAATGAATGAAATTAGGTAATAAGACGCCTGACAGATATGTTAGCGGTAACGCAAAGGATGGATGCCGGATGAGACGCCTACGCAAAGTGAAAATCGTGGCCACATTGGGCCCAGCATCGAATGATTATGCAACCATTCGCGCTTTGTTCGAGGCGGGCGCCGATGTGTTCCGCCTGAACATGAGCCATGGCGACCACGACGAAATCCGCAAACGGCACGAGATCATCCGCAAGGTCGAATCCGATCTGAACCGTCCGATCGCGATTCTGGCCGACCTTCAGGGGCCAAAACTGCGTGTGGGCACCTTTGCCAACGGCGAGGAGGAACTGGTGCCAGGTGCCAAGTTCCGGCTTGATCTGGACGAGGCTGCGGGCGACGTGAGCCGCGTGCGCCTGCCGCACCGCGAGATTTTCGAGGCGCTGGAGGTCGGGTCGTCTTTGCTGGTCAATGACGGCAAGATCCGCCTGACCGTCGAAGAGTGTGGCAAGGATTACGCCAATTGCGTTGTCGTCGTCGGCGGCACGATCTCTAACCGCAAGGGCGTGAACGTTCCGGATGTGTTGCTGCCCCTTGCGGCGCTGTCCGAAAAAGACCGCAAAGATCTGGAATTTGTGTGCGAATTGGGCGTCGATTGGCTTGCCCTGTCGTTCGTCCAGCGTCCCGAGGATGTCTGGGAAGCGCGCGAGCTGGCCAAGGGCCGCGCCGCGATCCTGTCGAAGATCGAAAAGCCCGCTGCGGTCAAGGCCTATGCCGAAATCCTCAAGGCGTCTGACGGGATCATGGTTGCCCGTGGCGATCTTGGGGTCGAGCTTCCGGTGCAGAACGTTCCGCCGATCCAGAAGCGTCTGGTGCGGGCCGCGCGGGCCGCGGCCAAGCCGGTGATCGTGGCGACCCAGATGCTGGAAAGCATGATCGACTCGCCCGTGCCGACCCGTGCCGAAGTGTCGGATGTTGCCACCGCGATCTACGAAGGTGCCGACGCAGTCATGCTGTCGGCCGAATCCGCCGCAGGCAGCTATCCGATCGAGGCCGTGACCACGATGAACAATGTCGCGATCGAGGTCGAAAGCGACCCGACCTACCTGGAGGTGATCGAGGCCAGCCGCACGGTAAAGCGTGAAACCGTGGCTGACGGCATCGTTGCCGCCGCCCGCGAGATCGCGGAAGCCACAGACATCAAGGCGATCTGCTGCTTTACCCAGTCCGGGACGACTGCGGCGCTGGTTGCCCGCGAACGCCCGCGTGTGTCGATTATCGCCATGACGTCCCTGGTCGGCACCGCACGACGGATGAGCCTGACCTGGGGCCTGCATTGCGTAGTCACCGGCGAGGTGGACCGTTTCAAGACCGCCGTGTTGAACGCAGCAAAAACCGCCCGCGACTACGGCTTTGCAACGGTCACCGATCAGATCGTTGTGACGGCAGGTGTGCCGTTCAACGTGCCCGGCACAACGAACATCCTGCGCGTAGCACCCTGTGATGAAAGGTTGATTTCCCGCTCTGATCCGGAATAATGCCCGGATCAGACCCCTACGGGAGAAATTGTTTTGGACAGTGATCTTTATCTTGTGGTCGGGATTGTGATCGCAGGGTTTGCGATACCCTCTATTGTCGGGGCCTATTCCGAAGGTCGTGCGCCACGGGTCGCGGCCATCATGGTTGTGATCGCGGGGGGCATGATCGCCTACGGTGTCAGCCTAAAGCCAAGCGGCTATCGGATATCCGATGTGCCAAGCGCGTTTGTCCATGTGATCGGGCGCTTCATCCGCTAGGTGCTTTCCCCCTTGCAACGGGGGGGGAGCCGATTTATACGCCAGCACTCTATCCGTTCGACCGGCTTAAGTGGCATGCCGAGTCGCGCGTTAACCGACCCACAAGAGGAGACGGAAATGCCTAAGATGAAGACAAAATCGGGCGCCAAAAAGCGCTTCAAGGTGACTGCTAGCGGTCTCGTGGTTGCAGGCCAGGCTGGCAAGCGTCACGGCATGATCAAACGGTCGACTAAGTTTATCCGCTCTGCACGTGGCACCACGATCCTTTCGCCTCAGGATGCGAAAATCGTGAAGTCCTACATGCCATACGCTCGCTGAGAAGGAATTAAAGTATGTCCCGTGTTAAAGGTGGAACCGTCACCCACGCCCGTCACAAGAAAGTCATAGACGCCGCAAAAGGCTACTATGGCTCGCGCAGCCGCAACTTCCGTACTGCAACGCAGGCGGTCGACAAGGCCAACCAATATGCAACCCGCGACCGGAAAGTTCGTAAAAGAAACTTCCGCGCTTTGTGGATCCAGCGGATCAACGCCGGTGTTCGTGCAATCGACGAAACGTTCACATACTCGCGTTTCATCAACGGCCTGTCGCTGGCCGGCATCGAAGTAGACCGCAAGGTTCTGGCCGATCTGGCCGTGCACGAGCCTGATGCTTTTGGTGCGATTGTTGCACAGGCGAAAGCAGCACTCGCGTAAGACACCCGAACAGGGTTTGAACGTTAAGCCGCGAGCCTGTCATGGGTCTCGCGGCTTTTGTCATTTACGGCGTCTTGCATCCTATTGCCCCTGTGGTAGCAGGTTGCCAAACCCGATTGCAGGAGGCTTTGGCCAATGGACGGACTCGACGCGCTACGCGCCAAATACATCGCGGGTGTCGCTGCCGCCTCGGACGAGGCCGCACTGGAAGACATCCGCCTGCAAGCGGTCGGCAAAAAGGGCGAGATCGCGCTGAAAATGCGTGAACTGGGTCAAATGAGCCCCGAAGAACGTCAGGCGGTCGGCCCCGTGCTGAACGCGCTGAAGGACGAGATCAACTCTGCCCTTGCCGGCAAAAAGGCCGCGCTGTCCGACGCCGCGTTGAACGAGCGTTTGCGGACCGAATGGCTGGATGTGACCCTGCCCGGTCGCCCGCGGCCCAACGGCACAATCCACCCGATCTCGCAGGTCACCGAAGAGGTCACGGCGATTTTCGCCGACATGGGTTTTGCCGTGGCCGAAGGGCCGCAGATCGAATCCGACTGGCACAACTTCGATGCGCTGAACATCCCCGGCCACCATCCCGCGCGTGGCGAGATGGACACGTTCTATATGCACCGCGCTGAGGGCGACGAGCGCCCGCCGCATGTGCTGCGCACCCACACCAGCCCCGTACAAATCCGGTCGATGCTGAAGCAGGGCGCGCCGATTCGCGTGATCTGCCCCGGTCGTGTCTACCGCGCGGACTATGACCAGACCCACACGCCGATGTTCCATCAGGTCGAAGGTCTGGCGATTGATACCGACATCAGCATGGCCAACCTGAAATGGGTGCTGGAGGAATTCGTGCGCGCCTATTTCGAGGTCGACAATGTCGAACTGCGCTTTCGCGCCTCGCACTTCCCCTTCACCGAGCCATCGGCAGAGGTGGATATCCGCTGTTCCTGGGCGGGTGGTCAGTTGAAAGTGGGCGAGGGCGACGATTGGCTGGAGATTCTGGGATCAGGCATGGTTCACCCGAAGGTTTTACAGGCGGGCGGGATCGACCCGAACAAATATCAGGGCTTTGCCTTTGGTATGGGGATCGACCGCATTGCCATGCTGAAATACGGCATCCCCGACCTGCGGGCGTTCTTTGATTCCGACCTCCGCTGGTTGCGGAACTACGGTTTTGCAAGTCTGGATCAGCCGAACCTGCACGGGGGCCTGAGCCGGTGAAGCCGGGCACAGACCGCACCATGTCCAAGACCGCTATGCATTCGAGCCTTGAGAAAGGGCTAACACAATGAAATTCACCCTCTCGTGGTTGAAAGATCACCTTGAAACGACTGCCTCGCTGCACGAGATCACCTATGCCCTGACCGATCTGGGTCTGGAGGTCGAAGGCGTCGAGAATCCCGGCGAGCGACTGGGGGCTTTTACCATCGGCTATGTCAAAACCGCCGAAAAGCATCCCGATGCGGACAAGCTGAACGTCTGCATGGTGGATACCGGCACAGAGACAACCCAGATCATCTGCGGCGCGCCCAATGCGCGGGCCGGAATCAAGGTCGTCGTGGCCAGCCCCGGCACCTATGTTCCGGGCATCGACACGACGATTTCCGTGGGCAAGATCCGCGGGATCGAAAGCTATGGCATGATGTGCTCCGAGCGCGAGATGGAGCTGTCGGAAGAGCATAACGGCATCATCGAGTTGGACGAGGATGCCGTCATCGGAACGCGCTTTGTTGATTACCTTGCCGCCAAAGACCCAAGCGTCGTCGATCCGGTCATCGAGATCGCGATCACCCCCAACCGCCCCGATGCCCTTGGTGTGCGCGGTATCGCCCGCGACCTTGCGGCGCGGGGTCTTGGCACGATGAAGGTGCGGGATGTCGCGCCGGTCAAGGGCAGCTTTGCCAGCCCGATCAACGTCACCATCGACGCGGATACCGCCGATGGCTGCCCGGTGTTTTGTGGGCGCGTGATCAAGGGCGTAAAGAACGGGCCAAGCCCCGCGTGGTTGCAGAACTGCCTGAAGGCCATCGGTCTGCGCCCGATCTCGGCGTTGGTCGATATCACCAACTTCTTCACTTATGACCGCAACCGTCCCTTGCATGTCTTCGATGTCGACAAGGTGAAAGGTGACCTGCGGGTGCACCGTGCCGCCGGTGGCGAGGTCATCACCGCGCTTGACGACAAGGATTACACCCTTGGCGTCGGTATGATGGTGATTTCCGACGACAACGGCACCGAAAGCATTGCGGGGATCATGGGCGGTGCCGCGACGGGATGCACCGACGAGACTGTGAATGTCTTTGTGGAATCCGCCTATTGGGACCCGATCACGATTGCCCATGCCGGTCGTGCGCTCAAGATCAACTCTGATGCGCGCTATCGGTTTGAACGTGGCGTGGACCCGGCCTTCACCGCCGAAGGACTGGAACATGCCACCCGTATGATCCTTGACCTGTGCGGTGGCGAGGCGTCCGATGTGGTGGTTGCGGGCGCCGTGCCCGATGTGTCCCGCGCCTACCGGCTGGACACCGACCGCGTGCAATCGCTGGTCGGCATGGAGATCGCGCCCGAAACCCAGCGCGCGACGCTTCAGGCGCTTGGCTTTGTTCTGGACGGCGACATGGCGCAGGCGCCAAGCTGGCGTCCCGATGTATTGGGAGAGGCCGATCTGGTCGAGGAGGTGGCGCGGATCGCGTCGCTGACCAAGCTGGTGGGCAAGCCATTGGCGCGCGCTACAACCGGCGTGCCAACCGCCATTCTGACCCCGATGCAAAAGCGTGAGACGATAGCGCGGCGGACGATGGCGGCGCTCGGCTATAACGAATGCGTCACCTATTCATTCATCGATCAGGCCAGTGCGGCGCTGTTCGGCGGCGGCACTGATGCGACGCGGCTGGAAAACCCGATTTCCACCGAGATGAGCCATATGCGCCCAGATCTGCTGCCCGGTCTGTTGCAGGCCGCCGCCCGAAATCAGGCGCGTGGCTTTGCCGATCTGGCCTTGTTCGAGGTTGGCCCTGCGTTCCACGGTGGCGAACCAGAGGAGCAGCACGTGCAGGCGACGGGCCTTTTGGTTGGGGCCACCGCACCGCGTGACGCATTCGGATCGCGCCGGATGGTGGATGTGTTCGACGCCAAGGCAGATGCCGAGGCGGTTCTTGCCGCGATCGGTGCGCCTGCCAAGGTGATGATCCAGCGGAACGCGCCAGAGTGGTGGCACCCCGGTCGGTCAGGGCGAATGAGCCTTGGGCCGAAGAACATCCTGTGTGTCTACGGCGAGGTGCATCCGAAGGTGCTGAAAGAGATGGACGTGAAGGGGCCAGCGGTTGCCTTTACGATCTATGTCGCCAACCCGCCTGCGCCCAAGTCCAAAACCATCACCCGCCCCGCACTTGTCCTTCGCGACTTGCAGGCGGTCGAGCGCGACTATGCCTTTGTCGTGGACACGGGCGTCGAGGCACTGACGGTGGTCAACGCCGCGGCGGGCGCCGACAAGGTGTTGATCGAGACGGTGCGCGTGTTTGACGAATTCACCGGCGAAAAGGCAGAGGCGCAGATGGGGGCCGGTAAAAAGTCGTTGGCCATTTCCGTGCGGCTTCAGCCGACCGACAAGACCCTGACCGAGAAAGACATCGAAGAGGTCAGCGCCAAAATCGTCGAGAAGGTCCGCAAGGCAACCGGCGGCGTCCTGCGCGGCTAAGCACACGCCCGTTTTCGACCTGTATCAGAAGGCTCCGGTTTGTCCGGGGCCTTTTTTGTTTACACCAAAAAGACGCAACAGTCTGTTTCCAATTTGGAATAAGGCAAAAATGCGGCGACTATATGGTTTTATTGTGTTAGCCGAATTGTCTATCTGACCGCTGCCGGTCAGGCAGGCTTTTTTATACTATTTATAACCTGGGGGTACTTTTGTGACTGATTTTACGATCATTGGAAACGAGCTGGATAACGAGATTATAACACCTGTCATCATTGTTGACGGGGAACCTGTCGCGGCAAGCTTCACCGTCAAAGCGCAGGAAGGCAATGACACAATCATCACTGGCGAAGGCGACGATGTGATTCAGGCCGGTGCAGGCAACGATATTGTCTACGCGAACGGCGGTGCGGATACGATTTCAGGGGGCACGGGGTCTGACATTTTGTCTGGTGGTGGCGGGGATGACGTGATCACGGGTCAAGGCGACAATGACCGCATTTATGGCGGCGACGGCAACGATGACCTTTTTGGAAATGCCGGAAATGACAAACTGCAGGGCGGTCGTGGTAACGATATCCTTCATGGCGGTGCGGGGGATGACCTGATCTACGGCAACAAGGGGAACAACGAGCTTTATGGCGGCTCTGGCAATGACCACATTTCGACGGGCGACCAGACCAGCCTTGCCGATGGTGGCACAGGGAACGATACCTTCGAAGTGCGCATGAAAAAAGGCGGGGACCATACCCTGACCGGCGGTGCAGGTGCCGATACCTTCGACTTCGTCCAGACGACGAACAGTGCGATATCCGATTGCGTCATCACCGATTTTGCATTGGGCATCGACATGTTCCTGATCGAGGGACAGAACGATGCATCGTTCATCTTGTCGGGGTCCGGTTATTCGCTGGGGGACATTGACGGGGTCTCGACGCTGTTGACCCTTGCAACCGGCGATTCAGTCACCTTCGAGGATGTCACGCTTGATGATTTCTTCCAGCATTACTTCACCTTCGACGTTGTCGGCTGATCCCGGCGGTCTATCGGCGGTGATGCTGCCTTTGACCCGAGTTTGATAGCCGGCCAAAGCAATGGTTATGCAGGTTTGGCAAAAACATCCGGCGGCATTTTTCGCCGGATGTATACTTGGTTCTGCGGGGAACCTGCGAAGGAAATTCCCCTGAAAAAAGAGCATCTGGAATGGCTAGACTATGCTAGAAGCTGTGCGCAAGTGCATCGAGAACCATAACAGATGCATGACCATAGCAAAACGTGGGGACAACAATGATTAAAGAATTCAAAGACTTCATCTCTAAGGGCAACGTCATGGACCTTGCCGTCGGTATCATTATCGGTGCCGCATTCACTGCAATCGTCGGATCTTTGGTTGAAGATCTGATCAACCCGATCATCAGCCTGTTCATGGGTGGCATTGATTTTTCCGGTCTTGGCGTTCAGCTGGGAGATGGACCTGATGGCGCCGTTTTCGCCTATGGGAAATTCATCATGGCTGTCATCAATTTCGTGATTATCGCGTTTGTTGTGTTCATGCTGGTCAAGGCGATGAACAAGATCAATCCACCGGTCAAAGCCGCGCCAGCAGCGCCGGCCGGCCCATCCGAGATCGACCTGCTGAAAGAGATCCGCGACGCGCTGGCCAAAAAGTAAGGCATCTGGCTCTTGGTTGGTGAAAGGGTCCGCGGCCACGCGGGCCCTTTTTCATGTTGTGTGTGCCAAGGGCGGCAGAGCATTTTCCGGCCCCGGTTATCCCTTGCCCCGACTGAATGCCGCCCCTTTTGACCTTCCGATATTATAGTGTCAGGGCATCTGCCGGTGTCATCACTGGCAGGCCAAGCGCCTCGCCGACGGCGGCATAGGTCAGGTGCCCTGCATGCACATTCAGACCTGCCAGAAGATGCGCGTCTTCCTCGCAGGCCTTGCGCCAGCCCTTGTCGGCCAGCGCCAGCATGAACGGCATTGTGGCATTGCCAAGCGCGATGGTCGAGGTGCGGGCAACGGCGCCGGGCATGTTCGCCACGCAGTAATGCATGATCCCGTCCACGTCATAGATCGGGTCCTGATGGGTCGTCGCCCTTGATGTCTCGAAACACCCGCCCTGATCAATGGCAACATCGACCAGCGCCGCACCCGGCTTCATCGTGGACAGTTGTGCGCGGCTGATCAGCTTTGGCGCGGCGGCACCGGGGATAAGCACCGCGCCGATGACCATATCGGCGGTGGTGATCATCTCTGCGATATTTCCCGCGCTGGCGTAAGAATTCTTGAACACACCGCCAAAGACATCGTCAAGATAGCGCAGGCGCGGCAACGAGCGGTCAAGCACGGTCACATCTGCGCCCATGCCCGCCGCGATCCGCGCCGCATGGGTGCCCACAACGCCGCCGCCAATGACCAGAACGCGGGCCGGCCCGACACCGGGCACACCGCCGAGCAAGACACCGCGGCCGCCATTTGCCTTTTGCAGGGTCCATGCGCCGACTTGCGGGGCAAGCCGCCCTGCGACCTCTGACATGGGGGCCAGAAGGGGCAGGCCACCGGTACGGTCGGTCACGGTCTCGTAGGCGATACAGGTCGCGCCCGATGCCAGTAGATCCTTGGTCTGGGCGGGGTCGGGGGCAAGGTGAAGGTAGGTGAACAGGACTTGCCCCCTACGCAGCATCTTGCGTTCCGCCGGTTGTGGCTCTTTGACCTTCACGATCATATCGGCCTCGGCAAAGACCTGCGCTGCGGTGCCGATGATGCTGACGCCTGCGGCGATATAGTCGGCGTCGGCAAAGCCTGCGCCCGCGCCCGCGCCCGTCTCGACGACCACGCTGTGACCGTGCAGGATCGCCTCGTGTGCGGCATTCGGGGTCAGGCCGACGCGATATTCCTGTGGTTTGATTTCTTTTGGGCAACCGATTTTCATAACCGTCTCCTGTCGTTGTCTATTACCCCGACTGTGCGCCTGTTGGCCTGCACGTGCTTTGAAAAGAAGGGTGACTAATTGTGATTATTTGCATAGTATCATCGAAGAAAACGTTAGTTGATCGAAGGATCGTGCAAGATAATGGAATTGGACAATATTGACCGTCGTATCCTTTCGACACTGCAAGTCACTGGCAGAATGTCCAACGCCGAGCTGTCCGAGAAAGTGAACCTGTCGCCATCTGCGTGCCATCGACGGGTCAGCCGGCTGGAGGCAGAAGGGTTCATCACTGACTATGTCGCGCTTTTGAACCCGCGCAAGATAGGGCGCCAGACGACCGTATTCGTGGAAATTACCCTGTCAGGGCAGGCGGAGGAGGTGCTGGACGCGTTTGAACGCGAGGTTGCCAAAATCCCCGATGTGCTGGAGTGCCATTTGATGGCGGGCAGTGCCGATTACCTGCTGAAGGTCGTCGCGCTGGACACAGAGGGCTTCGCGCAGATCCACCGCCGCCATCTTGCGCGTCTTCCCGGTGTCGTGCAGATGCAGTCGTCCTTTGCCCTGCGAACCGTTCGGCAGACAACCGCGCTGCCGGTTTAACCGATGCGGGACAAACGGCTTCCCGATATTCGCGCGGCAATTCTGGCAAGCGGATTGCGCGATGGCGGAACGGTTTCGTTCCACCACCACCTGCGAAACGGCGACGATGTGCTGCGGGCGGTGATGGTTGAAATCGCAGCCCTGGGCCTGCGGAATATCCACATTGCGGCCAGTTCGCTGTTTCCGGTGCATGAACCCTTGGTGGGGCTGATCCGGGATGGTGTGGTGACGGGGATCACCACCTCCTACATGAGCGGCCCTGTCGCGGATGCTGTTGTGAAGGGGCTGTTGCCGACCCCGGCGATCCTGCAAACCCACGGCGGGCGTGCGCGGGCCATCGAGGCGGGTGAGACGGTCATTGATGTGGCTTTTATCGCGGCGCCTGCGGCGGATGCGTGTGGAAACCTGAACGGCGTCGGCGGCAAATCCGCCTGCGGGGCATTGGGCTATCCGATGGTCGATGCGCGCCACGCATTGGTCGTGGTCGCCGTGACCGATACGTTGGTGCCCTACCCGAACACGCCCATCGACATTCCACAGACAGACGTGGATTTTGTGGTTTGCGTGCCGTCGATCGGCGATCCGGCGCTGATCGTGTCGGGCACAACCCGTGCGACGACCGATCCGCAAAGCCTGCATATCGCGGATCAGGCGGCACGGGTCATTGCCGCCTCGGGGCTTCTGATCGACGGGTTCTCGTTCCAGACGGGTGCCGGGGGCGCGTCGCTTGCCGTGGCGCAGTCGGTGCGACGGATGATGGTGGAACGGGGCGTCACAGGCAGCTTTGCCGCAGGTGGCATCACCGGGGCCATCGTGGACATGTTCGAGGCTGGGTTGTTCCGCGCGCTGCTGGATGTGCAGTGCTTTGACCTTCGCGCCGTCGAATCCTACCGCAGGAATGCGGCGCATATGGCGATGTCGGCCTCTATGTACGGTAATCCGGCGACCAAAGGGGCCGTCGTGGATATGCTGGACGTGATGATCCTTGGTGCGGCAGAGGTCGACATCGGGTTCAATGTCAACGTCACCACCGCCACCGACGGACGCATCATCGGCGGGTCCGGTGGGCATAGCGATACGGCGGCGGGGGCCAAGCTGGCCATTGTGACAACACCTTTGGCCACGCGGCTGCACCCGAAAATTGTGGAAAGGGTCACCACCGTCACGACGCCGGGGCATACGATTGATGTGGTGGTGACAGAGGACGGAATTGCGGTGAACCCGGCCCGCGAAGACCTGCAAGACCGGTTGATCGCGGCAGGGCTACCCGTTGTCGGAATCGAGGACTTGGAGCGGCGTGCGGCGCTGAAAGTCGACGTTGCCGCGTCAGGGCCGCAGCACACGGACCGGACGGTTGCGATATGCCACTACCGCGACGGGGCAGTGATTGACACGATCAAGGGCATCCAGAAATGACAAACCCCCGGGCAATGCCACGGGGGTTATCAAGAGCGGGTTGCCCCGCCAAATCACAAACGAACTCGGCTTATACGCCGCTTTCGCGCTGCAATTTCTTGCGTGCCAGCTTGCGGGAGCGACGAATTGCTTCGGCTTTCTCGCGTGCTTTCTTAACGGACGGTTTCTCGAAATGTTGCTTGAGCTTCATTTCACGGAAGACGCCCTCGCGCTGCAATTTCTTCTTCAGAGCCCGAAGGGCCTGATCGACGTTATTATCGCGAACACTTACCTGCATGTGGTTTTCACCACCTCTCTAAGTTAAAGTTGCATAAGTCGCAGGAAGTGGCCGTATAGCAAAGCTGTCCTAGCTTGTCTACTACCTGAACCGACTGGATGGAGTGCTTGATATGATTGACCAAAATGCCACTTACGACAGTTTGCGCGCCGCGCTTCTGGATGCTGTGATCCCCCATGTCCCGTTCGAGGGCTGGAGCGAGGCGGCGTTCAGCGCCGCGATTGCCGATTCGGGGGTGGATGCGGGGCTTGCGCGGTCGGTCTGTCCGCGCGGCGCTGTTGATCTGGCGGTGGCGTTTCACCTGCGCGGCGATCAGGCGATGGTGGACCGTATGCAATCCGAGGATTTAAGCCAGATGCGGTTTCGCGACCGTATCGCCGCAGGTGTCCGTTTCCGCATAGAGGCGATCGACGACAAAGAGGTCGTGCGCCGTGGCAGCACCCTGTTCGCCCTGCCGCAACACGCGGCGGATGGCGCCAAGCTGATATGGGGCACAGCGGATGCGATATGGACCACGCTGGGCGACACATCCGAGGACATCAACTGGTATACAAAGCGCGCGACGCTGTCGGGGGTTTACGGGTCTACGGTGCTGTATTGGCTGGGCGACGACAGCATCGAGACAGAGGCAACATGGGAATTTCTGGACCGCAGGATCGACAATGTCATGCAGTTCGAAAAGGCAAAGGCGGCGATGACCAAAAGCCCGCTGCTGAAACAGCTTTTCGCGGGCCCCGCCTGGGTGTTAGGCAAGGTCAAAGCGCCGGCCAAGACCCCTAGAACGGATCTGCCCGGCACATGGACAAACCCGAAGTAGGAGCAACCTATGAGCCCGAAGATCATGCGTGCCGTCGAGATTTCCCAGCCCGGCGGGCCAGAGGTTCTGCACCTGTGCGACCGCCCCGTGCCGCAACCGCGCTATGGCGAGATCGTCATCAAGGTGGCCGCCGCCGGTGTGAACCGCCCCGATGCGCTGCAACGCGCGGGCAGCTATGCGCCGCCCCCCACCGCCAGTGACCTGCCGGGACTTGAGGCCGCGGGCGAGGTCTACGCCGTGGGAGAAGGCGTTGTGGAATGGTCGGTGGGCGATGCGGTCTGCGCCCTGCTGCCGGGCGGGGGATACGCCGAATACGTCGCCACGCCGGCCAGCCACGCCCTGCGCGTACCCAAAGGGATGAGCATGGAAATGGCGGCCTGTTTGCCAGAGACCTATTTCACCGTCTGGTCCAACGTCTTTATGCGCGGCGAGCTGACGGCAGGAGAGCGGTTTCTGGTGCATGGCGGGTCATCGGGCATCGGCACAACGGCAATCCAGATGGCAAATGTCTTTGGCGCGCGGGTGTTCACCACGGCGGGGTCCGATGAAAAATGTGCGGTCTGCCTGGCCTTGGGTGCCGAACGCGCGATCAACTACAAGACCGAGGACTATGTCGGGATCGTAAAAGACGCAGGCGGCGCGAATCTGATCCTTGATATGGTCGGCGGCAGCTACTTGCCGCGCAACGTCAAAGCACTGGCCAATGACGGGCGGCTGGTGCAGATCGCGTTTCTGACGGGGCCAAAGGTGGAACTGAACTTTGCCGAGGTGATGATGCGCCGCCTCACAATCACCGGATCGACGCTGCGCCCGCAGTCCGATCTGGCAAAGGCGCGGATCGCCGACCAGCTTCGCACGAATGTCTGGCCCCTGATCGAGGCGGGGCGCCTTGGTCCGGTCATGGACAGTGCCTTTCCGTTGGACCGCGCGGCGGCGGCACATTCACGTCTGGAAAGCGCGGATCATATCGGCAAGATCGTGCTGACCACCTGACAGCCCGGCCCAATGCGAAAGTGATTGGCGCGCGCCTATCTTACCCCGTCCATCAGCGCGTCTTTCATCCGGCAGTCGCGCACGACATCGGCTCCGCAGGACCGGGGCCGCAGATCCTTTGTCAGGCAGATACGGGTCTCCTGGATGCGGCCCCGATCGCAGGTGATCGTCACCATATCGGCGGTCATGCCCGGATTCGATTGCAAAAAGGCCTCCTCGACAACCAAAGCGGGCAGCTTATAGCTTTTGCCGAGCTTCGCAAAAACTGGCGGTAACGTCACCGCCGCCAGCGCACGGCGGACCGTCGTGAAATAATCCTCGGGGGGCAACCCTGCGCAACGGCCATGCTTTTTCCACTGATACCACGCGGCCCCGCGATCCCCCATGACATCTGCCATGGCTGTTGTTTGCCCTTGCGATGGATCGCGCTGGGTCGTGCGGCAATAACTCGGATAGCCACGCTCGTTCTGCGGCCACAGGCCATGAACGACCCAGCTGAAGTCATTGCGCGGATCGCATTGAGCGGACCCTCGGGCGTCTCCCTCCAGGGCGCACCATGTCGGCGACCAAGACAGCGATAGGACGTAGTAGTCAAACTCGCCCGCCCGCTCTCCCTCGGCCGATGCGAAACGGGCCGACAGAAGCAATGCCATAAGGGCAAACAGGGTAATACGCATTTTCTCTTCCCTCTTTTTGTGCAAAGGACTATATACATTCCAAGTTCCCCGACAATGTGAACCCGTCCCGACAGGGACCGCCTTTCAGGCGACGGGGAAGATATGTTTAAAGGAGTATCCCAATGGCCAAACCGATCATGGCAAAAGCGACCGCCGTCTGGCTGGTGGACAATACGACATTGAGCTTTCAGCAGATCGCCGATTTCTGCGATTTGCACGAACTGGAAGTGCAAGGCATCGCCGATGGCGACGTTGCGACCGGTGTAAAAGGCTTTGATCCGATTACGAACAACCAGCTTGTCCAGGAAGAAATCGACAAGGGCGAAAAAGATCCGTCCTACAGGCTGAAGCTGAAGTATAACGCCGCCGCCGTGGGCGAAGAAAAGCGTCGCGGCCCGCGCTATACGCCGCTGTCCAAGCGCCAGGATCGCCCGGCATCCATCCTGTGGTTGGTAAAGTTTCACCCCGAGCTGAGCGACGGGCAAGTGGGCAAGCTGGTCGGCACGACCAAGCCAACCATTCAGGCGATCCGTGAACGGACGCATTGGAACATCTCGAACATTCAGCCGATTGATCCCGTTGCGCTGGGCCTGTGCAAGCAGTCCGAACTGGACGCCGCTGTTCAAAAGGCCAACGCCAAGAAAGCGGCGCTGGGCGAGGCGATGACCGACGACGAGCGCCGTAAGCTGGTTTCGACTGAGCAGTCTTTGGGGATGGACCCAGAGCACCGGATGCCTTCTTCGATGTCCGGGCTGGAGACGTTCACGCTTGGCTCCTCTTACGAGGACGAGCGCGAGAAGAAAGTGGATGCAGACAGTTTCTTCAATCTGCCGGATAACGACGATGACGAGGATGACGACGACAATTGATCATCTGATTCTACCGAAACAGAAAAGCCCCGCTGCAACCGCAGTGGGGCTTTTTTCTTGACCGGATCAACAGGAGGCGCGTGCCGCGCCACGTCTTTGTCTCGTCCCCGAATGCGCGGGGCCTCGGGTATTGCGCTTCGCGCGGGGATATTTAATCCAAGAAGAACTTTGCCATTCTTCTCGGTTCAAATACTCATTCTTTTCTAAAACGTTTTTCGCGCCCGAAGAGCTGCGGAAATTGTGCCATCGTCAAGATAGTCCAGCTCTCCGCCGATGGGTACACCTTGCGCCAGCGAGGTGACTTGAACCCCTGTGCCTTCCAGTTGGTCGGCGATGTAGTGGGCTGTGGTCTGACCGTCGATCGTCGCATTCAGGGCAAGGATGATCTCGGTTATGCCCTCGTCTTGCACCCGCGCGACAAGTTTCGGGATGCGCAATTCGTCGGGGCCGATGGCGTCCAGTGCCGAAAGGGTGCCGCCCAGCACATGGTATCGCCCCTTGAACACCGCGCCCCGCTCCATTGCCCACAGATCGGCGACATCTTCGACGACGCAGATCTCGCCTGTCGCACGTTTTCCGGACTGGCAGATGTCGCAGGTCGTGTCGGTCCCGATGTTGCCGCAGGTGATACATTCGCGCGCTGTGGCGGCGACAAGGTGCATCGCGTCCGCAAGAGGGGTCATCAGGAAGGCACGCTTCTTGATCAGATGCAGAACGGCGCGCCGCGCCGACCGGGGCCCGAGCCCCGGCAACTTTGCCATCATCTCGATCAGCGTTTCGATCTCTTTGGGTGCGTTGCTCAAGTGTGGGCGCGCATATCAGAAGGGAAGTTTCATATCGGCTGGCAGGCCCATGCTTTCCGCGATCTTGCCCATTTCAGCCTGGGCGCGGTCGCTGGCTTTGCCCTGGGCGTCCTTGATCGCGGCAAGGATCAGATCCTCGACCACTTCCTTTTCGCTGGCGACGAAAATCGACGGGTCGATGTCCAGCGCCTTCAGTTCGCCCTTGGCGGTTGCTGTCGCCTTGACCAGGCCCGCGCCGCTTTCGCCGGTGACGAGGATGTTGTGCATCTCGTCCTGCAATTGCGCCATTTTTGCCTGCATTTCCTGCGCGGCTTTCATCATCTTGGCCATATCGCCAAGCCCGCCCAATCCGCCTAGTCCTTTAAGCATGTCAGTCTCCTTAGTCGTCCTCGAAGGGGTCCCATTCGTCATCCACCTCTGGCAGGGCCTCGATGGCTGCCTCTTTGGCGATGTCTTCAGGGGTTCGGATTTCGGTAATGCGGGCCTTTGGAAAGGCGAGCAGGACGGCCTGAACCAGCGGGTGGTCCATCGCTTTTTGCTCCAGTTCCAGCCGGTCTTTGTCGCGTTCTTCGGCGATTGTTCTGGCGCCGCCGTCATTTACGACGGTGACTGTCCAGCGGGCGCCGGTCCAGCTTTGCAGACGTTGCGCAAGGGTTGCCGCAAGGCTGGGCGTCGCTGTCGGGGTCGGGACGTATTCGATCCGTCCGGGAGCATAGGCCGCAAGGCGCAGGCCCGTCTCGACCTCGACCAGCAGTTTGACGTCGCGGTTGGTGCGGATCAGATCGACCACATGTTCGAAGGTCGCAAACCGGGCGAGGGCATCCTCGGGCTGGTGTGCCAAAGCGGTGGCGGCCCCGCTGGACAGAACTGCGCCGCGATGATGCGACACGGTGCCTTGCGGCGTGCCGGTGTGGGCCGGGGCCGGGGCATTGCCGCCGGACGGGGGCGGGTTCATGTTTTGCAGCTTGCGCACCAGATCCTCTGGCGCGGGCAGATCGGCGACATGCGTCAGGCGGATAATCGCCATTTCCGCGGCCATCATGGCGTTGGGGGCCATGGCCAGTTCTTCGAGCGACTTCAGCAGCATCTGCCACATGCGCGTCAGGATGCGCATCGGTATGCGTTGTGCCATTTCCATGCCGCGGGTGCGTTCGTCTGGGCCAACGGTTGGATCGGCGGCAGCCTCGGGCGTGATCTTGATGACGCTGACCCAATGGGTCACCTCTGCCAGATCGCGCAGCACGGCCATCGGGTCTGCGCCGTCGGCATATTGCGCCGATAGTTCGGACAGGGCTGCGGCGGCATTGCCTTCCATGATCAGGTTGAACAGGTCCAGAATGCGGCCACGGTCGGCAAGGCCCAGCATGGCGCGAACCTGATCGACGGTGGTTTCGCCTGCACCATGGGCGATTGCCTGATCCATCAGGGACATTGCGTCGCGCACCGAGCCTTCGGCGGCACGGGTGATCAGGGCCAGGGCGTCATCGGCGATTTCGGCGCGTTCCTTGGCTGCGATGGATTTGAGGTGGGCGATCATCACCTCGGGCTCGATCCGGCGCAAGTCAAAGCGCTGGCAGCGCGATAGAACCGTAACCGGAACCTTGCGGATTTCGGTCGTGGCAAAGATGAATTTACAATGCGCGGGCGGTTCCTCCAGCGTCTTCAACAGGGCGTTGAAGGCATTGGTGGACAGCATGTGCACCTCGTCGATGATGTAGACTTTGTATCGGGCCGAGGCCGCGCGGTAGTTCACCGATTCAATGATCTCGCGGATGTCGCCGACGCCGGTCCGGCTGGCGGCGTCCATTTCCATCACATCCACATGGCGGCCTTCGGCGATGGCTATGCAATTGTCGCAGACGCCGCAAGGGTCGGTGGTCGGCCCGCCGGTGCCGTCCGGTCCGGTGCAGTTCATGCCTTTTGCAATGATCCGCGCGGTGGTGGTTTTACCCGTGCCACGGATACCTGTCATCACAAAGGCGTGGGCGATGCGGTCTGCCTGAAACGCGTTTTTCAGGGTGCGGACCATCGCGTCCTGACCGATCAGATCGGCAAACGTCGCGGGCCGGTATTTCCGCGCAAGAACCTGATAGCCGGTGTCGGCTGCGTCTGACATTGTAACCCTCGTGTGATCCTTTGTGGAACTTAAGGGCGCAAGGGGCCGACGTCCACTGTCGTTGTGGAAATAAGGGGGCGGAATGGAATTTGAGTTGGCAGAGCTGGCGGTCGGGGGCGGGCATCTGGCCTTGTCGTCGATCCCCGGACGGGGGGGCGACTATGCGGGCGATCTGCTGCGCATGCAGGATTGGCGGCCCGATCTGGTGTTGACGATGGTCGAAACGACCGAGTTAGAGCGCGTCGGTGCTATGGGCGTGGCGACAGAGGTGGGGGCAGGATGGCTGCATTTTCCGGTTGCGGATTTCGGGGTGCCTGACGGGCAGACAGCCTTGGACTGGTCGAATGTGTCGGTTCAGGCGCTTTTGGCCTTGCGTGATGGCGGGCGCGTGTTGGTGCATTGCTTTGGTGGGTGCGGGCGGTCGGGGATGGCGGTGCTGCGGCTGATGATCGAGGCGGGCGAGTCGCCTGCTGTGGCGCTGGTGCGGCTGCGCGCGGTACGACCCTGTGCCGTCGAGACAGAGACGCAGAGGCAATGGGCGTTCTGGGGGCATGACCGCTTTGGGTAATTTTTCTGGGATAGACCAGATCCCGCGTTCTGTCAGAACTGCCGGGCACTCTGGTCGTAGGTGAGAGGCTGACAACGACCCAAGCGGGGCTCGTTATGGCTGCTTCCTTCCGGATCTGACCAGGTTGGCGAGGTGCCTGCCCGCGCCAACCTCTCAAGGATCATATAGCGGGCCATGCGCCATGGATCAAGGGGCGGTTATCAGCGGGATTTATTCAGTTTCATCTTTTTGCGGGCCTTGTGGCTTGCCGTTTCGCGCGCCTCTGCCCTTTTGCGTTCGGCGGTGGATGTGGCCGATTCGGTGCTGCGGTCGTCTTCACTTACCAGCTTTTGCCACCGCGCAAGGCGGGCGGGGTCCACTGTGCCGGCCTCGACCGCCGCGCGCAGGGCGCAGCCCGGTTCGTGCATATGGGTGCAGTCGTTGAATTTGCAGGTCAGCGAAAGGGCGGCAATGTCGGGGAACACGGCGTCCACACCATCGCGCCCGTCATACAGCCGCAAGGACCGCATGCCGGGGGTGTCGATCAGCCAACCGCCCGTGGACATGCGGAACATCGACCGCGCGGTGGTTGTATGGCGGCCACGTGCGTCATCCTCGCGGATTTCCGCGGTGTCCTCGTCACGGTCGGTCAGAAGGTTGGTCAGGGTCGATTTCCCCACGCCCGAGGATCCGGCCAAGGCCACGGTTTTCCCCGTTCCACACCACGGGGCGAGGATTGCCACGGTATCCGGTGATTTGGAGTTGATCGTCAGTATAGGCACATCCGGCAGCGCCTGCTGCGCGCGGGAAAGGTAGGTGGCGGCGTCATCGGTCTTGTCCGCCTTGGTCAGCAGCAGAACCGGATCGACATCCTCGGTCCGCGCAAGGGCGACATAGCGTTCCAGTCGCGCGATGTTGAAGTCGTCATTACAGGACGACACGATGAAAAATGTGTCGATATTCGCCGCGATCAGCTGGGCGGAATGGTCGGCCCCCGCAGCGCGGCGGCGGATGATCGTCTTGCGGTCCAGAATGCGGGGCGGCTCGCCCTCGACTGCGCCGGGGATGATCCAGTCGCCGACGGCGTAGTTCTGCGCAGTGCCACGGTCGAACAGTCGCAGGCGGTCGGCACCCGCGTCGGAGAGGATGGACAGCGCGCTGCGGTGGATCTTGGTCACGCGACACGGGGGCGCGTCGCCGTCAAGCAGCTGCGCCTGAAAGTGGTCGTCCCAGCCAAGCTCTGTCAGGGTCAGGGGGGGCTGCGTCATGATCGTGTGTCCAGCGATGTTTTCATCCCGCCAGACCTACTGCGGCACGGTGCGCGTGACAAGCGGGCAGGCCGGTCACGCGCACATGCACCCGGTCACAGCGTAATGCGAAACCGGGCAAATCCGTCGGGCCCATTGCCTGCGGGCTCGATTTTGACCCCCGCGACCGCGTTCACATAGTCGACCGCCTTCGGGCCGGTGTCGAACAGAACGCTGGTGTCGGGCAGGGGGGCAAAGGACCAGTTGGCATCGGCTGTCGGGTTGATGATGCCTTGCTCTACGATGTAGCGCACGATGATGTCGCGGTTGGTGTCGGGGCCTTCAAAAATGATCGTGTCGCCCTTTGCACCGGGAAAGTCACCGCCGCCACTGGCGCGGTAGTTGTTGGTGGCGACGATGAATTCCGCTGCGGGGTCAATCGCGGCGCCATTGAACGTCAGATCGACAATGCGGTTTGCGTCGGGGTTCAATTCTACCCCCTTCGCATCGAATTTCGACGGCTGCGACAGGTCGATCTTGTAGCGGACGCCGTCGATCACGTCATAATTGTAGCTGGGGAAATCCGGGTTCAACAGGATCTGGTCCGCCTTGCCCGCCTCGATCTGGTTGAACAGCCCGGCAGAGCGTTCAAGCCAGTCCTTTACCTGCGCGCCGGTCACCTTCACCGCGCGGATGGTGTTGGGGTAAAGGTACAGATCCGCCACGTTCTTGATCGCCACGTCGCCTGCGGGAACGTCGGTGTAATACTCTGGCCCGCCACGACCGCCCGCCTTGAACGGGGCGGCGGCAGAGAGGATGGGCAGGCTTTCGTATTCCGTGCTTTTCATCATCGCGGCGATATACCAGCTTTGCGCGATTGAAACGATCTGCACCGATGGATCATCGGCGACCAGCGCGAAATAGCTGTAAAGCGGGCTGGCCGTCTTGCCGACGGCGCGGCGGATATAGGACAGGGTGTCCTTATGTTCGCGGGCGACGCTGTCCAGCACGGGCTGCTCGCTGGTTACCAGTGGCGTGATGCTGCGATCATCGTTGCGCTGTGCAATCGGGCGGGCCTCGGATGTGTGGTTGACGACATGCCACGCGCCGCCGTCGTATTCCAGCATCAGGTCGATCACGCCAAGATGCGAGCCCCAGAAGCCCCCCATCGCGGCGGGTTTGCCGTGCAGCGTGCCTTTCACAGGGTCGATCACGTCAGAGCCGGCGAACTTCGGGTCTGGGAACACAAGGTGGCTGTGGCCGGTCAGAATTGCATCAATCCCCTCGATCGCGGCCAGCGGAACGGACGCGTTTTCCATGCCGTCGGTTTCCTGCGCTGCCCCGATGCCGGAATGCGACAGCGCGATGATAATGTCGGCGCCGGCCTCTTTCATCTCGGGCACATAGGCGCGGGCGGTGGCGACGATGTCGCGGGTCTGAACCTTGCCTTCCAGATGCTTGCGGTCCCAGTTCACGATTTGCGGCGGGGCAAAGCCGATCAACCCAACCTTGATTTTATGCGTGGCGCCGGTGCCGTCAGTCACGGTTTTCTGGAGGATGACATAGGGCTTCAGCAGCGTCCTGTCGGCGGTTGGGGCGGCGCCCTGCTGGGTGACTACATTGGCCGAAACGACCGGAAAATTCGCACCCGCGACCGATTTCATCAGGAAATCAATGCCATAGTTGAATTCGTGGTTGCCAAGGGTAGAGGCATCGAACCCCAGTGTATTCATGGCGGCGATCACCGGATGCATGTCGCCGTCTTTCATCCCGCGCTCGTAGGCGATGTAGTCGCCCATCGGGTTGCCTTGCAGGAAATCGCCGTTGTCGATCAGCATGGAATTTGTCGCCTCTGCGCGGATCGCAGCGATAATCGACGCGGTGCGGGCAAGGCCCAGGGTGTCTACCTCTTTGTCGGCATAATAGTCGTAGGGATAAACGTGGACGTGCAAGTCAGTCGTTTCCATGATCCGAAGATGAGCCTGGGTTCCGGCAGCATTGGCCGAAAACGGGTGAAGTGCAATCACGGTAGCCCCTGCTGCGGTTCCGGCCAGGAAAATGCGCCGGTTCAGAATTGTGCGGTTAAGGTCGGTCATCTTTTCTCTCCCTGACATCAGGCTTCGGGAATAGGGTGCGACCATAACGCTTGTATGACATTCAATATTTTACACGTCGGCGGTTTATTGCCAATGCACTCATAGGTTGATCTGCGTCGCGGCGTTGTCAAAGATCAGAACTGTGTCTTGTTTGCACTTGCGCGGAACCCGTGCCAAAGATCTGGAATGGGCAGGAGGCTATGGATGAAGATTGCGGAAACAGTGACGTTTGGTGGGTCGGGTCTGGACCGGGCGGCCCAGTTGCGCGGCAAGTCCGGGCAGATTGACGCCTTGCTGGCCGACGCGACGACCCGCGCGGTTGTGATGTGGCGCGGCAAGCCTTTGGTCGCAGGCGAGGCGCGTGCCGAACTTGCCCTTGTGCCGATCGGACATGCCGTTCTGGAACACGCCTTTGACGCGCCGGTTTTCCTTGGGCTGGACAATGGCGCCGCCCGGTTTGCCTATGACGTATCCGCATGGGAGCCGAACGAGGACGCCGAGACGCTTGGCGCCTTCATGGACCCGAGCGAGCAGCATCACCCCTCGCTGCCGAACGACAATTGCTTTGCCGAACTGCGCGGTATCATGACCCGTCTGTCGCCCCGCGACGCCGAACTGGCCGCGACCGCGCGTGCTGTCATCGGGTGGCACGACACACACGGGTTCTGTGCGAAATGTGGTGCCAAAAGCGAGGTGGTCATGGCCGGTTGGCAACGTGACTGCCCCGCCTGCCATACCCATCATTTTCCGCGCACCGACCCTGTGGTCATCATGTTGATCACCCATGGCAATTCGGTGCTTATGGGGCGGTCGCCCGGTTGGCCCGACGGGATGTATTCGCTTTTGGCCGGTTTCATCGAACCAGGCGAGACGATAGAGGCCGCCGTGCGGCGCGAGGTGTTCGAGGAGGCCGGCGTGACCGTGGGCCGCGTCGATTATCTGGCGTCGCAGCCATGGCCGTTTCCCGCCAGCCTGATGTTCGGCTGCCGCGGCGAGGCGACCGGTTACGAGATCACCATCGACCCCTCGGAAATCGAGGATGCGCTTTGGGTCAACCGTGAGGAGATGATGGATGTGTTCGCAGGGCAACACCCCACGATCCTGCCCTCGCGTAAGGGAGCTATTGCACGGTTTATTCTGGAGAATTGGCTTGCAGACCGACTGGATTGATTAGCATTACCCTGACAACGCGAAAAGAACGGCCAAAACATGCAATTCAGTACCAAGGAAGATATCGAAGCCCCGATCGAACAGGTTTTTGCATCTGTGTCTGATTTCGATGCCTTTGAGCGCACGGCGCTAAGGCGCGGTGTGTCTGTGCAATACACCGGCCCTGTGGCCCGCAACGGTGCCGGCATGACCTGGGATATCGGGTTTTTGTTCCGCGGCAAGATGCGCAAGATGCAGACTGAACTGACGCAGTATGATCCGATGAACCGGCTTTTTTGCACCTCGACGTCCGACGGGCTGAGCGGGACGCTTAGCATCGAGCTGTTGGCGTTATCCGCAAAGCGCACCCGCCTGAACGTCGAATTGCAGCTGTTTCCAAAGACGCTTTCGGCGCGGTTGCTGGTTCAGTCGTTGAAGCTGGCGAAATCCAACCTGAACCGCCGTTTCAACAAACGCGTCGGCGACTTTGCCGCAGACGTCGAAAGCAAACTGAACCCGCTGCTGTATTGACGTCAGAATGCCTTAGCGCCGCGCGGGGTCGATCGGATAGACCCCCAACAGGGCGATATTCGTGGTGAAATAATCCAGCTCCTCCATGGCAAGCTGAACATTGCGATCATCGGGATGGCCTTCGATATCGGCGAAAAACTGGGTTGCGGTGAACGAGCCATCCACCATGTAGCTTTCAAGTTTCGTCATGTTGACGCCATTCGTCGCAAAGCCGCCCATCGCTTTGTAAAGCGCGGCGGGAATGTTGCGGACCCGAAACACGAACGATGTTTTCATCATGCCGCTGCCGCGCCGCTTCAGGTCCAGCTCTCTCGACATGATCAAAAAGCGGGTGGTGTTGCGGTCGTGGTCCTCGATATGGCGGGCGATCACGTCCAGCCCGTAGATCTCTCCGGCAAGCGGCGAGGCAAGCGCGGCCTGCTTGGGGTCGCCCAGCCGTGCGATATACTGGGCCGAACCTGCGGTATCTGCGCCGGTGACAACGCTTATGTTGTTTTTCCGCAGAAAATCACGGCATTGACCCAAAAGAACCGTATGGCTCATCGCGCTTTCGACATCGGCCAGCCGCGCCCCGCGCACCCCCAGAAGGTTGATGTGCACGCGCACAAATGCCTCGTCCACCACATGCAGGCCGGAGCCGGGCAAAAGGCGGTGAATATCAGCGACGCGGCCATAGGTCGAGTTCTCGACCGGCAGCATCGCAAGATCGGCATCACCCTTGCGGACAGTTTCTATGACATCCTCGAATGTCGCGCAGGGGATCGGTTCCATGTCGGGTCGTGCGTCATGGCATGCCTGATGGGAATAGGCCCCAAGCTCTCCCTGAAATGCAATCCGTCCCGTCATTCTGGCGTTTCTCCGGCAATCTGGGCCCAAATGGGCGATTGGTCGCGGTAAGTATACCTTGAAGTAGGAGAGGGGAAGCGGATACATAGTCCCAAATCTTCAACAAGACGGAACGCGACATGTTCGACACAATGACGATGACAAAGATTGTAGGCGGCTTTTGCGGCGCCTTTCTGGTGTTCCTTCTAGGGAACCTCGCAGCCGAAAGCCTTTATCATACCGGTGGCGGCCACGGGGGCGAAGAGCAGGCCTATGTGATTGACACAGGCACTGACGAGGCTGCCAGCACAGAGCCGGTCGAAGTTGTCGATTTCGCGGTTGTTCTGGCCGCTGCCGATCCGGCCGCAGGCGAGAAGGTCTTCAGCAAGTGCAAAGCCTGTCATAAACTGGACGGGTCCGACGGCGTTGGTCCGCATCTGAACGGTGTGGTTGGTCGGGCGCAGGCGTCCAGCGACGGCTTTGGCTACTCCTCTGTGTTCGCGGGCATGTCGGGTGAGTGGCTGCCAGAGGAACTGAGCGCGTTTCTGGAGAACCCTAAAAGCTACGCACCCGGAACCAAGATGAGCTTTGCAGGTTTGCCGAAGGTCGAGGATCGGGCGAATGTGATCGCCTATCTTGCCCAGACGAACTGATCTATCCTTTCGGGATGAAAATTCGGGCCGTCCCTTGAATGGGGCGGCCTTTTTCGTTGCGGGTCAGGGTGGTCTTGGCCCGATCACGGAAACTCAACTTGAACAATGGACAGCCTGCCTTTTAGCTGGACATAGTAAATCGGGTGGTGCTGGCTGCCCGAAGACAAATATCAAGGAGCCGAAGATGCAGATGCCCCGCACCCTATCGCTTGCCATTCCCCGAACCATGTCGGGGCCAAGTCGGTTGCGGTGGATGATTTCGGTTCCGCTTTTCCTGATTGCACTGGCTCTGACAGCGCTGGGCGCAGCGGCGCAGGAGACGGTTATCAAGGCACATGGGATCTCTACGTTCGGCGCATTGAAATATCCGGCGGACTTTAAACACCTCGACTATGTGAACCCCGACGCCCCCAAGGGCGGCGAGATTTCGATCTGGGCGTTCGGCGGGTTTGACTCGATGCACCCCTATTCGATCAAGGGGCGCAGCGGCGCATTATCCAGCGTCTTTTTCGAAACGATGCTGGAAGCCCCCGCAGACGAGATCGGCGCAAATTACTGCCTGATCTGCGAATCAATGGAATACCCCGAAGACCGGTCCTGGGTGATCTTCAACATCCGCCCCGAGGCCGCGTTTTCCGATGGTAGCCCGCTGACCGCCGACGACGCGTTGTTTTCTTACGAGACATTCTTGTCCAAGGGTCTGTCCAGTTTCCGCGCGGTCCTGTCGCAACAGGTGGACAAGGCCGAGGTTCTGGACCCCCACCGCATCAAATTTACCTTTAAAACCGGCATCCCGACGCGCGATCTGCCGGAAACCGTTGGCGGTCTTCCGATCTTTTCAAAGGCGGATTTCATTGCCCGGAATTTCGATTTCGAAGGCACCACGCTGGAACCGATGCTCGGCTCTGGTCCCTATGTGCTCGATCGTCTGGATGTCGGAAAAACCCTCGTTTATCGCCGCAACCCGAACTATTGGGGCAAGGATGTTCCGATGATGCAGGGCCGCAGCAACTTCGATACGATCCGGGTTGAATATTACGCCGACTATTCCGCCGCCTTCGAGGGGTTCAAAGGCGGCGCCTACACCTTCCGCAACGAAGCATCCTCGAAAGACTGGGCCACCGGCTATGATTTTCCCGCAGTGCAAAACGGCTGGATCAAAAAGACCGAATTGAATGACGGGTCGCTGGCGACGGGGCAATCGTTTATCTTCAACCTGCGCCGACCGCATTTTCAGGACCGTCGCGTGCGCGAAGCGATCGGGATGATGTTCAATTTCGAATGGTCGAACGAAACGCTGTTCTACGGCATCTATGCGCGGATCAATTCGTTCTGGGAAAACAGCTATCTTGCGGCCGAAGGTATGCCATCGCCAGAGGAGCTGGCCATTCTGCAACCGATGGCCGACATTCTGCCGCCGGGCGTTCTGGACCAGCCTGCCGCTGCGGCACCTGTGTCGTCAACGCGGCAGTTGGATCGCGCCCTGCTGCGGCAGGCTTCGGCGCTGCTGGACGAGGCGGGTTGGATCGTCGGCAACGACGGCCTGCGCCGGAATGCGGCGGGCGAGACGCTGAAGCTGGATTTCCTCAACGACAGCCAGACGTTCAACCGCGTGATCAACCCCTTTGTCGAAAACCTTCGGCGGCTGGGTGTCGATGCGGTGCACAACATGGTCGACAACGCACAGGCCGTGAACCGCGAGCGCCGCTATGATTTCGACATCATGACCAACCAGTTCCCGATGGGCTATGTTCCGGGGTCCGGGCTGAAACAGTATTTCGGATCCGCCACCGCCGACACGTCGGAATTCAATCTGATGGGCCTGAAAAGTCCCGCAGTGGACAAGCTGATCGAGATCGTTCTGGCGGCAAAAACCCAAGAGGAGCTGACAACATCCGTCAGGGCGCTTGACCGCGTGCTGCGGGCAGAGAAATTCTGGGTGCCGCAATGGTTCAAGAACACGCACACCGTGGCCTATCTGGATGTGTTCGACCATCCCGACCCATTGCCGCCTTATGCCTTGGGTAATCTTGATTTCTGGTGGTATAACCCTGAAAAAGCCGAGGCACTGAAAGCCGCCGGAGCGATAAAGTAAAAAGAGCAGAACAAGCTTATGGGCGCGTATATCTTCCGGCGATTGTTACTGATCATTCCGACCTTGTTGGGGATCATGATCATCAACTTCACCCTGACCCAATTCGTCCCCGGCGGGCCGATCGAACAGATCCTTGCCCGGCTAGAAGGCGGCGGCGACGTGTTCGAAGGCATCGCAGGTGGTGCTGATGCGGGGCTGGAAAGCGCGGGTGACAACAGCGGTTATCTGGGGTCGCGCGGTCTGCCGCCCGAATTCATCGCGGATCTGGAAAAGCAGTTCGGCTTTGACAAGCCCCCGCTGGAACGGTTCCTGAATATGATGTGGGGCTATATGCGCTTTGACTTCGGGGAAAGTTATTTCCGGTCGATCAGCGTGGTGGATCTGGTGATCGAAAAGATGCCGGTGTCCATCACCCTTGGGCTTTGGTCGACGCTTATCGCGTATCTTATCTCGATTCCGCTGGGCATCAAGAAAGCGGTGCGTGACGGGTCAAGCTATGACACATGGACCAGTGGCGTGATTATCATCGCCTATGCGATCCCTGGCTTTTTGTTCGCGATCCTGCTGCTGGTCCTGTTCGCAGGCGGGTCATTCTACAAGATTTTCCCGACGCGCGGCCTGACATCGGACGGGTTCGACCAGATGACCGCGATGGGCAAGGTGCTGGACTATCTGTGGCACATCACGCTGCCGGTTCTGGCCTCGACCATCTCCAGCTTTGCGACGCTGACCTTGCTGACCAAGAATTCATTTCTGGACGAGATTAAGAAGCAATATGTCATCACCGCCCGCGCCAAGGGTCTGTCTGAAGAACAGGTGCTTTACGGCCACATCTTTCGCAACGCGATGCTGATCGTGATCGCCGGATTTCCGGGCCTGTTCATCAGCGTCTTTTTCGGGTCGTCGATCATTATCGAGACGATTTTCAGCCTTGACGGGTTGGGGCGTCTGGGGTTCGAGGCCGCCGTCGCCCGCGATTATCCGGTGATTTTCGGCACGCTTTTTGTGTTCGGTCTGGTCGGGCTTCTGGTCGGTATCCTGTCTGACCTGATGTATGTGTTCGTCGATCCGCGGATCGATTTCGACGTGAGGGAGACATAGGATGCGCCTGTCTCCCCTGAACCAGCGCCGCTGGCGAAATTTCCGCCGTAACGGGCGGGCCTATTGGTCCCTGATCATCTTCAGCCTGCTGTTCGGCGTGTCCCTGTTTGCCGAGTATCTGGCGAACGACAAGCCGATCATCGTCAGCTATCAGGGCGAATGGTATTCGCCTGTCCACAAGTTCTATTCCGAACAGGACTTTGGCGGAGATTTTCCGACCGAGGCGATATATCGCGACATAGAGGTGCAATGCCTGATCAGGTCCGGCGGGCTGGAGGCGTGTTTCGACGACCCCGAGGGCATCATGGCGCAAGCGGAAACCGGCGTTGTGGACGGGCAGGCTATCATCAGGGGCTGGCTGCTGTGGCCCCCTATCCCCTATTCCTACGATACCGTGAACGACATCGGCGGCGCGGCCCCCTCGGCGCCCGATTCCATGCATCTTCTGGGCACCGACGACACCGCGCGGGACGTGCTGGCGCGGGTGATCTACGGTTTCCGCCTGTCGATCCTGTTCACGCTGATCGTCACCGGCATCGCCTCTGTCATCGGGGTCATCGCGGGGGCTGTGCAGGGGTATTTCGGCGGCTGGACCGACCTGATCTTTCAGCGGTTCATCGAGATATGGACCTCGACACCGCAGCTTTACATCATCATCATCCTCTTCGCCATTCTGGGGCGCAGTTTCTGGCTGCTGGTGTTCCTGACGGCCCTGTTCGGCTGGCCCAGTCTGGTGGGTGTTGTGCGGGCCGAATTCCTGCGCGCGCGGAACTTTGAATATGTGCGGGCCGCCCGTGCGCTTGGCGTGTCGAACACAAAGATCATGTTCCGCCACATGCTGCCCAACGCGATGGTCGCGACGCTGACCATGCTGCCGTTCATCATCACCGGCACCATCGGAACACTGGCCAGCCTTGATTTTCTTGGCTTTGGTCTGCCGTCGTCGGCCCCGTCACTGGGGGAACTGACCTTGCAGGCAAAACAGAACCTTCAGGCGCCCTGGCTTGGCTTTACCGCGTTTTTTGCCTTCGCGATCATGCTGTCGCTTCTGGTGTTCATATTCGAGGGGATCCGCGATGCGTTCGACCCCAGAAAGACCTTCTCATGAGTGCGGTGCTAGAGGTCAAAGACCTGCGCGTGTCCTTTCGCCAGGACGGGGCGCTGACAGAGGCGGTCAAGGGCGTGTCATTCACCGTCGGGCGCGGCGAAACCGTGGCGCTGGTCGGTGAAAGCGGATCGGGCAAGTCGGTGACCGCGCTGTCCACAGTGGCCCTGTTGCCGGATAGCGCAGAGGTCAGCGGGTCTGTGACCTACGACGGGCAACAGATGGTCGGCGCGGACGACAAGATGCTGCGCAAGGTGCGCGGCAACGACATCAGCTTTATCTTCCAGGAACCGATGACATCCCTTAACCCGCTGCATACGCTGGAAAAACAGCTATCGGAAAGCATCATGCTGCATCAGGGGCTTGTTGGCCCCGCAGTGCGGGTGCGGATCATAGAGCTGTTGGAAAAGGTTGGCATCCACGATCCTGAATCGCGTCTGGGGGCCTATCCGCATCAATTGTCCGGCGGCCAAAGACAGCGCGTGATGATCGCCATGGCACTGGCCAACGGGCCCGATCTGTTGATCGCGGACGAGCCGACAACGGCGCTGGACGTGACCATTCAGGCGCAAATTCTTGACCTGCTGGCGGACCTGAAAAAGGCCGAAGGCATGAGCCTTTTGTTCATCACCCACGATCTTGCCATCGTCCGCAAGATCGCCGACCGCGTCTGCGTGATGAAAGACGGCGAGATCGTCGAGCATGGCGCAACCGCCGAGATCTTCGCGAACCCGCAGCACCCTTACACACAGGCCCTGCTGAGCGCCGAGGCAACGGGCCGCCCCGGGCCAGTGCCCGAAGGTGCGACAGAGATTGTCAGCACGGACGATCTGCGGATATGGTTCCCGATCCAGAAGGGGTTTCTGAAGCGCACCGTCGGCCATGTGAAGGCGGTGAATGCCGCCAGCATTTCGGTGCGGCAGGGCGAAACCCTTGGGATTGTCGGCGAAAGCGGATCAGGCAAGACGACACTGGCGCTGGCGATCATGCGGTTGATTGCGTCCAAGGGACCGATCGTGTTCATGGGGCAGGACGTGCAGGGCTGGTCCTCGGGGCAGTTGCGCAGCCTGCGGCGCGATATGCAGATCGTGTTCCAAGACCCTTACGGTAGCCTTTCACCCCGAATGACGGTCGAGCAAATCATCGCCGAAGGTTTGGGCGTGCACGGTGTGCCGACGGGGCAAGTGCCGCGCCAGATGGTGTCGGATATAATGGTCGAGGTAGGGTTGGACCCCGCGTTGATGCACCGTTACCCGCATGAGTTTTCCGGCGGGCAGCGCCAGCGAATCGCGATTGCCCGCGCGATGATCCTGCGGCCCAAGCTGGTGGTGCTGGACGAGCCGACAAGCGCGCTGGACATGACCGTTCAGGTGCAAATTGTCGATTTGCTGCGGGAATTGCAGCGAAAATACGGGCTGGCCTATCTGTTCATCAGCCATGATCTGAAGGTCGTGCGCGCCTTGTCGCACAAGGTCGTAGTGATGAAGCAGGGCGATATCGTAGAGGCCGCCAGCAGCGACGTCATTTTTGACGCGCCGCAAACGGACTATACACGCACCCTGATGGCGGCAGCATTCGATCTGCGGGCCGTGGCGGTCTAGACCGCCGAACTGTGCCCCGCCTTGGACAGGTCGTATGCGTCAAAGGCGCGGGCGATCATGCGGGTCAGGGGGCGCCCCTTTGGCAGAATTTCGAATCGGTCCGCCGTGACCCGGACCATGCCCGCGAATTGCTGCGCGGCCTCTTTGAACATCTGCGCGACCTGCACATCTGTCACGCCGAAACGGTCGCAAAGCTCTGCCGTGGTGACAACGAAATTACACATCAATGCCTCGATGATCCGGGCGCGCAAATGATCGTCAGCGGAAAAGACGTGCCCGCGAACCGTCGGGGTCGTTCCGGCCCGCACCCGCGCGGTGTAGTCCGATGTGCCGCTGGCATTCTGCGTAAAACCTTGCGGATAACGGGAAATGGACGAGGCCCCAAGGCCGATCAGAACATCGGAGGCATCCGAGGTATACCCCTGAAAGTTCCTGCGCAATTTCCCGTTCCGACGCGCGATGTCCAGTCCGTCGTCCTTCAGGGCGAAATGGTCGATACCGATTTCATTGTAGTTATCCGACAGGAACAGGTGCCGCGCCGTTTCGAACAGCTCCAGCCGCTCCTCTGGGGTTGGCAATGCCTCGGACGGAATCATCGACTGGCGGCGGGCCATCCACGGCACATGGGCATAGCCGTAAAGGGCAACGCGGTCGGGCGACAGCGACAGCAGTTTTTGCACGCTTTCGGCGATCCGGATATTGGACTGGTGCGGCAGACCATACAGAATATCGCAATTCAGGCTGGTAATGCCGCGTGCGCGGATCATATCGACGGCGGCTTTGGTCAATTCATAGCTTTGGATGCGGCCGATGACCTTCTGGATCTCGGAATCGAAATCCTGCACGCCGATGCTGGCGCGGTTCATGCCCGCAGCGGCCAGCGCATCCAGACGCGGCTCATCGATCTCGTTCGGGTCGATCTCGACCGAAAATTCTGCCAACTCTGCAAATGGCAGCACGTCGGCGATCGCGCTGGAAAGTTCGCTGATCATGGTGGGCGACAACAGGGTGGGGGTTCCGCCGCCCCAATGCAGATGCGACAGGCGGATGCCCTCGGGCAACAGTCGCCCTAGTTGCGCAATCTCTGTTTTCAGGGTTTCGAGATAGGCCTTGACCGGGGCGTCAGAACTTGTGCCCTGTGTGCGGCAGGCGCAAAACCAGCACAACCTTCGGCAGAACGGAACGTGGATATACAAGGAAATCTCTGACCGGGGCGGAATGGCGGCGATCCATTCTTCCGTCTGCGACGGCCCGACCTGATCGGTGAAATGCGGGGCAGTCGGGTAGCTCGTGTAGCGAGGAACCTTTGCGTCAAAAAGACCAAACTTGCGAAGTTGCGATTGTGTGCTCATTGTCCTAGTATCTTTCTAGGAAACCATCTGCGCTTTGACGCAGATCAAACGCGAACAGAATCATGACAACGACCGCACACCCCAAGGCTGCGCCCCATGAATGTGCCGATTGCCCTATCCGGCATCGGGCCGTCTGTGCACGTTGCGAATCCGACGAGCTCGCGCTTCTGGAAGAAATCAAATACTACCGGACCTTTCAGGCGGGTCAGCCGGTCATCTGGTCGGGCGACCGGATGGATTTTGTCGCCTCTGTCGTCACCGGCATCGCGTCGCTGACCCAGGTCATGGAAGATGGCCGCACCCAGATGGTCGGCCTTTTGCTGCCGTCGGATTTTGTCGGGCGGCCCGGTCGTGACACGGCTGCCTATAACGTGACGGCGACCACCGATCTTGTGATGTGCTGTTTCCGCAAGAAGCCGTTCGAAGAGATGATGCAGGCGACCCCGCATATTGCGCAGCGTTTGCTGGAAATGACGCTGGACGAACTGGATGCGGCCCGCGAATGGATGTTGTTGCTGGGGCGCAAGACCGCGCGTGAAAAGATCGCCAGCTTGTTGGTGATCATCGCGCGGCGCTACGCCTCTGCCACGTCGGGCAAGGCTGCGAACGCGGTGCAGTTCGACCTGCCCCTGACCCGAGAGGCAATGTCTGACTACCTGGGGCTGACCCTTGAAACGGTAAGTCGCCAGATGTCCGCGCTGAAAAAATCCGGCGTGATCGTGATCGAGGCGAACCGCCATATCACCATCCCCGATTTCGATCTTCTTCTGGACGAAACCGGGGACGATACGGATGGCGGCATTCTTAGCTAGGCCCTAATGCGCCAAAAACACCGGAACTGTCGCGCGCTCCAGCAGGTCGCGTGTGGCACCGCCCATAATCGCCTCGCGGAACCGCGAGTGACCGTAGGCCCCCATCACCAGCAAATCTGCATTCTCGTCCGTGACATGGCGCAGCAGAACGTCGGAAACCCGCGGCATCGTTTTTGCCAGAACGGTGACTTCGGCCTTGATGCCATGTCGGCTTAGCATGGTGGACAATGCGCCGCCGGGATCGGACCGATCCGGCCCATGCTGGGGCGGGTCGATGATTGTGATGCTGACAAGGCCCGCGTTTTTAAGCAGGGGCAAGGCGGCCCGGACTGCTGACATTGCCTCGGGGCTTTCGTTCCAGCCGATGACGATCCGGCTAGGCGGATCGACGATGTCCGCCGCCTCTGGCACAATAATCACAGCCGCGCTTCCCTCGAACAACGCCGCCTCGATAATCGCTTCGTGCTCGATAGAGCGGCCCGTGCCGTAGGGCTTTCGCAAGATCACTGCATCCGAGAACCGCGCCCTTGCCGCAACCAGGCGGGCCATCGTCGCAATCTGCACAACGGCCTTTTCCGCCGCAAATCGAACCCCCTCGTTCTTCAGCTTTTCCGTCACGGCAGCGACAATTCCTGCGGCCTCTTCCTCTGCCCGGTCCAGCGTTTCCTGAATGATCAGCGCGTTCGCACCGGCATAGTAGTAGCCCATCTGGGTCCGGTCCACGCCAAGGCACAGCACATCCAGATGCGCATCTTCGGTGCGCGCCATTGCAGCCGCTTTCATCAGAACCTTGCTGTCGGTATCGGCGTCCGTAATGACTGTAAGTAGCGATTTATAGGCCATTGCCCCACTCCTTTTGATCGTATGGTGCCACGTTATCCAACCCGTGCACTGCCAGCCTTGACGTAGGTCAATAAGGTCGATGCATTCACTTGATATGGATCAAAGAGCTTTGGCCCGAACCACCCCATAAGAGCGGGAGTCGGATAGAATCCGCCCAACGTTTGAACGTGGCGGAAAGACGAAGGGACACATTATGTGGGATTATCTTAAACTCGTGGCGTTGGCCGTTATTGCGATACTTGCCGCAATCGCAGCGAACTACGCCCGCGATCTGGCCTATCAGGTGCACGCAGTGATCATCATGCTCGTCGCGGGCGGCATGTTTCTTTGGTCGGTGCGTCGCATAGATGAGCCAAAGCCGCTGCCAGAGACAGGCTATATGGATGGCGTTGTCCGTGCCGGTGTCATCGCAACCTCTTTGTGGGGGGTGACGGGGTTTCTGGTCGGAACCTGGATCGCCTTCCAGTTGGCCTTTCCGGCGCTGAATTTTGAGTTCCTTCAGGGGATCGGCAATTTTGGCCGGTTGCGCCCACTTCACACTTCGGCGGTGATCTTTGCCTTCGGGGGCAACGCGCTGATCTGCACATCGTTCTATGTGGTGCAGCGGACAAGTGCCGCGCGGCTGTGGGGCGGGAACCTGGGATGGTTCGTGTTCTGGGGCTACAACCTGTTCATCGTGCTGGCTGCAACCGGATACCTGTTGGGGGCCACGCAGTCGAAAGAGTATGCAGAGCCGGAATGGTATGTCGATATCTGGCTGACCATCGTCTGGGTCGCCTATCTTGCGGTGTTCATGGGGACGATCTTCAACCGTAAGGAAAAGCACATTTATGTGGCCAACTGGTTCTACCTGTCCTTCATTGTGACGGTCGCCATGTTGCATATCGTCAACAACCTGTCGCTGCCGGTCTCGCTTTTCGGGTCGAAGTCGGTGCAGTTGTTCTCGGGTGTGCAGGACGCGATGACCCAGTGGTGGTATGGCCACAACGCGGTGGGCTTCTTCCTGACCGCAGGCTTTCTGGGGATGATGTATTATTTCGTGCCAAAGCAGGCCGAACGCCCGGTGTTCAGCTATAAACTGTCGATCATCCACTTCTGGGCGCTGATCTTTCTTTATATCTGGGCGGGTCCGCACCACCTTCACTACACGGCCTTGCCGGACTGGGCGGGCACATTGGGCATGGTCTTTTCAATCATCCTGTGGATGCCAAGCTGGGGCGGCATGATCAACGGCCTGATGACCTTGTCGGGGGCCTGGGACAAGCTGCGCACCGATCCGATCATCCGTATGATGGTTGTCTCGATCGGTTTCTACGGCATGTCTACCTTCGAGGGTCCGATGATGTCGATCCGCGCAGTCAACAGCCTGTCGCATTATACCGACTGGACCATCGGTCACGTGCATTCCGGTGCGCTTGGCTGGAATGGGATGATTACCTTTGGCGCGCTGTATTTCCTGACGCCCAAGCTGTGGAACCGCGAGCGGCTGTATAGCCTCAGTCTTGTCAGCTGGCATTTCTGGTTGGCGACCATCGGCATCGTTCTTTACGCGTCGTCGATGTGGGTCAGCGGAATCATGGAAGGCCTGATGTGGCGCGAAGTCGATGCGCAGGGCTTCCTTGTGAACTCTTTCGCGGACACGGTTGCGGCCAAATACCCGATGTATGTTGTGCGCGGGCTGGGCGGGGTCATGTACCTGACCGGTGCGATTATCATGTGCTATAACCTCTGGATGACTGTGCGGTCGGCCCCTGAAAAGGCCACTGTCATGGCTCCGGCTGAATAAGGGGGCCGGACAAATGGCACTTTTGGACAAACACTCCGTCATCGAGAAAAACGCGACCCTGTTGATGGTGCTCAGCCTTTTGGTTGTCACGATCGGCGGGATCGTGGAAATCGCCCCTCTGTTCTATCTTCAGAACACCATCGAAGACGTGGACGGGATGCGCCCCTACAGCCCGCTGGAACTGACAGGCCGCGACATCTACGTGCGCGAGGGCTGCTATGTCTGCCATAGCCAGATGATCCGCCCGATGCGCGACGAGGTCGAGCGTTACGGGCACTACAGCCTTGCGGCGGAATCCATGTATGACCATCCGTTCCAGTGGGGGTCCAAACGCACTGGCCCCGACCTGGCCCGTGTGGGGGGGCGCTATTCGGATGAATGGCATGTGGATCACCTGACAGACCCGCAATCGGTTGTGCCTGAATCGGTCATGCCAAAATACGGGTTCCTGACGGACAAGCGGATCGACGCGACCTATACCGCCGACCTGTTGAATACGCACCGTATGGTGGGTGTGCCCTATACCGACGAGATGATCGAGAACGCCTCGGCCGACTTTGCGGTGCAGGTCGACCCCGATGGCGACATTGACGCGTTTCTGGAACGCTATCCGAACGCGCAGGTGCGGAATTTTGACGGGCAGGCGGGTGTGTCGGAAATGGATGCACTGATTGCTTACCTGCAAATGCTGGGCACGCTGGTCGATTTTTCGACCTTCACACCCGACGCAAGCCGATAGGAGCCGCAGATGGAAACCTATTCCCTGTTGCGTGAATTTGCCGACAGCTGGGTGCTTTTGGCGATGACGTTATTCTTTTTGGGCGTCATTGTCTGGGCCTTTCGCCCCGGCAGCACACGGACCTATAGCGACACGGCAAACATCCCGTTCCGCAATGATGACAAACCCGCCTGCGATGGTGACTGCGGCACATGCCAATGCAGCAACGACGCAACGTTCAAGGAGGCGCGGAAATGACCAAGAAACCCGTCAAGAAACATGTTGATCCGTCCACCACCGGCCACAGCTGGGATGGCATCGAGGAATTCAACAACCCTTTGCCGCGCTGGTGGCTATGGACCTTTTACGCCTGCATCGTCTGGGGGATCGGCTATAGTATCGCCTATCCTGCCTGGCCGCTGGTCAAAGGCGCAACCGCCGGTTTGCTGGGGTATTCCACCCGTGCCGAGGTCGCGCAGGAGATCCAGCTTTTTGAAGATGCCAACGCGGCGCTCGATGCAAAGCTGGCCTCGGTCGAGCTGACCTCGATCGCGCAGGATCCAGAGCTGAACCGCTATGCAACCGCAGGCGGGGCGGCGGTGTTCCGCACCAACTGCTCGCAATGCCACGGGTCAGGTGCGGCCGGGGCCAAAGGCTATCCCAACCTGCTGGACGACGACTGGCTGTGGGGCGGCGATATCGAAGCGATCCACGCCACGGTCAGCCACGGTATCCGCAACACGCAAGACGCCGATGCCCGGTTTAGCCAGATGCCAGCCTTTGCCGACATCCTGGAGCCTGAAGAAATCACAGCCGTGGTGAACCATGTTCTGGCGATATCGGGACAGCAGGCAGATGCTGCACGTGCCGCGACGGGGGCGACGGTCTTTGCAGACAACTGCGCCGCCTGTCATGGCGATGATGGCAAGGGGATGCGCGAACTGGGCGCGCCGAACCTGACCGACGCGATCTGGCTTTATGGCGGGGACGAGGTAACGCTGACCGAAACCGTGGCCAAGGCCCGCTTTGGCGTCATGCCGCCCTGGAACACCCGCCTGTCGGAATCCGACATCCGCGCCGTGGCGACCTACGTTCACCAGCTGGGCGGTGGCGAGTAGCAAGAGCTTTCGGGAGAGCGATCTCCCGATTGAGAGGACACCGGCGCCCGACCAATGTTCGCGCGTTTCCTTCGGGGGCCGGTGTCACTTTTTCAGAGGGAAGGCGGGCTGCGACCCTGCCTTCCCTCGATCACGTTTTGCGTGATACCTTGGAATATGTATCAGGCTTGATCCAAGTCAAAGTGCCTGATGTGCCGACCTGCAAGACAGGCCGGGACGCAATCCCTTTCCTGGCCGGAGTATTTCCGTGAGTTCACCTGACGCCCCCCCAAGCCTTTATGCCCCACGCGAGCCGATTTTTCCGCGCCGTGTTTCGGGCCGGTTCCGGAACCTGAAATGGTGGATCATGGCCTTGACGCTGGGCGTCTATTATCTGACGCCGTGGATACGATGGGACCGCGGGCCGCAACTGCCAGATCAGGCGGTGTTGATCGACCTTGCCGGTCGGCGGTTCTATTTCTTCTGGATCGAAATCTGGCCGCATGAATTCTATTTCGTCGCGGGCCTTCTTATCATGGCAGGCTTGGGGTTGTTCCTGTTCACATCGGCCCTTGGCCGGGTCTGGTGCGGGTATACATGCCCGCAGACGGTCTGGACCGACCTATTCATCCTTGTCGAACGCTGGATCGAAGGTGACCGCAACGCGCGGGTGCGCTTGCATAACGCCAATTGGGATGCGCGAAAGATCCGGTTGCGGTTGGTGAAATGGACGGTCTGGCTGTTGATCGCCGTGGCGACCGGCGGGGCCTGGGTGTTCTATTTTACCGACGCGCCCGCGCTTTTGGGCAAGCTGGCGACCTTCACCGCGCATCCTGTCGCCTATACGACCATCGCAATCCTGACCGCGACGACCTTTGTGTTCGGCGGCTTCATGCGAGAGCAGGTCTGTATCTACATGTGCCCCTGGCCGCGCATCCAGGCGGCGATGATGGACGAGGATACGCTGACTGTTGCCTACCGCGACTGGCGCGGAGAGCCGCGCGGCAAGGCCAGAACCGAAGGTGCGGGCGACTGCATCGACTGCATGGCCTGCGTCAATGTCTGTCCTATGGGCATCGACATCCGCGACGGGCAACAGATGGAATGCATCACTTGCGCCTTGTGCATCGACGCCTGCGACGACGTCATGGAGCGGATCGGAAAGCCACGTGGGCTGATCGACTACATGGCGCTTTCGGACGAACCGATGGAACGTGCAGGTGGCTCGCCCCGCCCGATCTGGCAGCATGTGCTGCGCCCGCGCACCCTGATGTATACCGCGCTTTGGTCGCTTGTGGGGGTGGGCCTTGTCTATGCGCTGTTCATCCAGGCCGATATTGACATGACCGTGGCGCCGATCCGCAACCCCACCTATGTGACAATGTCGGATGGCTCGATCCGCAACACCTATGATGTGCGGTTGTTGAACAAGCATGGCGAGGACCGGCCATTCCGGCTGTCTCTGGTGTCCGAAGACATCTTGCGGATCGAACTGGAGGGGACGCTGGAACATATCGTTACCGTGCCCGCGAACCAGACAAAGCTACAGCGCGTCTATGTTATCGCAAAGCCCGAGTCAGAGGCGGCGCACCGCGATCGCACCAACTTCCGGTTCTGGGTCGAGGATACGGTCAGCGGCGACCGTGCCTATACCGATACCGTCTTTAACGGCAAGGAGAATTGACCATGAAACCCTTTACAGGCCGCAAGGTCTTTGCCTTTACCGCGTCGGCCTTTGCGGTGATTATCGGTGTGAACCTGACGCTGGCGTATCAGGCGGTTCACACCTTTCCGGGGCTAGAGGTCAAGAACAGCTATGTCGCAAGTCAGGAGTTCAATGTCCGCAAATCTGCGCAGGAGGCCTTGGGCTGGACCGTTGAGGCGGATGTCACCGGCGGCGTGCTGACGGTGGCGTTTGTCGACAAGGACGGGGCGCGGGTCGAGGTTGCCGATATGACTGCGACTCTGGGCCGTGCGACAGAGGTCAAGGATGATGAATTCCCCGATTTCGTTTACCGCGACCGCGCCTTCACCGCACCGGTTGCCGCGACGTCGGGCAACTGGAACCTGCGGCTTGTGGCGACGGCCCCCGATGGCACCTTGTTCCAGCAGCGCGTCATTTTGCACCTGAAAGGTTGATCCATGGCCGCCGTCTCTGCCTGCCCCGCCTGTGTCGCGGCCCCATTGGCCGAAGACATTGCCGCGCGTGCGGGTAAGGGCGAGGTTCGCCTTCTGTTGTCGCTGCCCAAGATCCACTGTGCCGGGTGTATATCCGGGGTAGAGCGCGGGCTGTTGTCCGTGCCGCAGGTTCGGTCAGCCCGCGTGAATCTGACCTTGCGCCGCGCCAGCGTCGAGGTGGATGCAGGGGTCGAGGCCGCCGATCTGGTGGCGCGGTTGGCGGGGCTTGGATTTGAGGCGTATGAACTGGATGCGGGCACCTTGTCCGCGACCCAGAATGACCGCGCCGGGCGTGATCTTCTGATGCGGCTTGCCGTGGCAGGCTTTGCAATGATGAACGTCATGTTGCTGTCGGTTGCGATCTGGTCGGGGGCTGCGGACGCCACGCGTGACATGTTCCACTGGGTGTCTGCGATGATTGCCCTGCCGACCATCGCGTTTTCCGCCCAGCCGTTTTTCCGCCATGCTTGGACAGCCCTTGCCGCGCGGCGCTTGAACATGGATGTGCCGATTTCGCTGGCGATCCTTCTGGCCTCGGCCATGTCGCTATACGAGACAGTGATGCGGGGGGACCACGCCTATTTCGACGCGGCGCTATCGTTGACATTCTTTTTGCTGGCGGGCCGCTATCTGGATCACCGCACGCGCGCCATTGCCCGGTCTGCCGCCGAAGAACTGGCCGCACTTGAGGTGCCGCGTGCGACGCGGCCCGACGGAACCGTCGTTGCCATTTCGGCGCTTTGCGTTGGCGATCTGGTGCTTGTGAAGCCAGGCGGGCGGATGCCCGTGGACGGTATTGTGACCGCCGGTAAAAGTGAATTGGACCGGTCCCTGCTAACGGGCGAGACATTGCCCGTGTTCGCCGGTCCCGACACCGCTGTCTGCGCCGGAGAGGTCAATCTGACCGGCCCGTTGACCGTCCGTGTGACCGCAGCGGGCGAGGACAGCTCGCTGCACCGTATGGCAGATCTTGTGGCGGTCGCTGAAAGTTCCCGCAACCGCTATACTTCGTTGGCGGATCGTGCCGCGCAGATCTATGCGCCGGGTGTGCATCTTCTGGCGCTGGCTGCGTTCCTTGGCTGGATGGTCGCAACGGGGGGCGATTTGCGGTTCGCGCTGAACATCGCGGTCGCCGTGCTGATCATCACCTGCCCCTGCGCCTTGGGGCTGGCGGTTCCTGCGGTGACCACGGCGGCCTCGGGCAACCTGTTCCGCAAAGGGCTGCTGATCAAGGACGGCACCGCGCTGGAGCGTCTGGCAGAGATCACCGATGTTGTGTTCGACAAGACCGGAACGCTGACCCAGGGCACACCGGCGTTGACCAACCCCGGCGCGCATCGCCGCGCGGATCTGGAGGTCGCGATGGCCTTGGCAGAGGCATCGTCGCATCCCTTGGCAAAAGCACTGGCATTGGCGGGCAAGTCCGCCGGTATCACACCCGCACCTCTGACCGACGTGACAGAGGTGCCCGGCTACGGCGTTACGGCAACATGGCGCGGGCGGCCCGTGCGCCTTGGCCGCGCGGAATGGGTCGGGGCAAAGGCCGGACCGACGACCGCCGCCTTTCTGAAAACGGGTCAGGAACCGCCGGTAGAGTTCACCTTCAGTGACCACCTGCGGGAGGGTGCAGCAGAGGCCGTTTCGGGCCTGATGGCACAGGGTAAGACGGTGCATCTGATTTCCGGCGATACAGCAGGGCCGGTGGCCGACATGGCACAGCGTTTGGGAATTAAGGATTGGACGGCGGGCGCATTGCCTGCCGACAAGGCCGCCCGCATCGCGGCGATGACCGCCGCCGGGGCGCGGGTTCTGATGGTGGGCGATGGCCTGAACGATACGGCGGCGCTTGCGGGGGCGCATGTTTCGATTTCGCCGGCACAGGCATTGGACGCGGCACGGGTCGCGTCGGACATCGTGTTGCTGGGCAATGACCTGTCGGTGCTGCCGGACGCGGTTTTGACCGCGCAAAAGGCGACCCGCCGGATCAAGGAAAACTTTGGCGTCGCCGTGATTTATAACCTGATCGCGGTGCCGATTGCCCTGTCCGGCTTTGCGACGCCACTGGCCGCGGCCTTGGCGATGTCGGGGTCATCTATTATGGTGTCCCTGAACGCCCTTAGATTACGGTGATATTATGGAAATACTGACCTTCCTGATCCCGATTTCCCTGTTCCTTGGGGGGCTTGGGCTTGTCGCTTTTTTCTGGGCGCTGAAGTCCAAACAATATGAAGACCCCGAAGGGGATGGTCAGCGCTTTCTCAATCCGGATTACGACGACCACCCGCGGACTTAGGCAAGGGTGACGGTGGCCTCGCCCAGTCCCTCGATCGCGACGGTGCAGGTCTGACCGCGCATGATCGCACCAACGCCCGCAGGCGTTCCGGTAAAGACCAGATCGCCCGCCTCCAGCCGCACAAAACGCGAAAGATAGGCGATGATGTCATCGACGGGCCAGATCATATCGGCAATGTCGCCGTCCTGCCGGATCGCGCCGTCCACAGAGGCGGTCAGGCGGGCGTGCGCAGGGTGCCCGACCGCCGACACCGGGCAAATCGCACCGCAGACGGCGGAGTTATCGAACCCTTTCGACATGTCCCAGGGACGCCGCGTTGCCTTGGCATCGTTTTGCAGGTCGCGGCGGGTCAGGTCGTTTCCGGGGGCATAGCCCCAGATGTGATCCCGCGCGTTTTCCTTGGCGATATCCGCGCCGCCCGTGCCGATCGCCACGACCAGTTCGGCCTCGTGGTGCAGGTTGCCTGTTTCGGGCGGAAACGGGATTGTCGCACCGTGGTCGACCACCGCGTCTGCCGGTTTGGTGAAAAAGAACGGCGGTTCCTTGTCCGGGTCATTGCCCATTTCGCGTGCATGGTCGGCGTAATTGCGACCGACGCAAAAGATGCGGCGCACGGGGAAACGGGCATCGCTGCCCTGAATGGCAACGCTGGGTTGGACTATGGCAGGCAGTGCGAATGTGGTCATCGGAATCTCCCTTTGCCAAGGTTGTGCCTGTGTTCATCAGGCGCGGCAAGGGGTCAGATCAAGACGGGCCGATCGGGGAACACTCGACATTCCGGGCCATCAGGCGGCGGCAGGCCATATTGGCACCGTCTTCGGTCATGCCAAGAAACCGCGCATCGTATCCGCGGTTTGTGTTGACCACTTTGCGCAGCGTGCCATCCAGCGTTTCAAGTTCCTTCAGCGCCGTTTTCAACAGCACCTTCTCGGCCTCGTAACTGGAATTGTAGCGCCCGACAGAGATCGCCCAATGCCGCCCCCCGGATGTCGAAAGGCGTGTGACGACCTCTAACTTTTCTTCGGGGACGGGCACCAGATTGATCATGCGGATTTTGGGCGTTGCGGTCGCGGTGGTCGATGCGGATGTCAGGATGATCGAGTCAGGCTGCATCTTTGGGGTGTCTGGCCTGGCCTTGGGAACAAGAATCGGAGACACGGCTTCGGCGGGCGTTGCCTCGGCCACAACGACGGGCGGCTCCGGTTTCTGCTCCGGTGCCGGGGCGGCCTCGACGACGACACTCTGTTGTGCCTCGGCCAGCGCGTCCTTGATGTCGTCCTTCATCGCCAGCAACAATTCTGTCGGCGGTTCTGGTGTCTCTTTGCGCGGGCGGGCAAGCGGGCGCAGGCTTTTCTGGACCACACCGCTCAAGCGAATGGTCTTTCCGGCGCGCTCTGGAATGCCGCCAGCGGTCGAGGAGGCAATCAGCTCGCCCTCGTCTGTGGCGTCATAGGTTGGCGGATTGGGCTTTCGCGTTGCCGCATTATTCGGGGCCTTCCGGAACCCGAGATCCAGCAGTTCTGCCATTTTCGCGTTGCGCATCGCGGTGGACCGTTCCCCGAAGATCGTCGCGATAATCCGCTCGTTGCCGCGTTCCGCAGAGGCGACAAGATTGAATCCCGCCGCGTTGGTATAGCCGGTCTTGATCCCGTCGGCGCCTTTGTAGGCGTCCAGAAAACGGCGGTTGGTGTTGTTGACCTGCGCCATTCCGGCATCCGCCGTGCGGCGCGAGAACAGGTTGTAGTAATCGGGGTGATCGTAAAACAGGTGCCGCCCAAGCAGCGTCATATCCCGGGCCGTTGACAGATGCCCGTCGCGCGTCAGGCCGTTGGCGTTCTTGAATGCCGTCTGCGTCATGCCAAGGGCCTTGGCCGTGCGGTTCATCCGGTTGGCAAATGCTGGTTCCGACCCTTCCAGAAAGTCACCGATGGCCGAGGCCGCATCATTGGCGGATTTCACGGCGGCTGCGCGGATCAGATACCGCAGTTTGATTTTTTGACCGGCTTTCAGTCCCAGTTTTGACGGCGGCTGCGCTGCGGCGTTCTTGGAAACGGTAACAACCGTGTCCAAAGAGATCTCGCCGCGCTTGATCGCCTCGAAGGTGATGTAAAGCGTCATCATTTTGGTCAGAGAGGCGGGATGCAGCCGGGTTTTGGCGTTGCGTTCGTATAGCACCTCGCCCGAACGGGCATCAATGACATAGGCTGCATAGGGTGCGGACAGGGCGGCGATCGGTGTCAAAACCCATACGCACGCCATAATGGCCAGGAATAGAATTGTATGGACACACTGCCCCAGACGATGTTTCACGTCGCTTGCCCTTATACTGCCTCGTGTTGCCGATGTTTCGGTCAACTTATTACTGCTTTGTCCCGAGGGTAACACAGCAGGTGAAATGAGAAAACACCTTAAATTCATAGACTTTCCGGAATGAGTTCAGGTGGATAGTCCATATGTAGGGGGTAGGTGCTCTTTTGTATCTAGATATTCAGTTGAAGGTGGTGGGGCCTAAAGAATTGTCGTCAACAAGGGCTTTAGCCCGCCAAGGTTTTGCAGTTCTTTAAATCGGGGATGGTCTGTCGGTGCCAGCGCATGTTCCAGTTCCCATGTCATCGCATGGGGCACGAATATGCCCCAGCTTCCGGCGGTGATGGCGGGAATGATGTCGGACTTCAGCGAATTTCCGATCATCATGCCCTCTGACGCACCGGTGCCGTGGCGGGCGAATATCTCGGTATAGATCGCGGGCGTCTTGTCGCTGACAATTTCGACCCCGTCGAACAGATCGCCCAGACCCGATTGCGCGACTTTGCGTTCCTGATCCAGCAGATCGCCCTTGGTGATCACCAGCAGCCGGAAGTCGCCCGCAAGCGACTGCACCGTTTCGCGGACATCGGGCAACAGGTGGATCGGATGCTCCAGCATGTCGCGCCCCGCCTCCATCAGCTCGCGGATAATTGCGGCTGGCACGCGGTCTTCGGTGATCTCTATCGCGGTTTCGATCATCGACAGCACAAAGCCTTTGATGCCGAACCCGTAATGCCCGATATTGCGCCGCTCCGCCGCCAATAGCCGCTCTTGCAGGTGGTCCGGTTCCGCATAATCCGCCAGAAGCCGCGCGAATCGGTCCTGGGTCATGCGGAAGAACTGTTCGTTCTGCCACAGCGTATCATCCGCATCGAAGGCGATTGTTGTCAGTTTAGCCATCTTAGTTGCCCCTTGCAGACCGTTGTAACCCCGTGCCCCCCTTTTCACAGGGATTACAGGCCTTATATAGTCAGATCGGAACACGAGCAGCGAAAACCTTTGGAGTGCGCGATTTGACCTCACTGCCTTTCATGATGTCTGACAAAGACGGTCAGGGCGATGGCGAAGTCGGCATCGCGACGAAAACCAAACCGAAAACAGCACGCCCGCCGATGTACAAGGTCATGCTGTTGAATGACGATTACACCCCGATGGAGTTTGTCGTGCTCGTGCTGGAGCGGTTCTTTGGCCTCAGCCATGCCCAATCCTTCGAGATCATGTTGACCGTGCATCAAAAAGGGCTGGCTGTTGTCGGCGTATTCTCTTACGAGATTGCGGAAACCAAGGTCGCGCAGGTGATGGATTTTGCGCGGCGGCACCAGCATCCTTTGCAATGCACCATGGAAAAGGAATAGGGCGCAGGCCCGGCTTTCCCCTATGAAAATATCCCGAATTTCTTTGGCGCTGGACACCGGCGCGCTGATCCTGCCCGATGCCGGGCGTATCGCAGTTTTCCGTCCGCGCAGCGACGAAGACCTGTCCGGTCTGCCGCAGGACCGTGTGCATGTGATCCAGGGGTTCAAGCCCGATCACGATGCCTTTGTCGCGCAGGGCTATGACACCGGCGTCGCGCCCACGGGCGACTATTCCGTTGCGGTTGTGTTCGTGCCCCGCGCCAAGGCCGAGGCCCGCGCCCTGATCGCAGAGGCCGCAGATCGCGTCGGTGTGGACGGTCTGGTCATCGTTGACGGTCAGAAAACAGATGGCATCGACAGTGTGTTCAAGGACTGCCGCAAACACGCAGCCGTTTCTGCGGCACTGTCAAAGGCGCATGGCAAACTGTTCTGGTTCCCCGCGGGGACAGGCTTTGTCGAGTGGCGCGCGCACGGGGTGAACATCGTGGCGGGCGGCTTTCAGACCGCTGCCGGTGTGTTTTCCGCCGATGGCGTTGATCGCGGGTCTGCCGCCCTTGCCGCCGCCTTGCCCGACAAGCTGCCGAACCGCGTGGTCGATCTGGGGGCCGGATGGGGCTATCTGTCGTCAGAGATACTGAAGCGTGACGGCGTGAAGGAATTGCATCTGGTCGAGGCAGAACATGCCGCACTGGAATGTGCCCGCGCCAATATCACCGACCCACGTGCGCAGTTTCACTGGGCCGACGGCACCGGCTTCAAGCTTCCTCGCCAGCCGGTGGATATGGTTGTGACCAATCCCCCGTTCCACATGACGCGGGCCGCAGACCCCAACATCGGTCGTGCCTTTATCAACGCGGCGGCGGAAATGCTGTCCTTGCCGGGGCACCTGTTGCTGGTGGCGAACCGCCATCTGCCCTACGAGAAAACCCTTGCCGAGATGTTCCGCACGGTCGATGAAATCGCTGGAGACGCCTCGTTCAAGGTGCTGCGCGCCACGCATCCGTTGCGTCATGCTCGCGCGCCGCGCTAAATTCTGATACCGGGTCCGGATCAAATCAAGGAATCTGTGCATGTCTTTTTCTATCGCAGGTAAGACCGTTATTGTGACCGGAGCAGCGAACGGCATCGGACTTGCCATCGCGCGGCACTTTGCCCAGAACGGCGCGAATGTCATGTTCGCGGATATCGACGAAGACCGTTTGGCCGAAGAGGTCGGCGAGCAGTCGGGCGACGACAGCAATATCCGATATTTCGCCGGTGACCTGCGGCAGAAGCTGACACTTGCGAACCTGTTGTCGGCGACCATCGACGCCTTCGACCGGGTGGACATTCTGGTCAACGCCAGCCGTCAGATCCTGACCGGCGATCCGTTAAATACCGAGGATGATGCGGTCGAGGTCATGTTGCAGCAAAACCTGATGACCAGCCTGCGCCTGTCGCAATACGTTGCGCGCCGCATGATCATGCAGGCGGAAAAGGACGGCACCGAAGACGGGATCATCGGATCCATCGTCAATATTTCCTCAATCGGGGCACGGCGGACAAACCCTTGTCTGTTGGCCTATTCGATCAGCTGTGCAGCCTTGGACCAGATGACGCGATCATTGGCGGTGGCCCTTGCCCCCGAGCGGATCAGGGTAAACGCGGTTGCCTTTGGCAGCATGATGAGCGCAAGCCTGCAAACCGCGCTAAAGGACCATTCGGAATTTCGCGACGACATCACCGGGCACACGCCGATGGCGCGGATCGCGGGCGCGAACGAGTTGACTGAAGCGGTGCAGTTTCTGGCCTCGGACGCGGCGGGGTTTATCACGGGGCAGGTTCTGACCGTTGATGGCGGGCGCACACTGATTGATCCGGTTGCCTCTGCCGCGCATTAGGTCGCGGGGTTTTGCGCCGTGCATTGGGCGGTGCGCAGGCTGAGCTCTTGCAGCTTTGCGGCGCGATCCGCCTGCATCGACGCCAGCTTTGCCTTTTCCGCCGCCAGATCAATCGCAACCGGTTTGCGTTTCATTGTGGTTTCGGTGCCCGTGCACAGCGTGACACCTGCATCGCCAAAACAGGTGCGCAGGCCCGTGGTGAACTGCGGGGTTTCGACAACCGCATAGCCCCGCGCGATGTTCCCGGCGGTTTCGGCGATCAGGGTGTCCAGCACGCGGGTATCCTTTGGCAAGGATCCGATGCACTGGTCGCGCGGGGTGGCGCAGGCCGCAAGCGGCAGGATCAGCAAAAGGGCAAGGTGGCGCATGGCGAACTCTTATGTTGGGCAGAGCGCCCAGCATATTCGGTTTCCCGACATTGCGCAATTCTGACAAGGGCGGGTGACACCGCTTGGCCAAAACTGATAGATTTCGCGCAGTGAAAAAGGAAACCGACGATGACGACAGAATTCGACCTTGAAAAGGCCCGCGCCGCGAGCTGGTTCCGCCAGTTGCGCGATGACATCTGCGCCGCCTTCGAGACGCTGGAAGACGAACAGGACAGCGGCCCCTTTGCACATTTGCCCGCAGGCCGGTTCGAGCTGACAGAAACAAAGCGTGCCGCAGCGGACGGGTCGGATGCCGGTGGCGGACTGATGAGCGTGATGCGCGGTGGCCGTCTGTTCGAGAAGGTCGGGGTGAACGTGTCGGCGGTTTATGGCGTGCTGGAGCCGCGTGCGCAAAAGGCGATGGCAGCGCGCAAGGACATCGCCGGAATGGCCGATGATCCGCGGTTCTGGGCGTCGGGCGTGTCCCTTGTGGCGCATATGCGCAATCCTATGACGCCTGCGGTTCACATGAATACGCGTATGTTCTGGACGCCCCATGCGTGGTGGTTTGGCGGCGGGTCAGACCTGAACCCCTGCATCGAGCGGGCCGAGGATACGGCGTTCTTTCACGCGGTGCTGAAGGACTACTGCGACAAGCACGACGCCGGATATTACCCGCGTTACAAGGACTGGGCGGATGAATATTTCTATATTCCCCACCGCAAACGGGCGCGGGGCGTGGGCGGCATCTTTTTCGACGACCACAATACCGGCGACTGGGAGGCGGACTTTGCCTTTACGCAGGATGTGGGCCGCGCGTTTCTGCCCGCATTTGTGGGCGTGACGAAACAGCACCGGAACGAGCCGTGGACAGAGGCCGACAAAGAGGCGCAACTGATCCATCGCGGGCTTTATGCCGAATACAACCTTGTCTATGACCGCGGCACCAAATTTGGCCTTGAAACCGGCCATGATGCCAATGCCGTGTTGATGAGTCTGCCGCCCGAGGCGAAATGGTACTGACCCGAGGCCAGAAAAAAAGGGCGCGGGCCGGATTGGCCACGCGCCCTGATTTCGGATTGATCGGGGTCTAGCCCCGGATCGCGTCCAGCATCACCTGCACATTGTCGGGGTTGGCATCGGGGGTAATTCCGTGGCCAAGGTTGAAGATATGCGGGCCACCGGAAAAGGCTTTGACGATGCGCTTAGTCTCGTCGATCAGATCCTGACCGCCGGTCACCATGTGGCGCGGCGCCAGATTGCCCTGCACGCAACCGTCGATCTGCACATTTGCAGCGGCCCAGTCCGCGCTGACGGAATTGTCCAGCGCGACGCAATCCGCGCCGGTTGCCTTGGCAAAACCGATATAACCGTCGCCTGCTTCGCGCGGGAAGGCGATGACGGGAATATGGGGATACTTTGCCTTTAGCGCCGTGATGATTGCCTTGGTCGGCTGAAGCGCGTATTTCGTGAAGGCCTCGCCCTTGAGCGACCCGGCCCAACTGTCGAAAATTTTCACAACTTCCGCGCCCGCCTCGATCTGCATCAGAAGATAGGCGATTGTGGCCTGCGTGATCCGGTCCATCAGCGCGTCGAATACGGCGGGGTTTTCAATGCGCAATTTATGCGCGGGGGCCTGATCGGGGGTGCCTTGACCGGCGATCATATAGGTCGCGACGGTCCAGGGCGCACCGGCAAAGCCGATCAGCGCGATGTCCTTCGGCAGTTCGCGGGCCAGAATCTTGACGGTTTCATAGACGGGGGCCAGATGGTCGTGGATGTCATCGGCGCGTTTCAGCTTGGCGAAACCCTCGGCATTTGTGATCGTGGACAGGCGCGGGCCTTCGCCGGTGACGAACCACAGATCGGCACCAAGCGCCTGAGGCACCAGCAGAATGTCGGCAAACAGGATCGCCGCGTCAAAGGCGTAGCGGCGGATCGGTTGCAATGTCACCTCTGCCGCGAGTTCGGGATTATAGCACAGCGACAGGAAATCACCGGCCTTGGCGCGGGTCGCGCGATACTCGGGCAAATAGCGCCCCGCCTGCCGCATCATCCAGACGGGCGGCACGGTCTGCGTTTCGCCAGCCAGCGATCTCAGCAATTTTTTCGTATGCGCCATGTCGGTCCTCATCTATTTCTGAAAGCAGGTGGTCCCCCGTCAGCGGCATCTTGTCAAGACAACCGCAGTTGTCAGACCAAAGTGACGCATATAGAGAGTTGTGCATGGCTAGCACACTTCCATCCCCCGCTTCACCCTTGAAAATAGGCACCCGTGGTTCGCCGCTTGCGCTTGCGCAGGCCTTTGAGACGCGCAGACGGCTTGGCGCGGCCTTTGGCCTGCCCGACGAGGCGTTCGAGATCGTGGTGATCAAAACCACAGGCGACGCCATTCTGGACCGCCCGTTGAAAGAGATTGGCGGCAAGGGCCTGTTCACCCGCGAGATCGAGGATGATCTGTTGGCGGGCAAGATCGACATCGCGGTGCATTCGATGAAGGACATGCCGACGCTTCAGCCCGAGGGGTTGCTGCTGGATACCTATCTGCCGCGCGAGGATGTGCGGGATGCGTTTGTGTCCCTTGGCGTGGCCAGGCTGGCCGATCTGGCCAAGGGCGCGGTTGTGGGCACCTCCAGCCTGCGGCGGCGGGCACAGCTTTTGAATCGCAGACCCGATTTGCAGGTTGTCGAGTTTCGCGGCAACGTCCAGACGCGGTTGAAGAAACTGGCGGACGGGGTGGCAATAGCGACGTTTCTGGCCAAGGCGGGGCTGAACCGGCTTGCCATGACTGATGTGCCGCACAGCGCCATCGAAGTGGACGAGATGCTACCCGCCGTAGCGCAGGGGGCCATCGGGATCGAGCGGCGCGCGAACGACAGCCGCGTGGCTGAAATGCTCGCCGCGATCCATGACACCGACACCGGCCACCGCCTTGCCTGCGAACGCGCATTCCTTCTGGCGCTGGACGGATCCTGCGAGACGCCGATTGCGGGACTGGCGGTTCTGGACGGTGGCCGTGTTCATCTGCGCGGCGAGATTTTGCGGCCCGACGGGACGCAGCGCCTGTTCGACGCCGAAACGGCGACCGTCGAAGACGGCGCCGCGATGGGGCGCGAGGTTGCGCTGCGGCTTCGGGCCAAGGCCCCCGAGGGGTTCTTTAGCTGGGTAAGCTAGGGGTCTTTTGGCGCGAATTCAGAGGCCAGCACTGCTGTCCCGAAGCGGTCGATGCGCGTGGCAAGATCTGCGGGTAAGGCCGCAAGGATTTCGGCGCGGACCGCGTCGGTCTGGATGATGGTCATGTCCAGCTCTTCGATCAACGAATAGTCCCTGAAAACGGGGTCCAGATGATCCCGTGCGGCAGAGATTTGCAGCAAGCGCTGCGTGCCCGATCCATTTTGTAGCAAGACGTCGGTCTTCCAGATCCGAAGCGCGGTTCGGCCCTGTCCGTCGGGGTCGATCTTGACAAGCGTTGCCAGCGGTTTTTGCCCGATGTTGGTCAAGGGAAAGGGCGGCCTGTTGTCAAGACCGCCGGCCGCCGGCAAGATCGCCGCAATCATCGCGTCGATGCGGCTAGCGCGCGTCTGCCGCCAATCGTGTTGTTGAAAGCTCGCGATAAGGTCCGGCAGGGGTATATCTGTCTGAAGCAGCATCGGCTCTCCCAGATCACCGCCAAGCAGAACCCGCGCTGCCGGCGGGTTTTGCCACCCGCCCTTGATCCATGCGTCATGTGTCATCACCGTGTCTTGCGGTGTGACACGGTATTGCGCGGCCTGATCAGCGTAACCGAAATAGGCGTGAACCGGATAGATACCGATGAAAACCACAGCCAGAACCGCCGCGAACGCCGAGGTCGGAACCCTGAGGTGGCGATTGTGCAAAAAGACTGCAACGATAAAGATCAGGCCCGCGCCAAACAGAAATCCGGCGGCGACATCGGTGGGCCAATGCGCCATCAGGTAGACCCGCGAGAACCCGATCGTCACAATGACAATCGCCGCCGCCAGATAGATTTTGCGCCGCCAGACCGGCGCAACCGATGCCGCAAAGGACAGCGCCAGCAATCCGAATATGACGGCGGAAAACGTGGAATGCCCGCTTGGAAAGCTGAATCCATCGGCCCCGTCATACAGCGACATGGGTCGCGCGCGATGTAGAACCGACTTGGTCAGTGGCACGAAAATTGATGTTCCGATAAAGGCAAGCGCCAGTGATCCGGCTATGTTCCAGTGGCGATACGCGACGAACAGGCCGATCAACAACACCGCCGCCGGAAGCAACACCGCCATGTCACCCATCATTGTGGCAATCACCATGATCCGCGTGAACATGTCGTTCCGCAGCATCTGGATAAAGGCGCTGATCGCCTCGTCAGAGCGCAGCATGGAAGGGTCGAACAGAACATACCCCGCCAAAAGCACAAAACCCCAGAAGGTAAGAAGCGCGAGGATAAGATAAAAGACGGGCAGTAGCATGCCGCTCTCGTTTGTCAGCAGCCGCGCGAGGCGACGCATGCCGGGCAAGCGGCTTTTCGAAAGAAGCAGGGCGGTGCGAAACCGCAACCGCTCTGCGCGGGGCAGTAACAGCGCATAGGCGATGCGCGTGATATAGCTGGCGACGAACAGCAGGACAGCCAGAGTGAACAGAAGAACCATCAGTCGGGGGTTTGTGCTTTGCGTGACTTTGATGCCGCGCCCCAATGCGGTGGCAGGCAACAGATGCGCCGCCGCCCAGGCAAAGGCCGACACGATGTTGATGATTGAAAATTGCACGGCGGACATTCCGACCATACCCGCGATACTGGGAACGACCGCTTTTACACCGGGAATGAACCGGACGATGAAGATGCTTTTTTTGCCGTGCTTGGTGAAAAAAGCTTCACCGACGGCCAGCAAGGACTGGTAGCCACTGAATGGCCGGATGCCACGCAGCCTGTCGCGGTAGTGACACCCCAGCCAGAACGCAAAAGCATCGCCGAAAACCGCGCCAAGGGTGGTCAACAGAAAGACCGGCAAGAACGCGATCTGGCCCATGCCGATCAGTGTGCCCGCGCCGGCCAGAACGACCGTTGACGGCATGAACAGCCCGACCAACAAAAGCGCTTCGCCAAAGGACACCAGAAACACCATCAAAAGCGTCAATTCGGGATGCGCCTGAAGGAACGCGGTCAATGCGGTCAAATATTCTCCCATAGGGGCACTCGTCTCCGGCAAAGGCGCTGTGTCGGGGCAAATCCAACACGCCTCTATCTAAGAGCGCAAAGCCGCCTTGGCTATGGGGTGAAGTGCCTAAGTGTGGCCCGCCTGTAAGAATTACGGGTGATTGCCTCAGGCGTTTTCGTTTTCTTCACCGGTGTCGATCAACCGACCGCCGGGGCCGGCGATGTGGTCAGGCAGGGTCAGAATCATCAGACTGCGAAGGCCGCAACAGGCAAGAACGCTAAGCGCGATGTCATCGAAGGATATCGAGGTGATCCAGTTCATAGTGTCTGTCCTTTTGTCGTCAAAGGTCAGCGTCCCGCAAAACTGCGGCGTAAAAAAGGCTGTCGGATGTCTTGGCGAATATTTGACGTCGATTGTGTTCATTTCGACCTTGACGCCTCGGGCTGTCTCCCTTAATCGGACCTACGCTTATGGCGGAGTAGCTCAGTTGGTTAGAGCAGCGGAATCATAATCCGCGTGTCGGGGGTTCAAATCCCTCCTCCGCTACCATAGCCCCCCTTTATAAATTATCCGACACATATGCCCTGGGCCTTGGCCCGTTTCGCCGCGCACCTTAGTTCATGTAGGTGCCGCCGTTGATGTTGATGGTCTCGCCCGTGATGAAGCCGGACATTTCTGATGCCAGAAACAATACCGCATCGGCGATATTCTGCGGGGTGCCCAGCCGTTTCAGGGGCACGCGCCCGACAACCGCCTTACGGTAGTCATCGGACCATTGCGCGCTCATGTCTGTTTCGACGGGGCCGGGACAGATCGCGTTGACGATGATGTTATGTGCGGCCATTTCGGTCGCCAGATGCATTGTAAGATAGTTCACAGCCGCTTTGGATGCGCCATAGGCGGGGGCGGCATTGCGATGCGCGGTCTTTGCTGTGGTCGAGCTGACGTTGACAATGCGGCCGCCCCCGCGGGCGATCATATCGGGCAGAACGGCGCGGCAAAAATGCAAGGTTCCGTTCAGGTTCACATCCATCACCCGCTGCCAATCTTCCAGACGCATTTCCAGCGTCGAGGCGCGCAGGTTTATTCCGGCGTTGTTGACCAGAATATCGACGCCGCCAAAGGTTTCGTTGGCCAAACGCACGGCATGTGCTGCCGTTTCGGGATCGACGACATCCCCCGCAAACGCAAGGGCCCGACCGCCGTTTTCCCTGATCTCTGCGGTCACTCCGTCCAGCAGGTCCGCATTGGTGCCATGTGCCAGAACCGCCGCACCATTGTGCGCCAGCGTCAGCGCGATGGCCTTGCCGATGCCGCGTGTCGCGCCTGTTACGATTGCCACTTTTCCTGCCAATATCATAAAGATCTTCCCTTTTCTTCAAGGCGGTACGCCCGCATTGCATTGCCGCCAAGAATCGCTGCGTCTTCGTCCCCACCAGCCCTGCCCAACAGGTGCTGTGTGGCGTCCCACCATTCCCTGTATGGCGCCGCAAGGGTGCAAACGGGCCAGTCGCTGCCCCAGACCAGACGCGCCGCGCCGAAGGTTGCATAAAGATGATCGACGAAGGGGCGCAAACCTTCGACTGCCCAGGGGGCCGGGGCCTCTGTCACCAGGCCAGACATCTTGCAATAGGCCTGCGTATCCCGTGCGAGGGCGGCGATGTTGTCGGCCCAGTCCCGCGCCACACCTTTGCCGATGCGCGGTTTCGAGGCATGGTCGATGACCGCCCGCAGGTCCGGGTGTCGCGCCAACAGACGCCGCAGCGGGGGCAGGTGCCGGGGCAGGGTCAGGGCATCGAACGTCAGGTCATGCGCGATCATCGCCTCGAAAGCGGGGGTCAGGTTGGGGCGCAGCATCCAGTCGGGGTCGGGAATGTCCTGGATCATCGGGCGCAGGCCGACCAATGCGGGGTTTCTGGCCAGACGTGCAATGTCTGCGGGGGCGTCAGAGCTTTCAAAATCGACCCAGCCCACAACACCCTTTATGAACCCATGCGTTTCGGCAAGGCGCAGAAGGTATCCGGTTTCCGCACTGGTCGGTGCCGCCTGCACCAGAATGGTTCCCTCGATGCCGTGGGCGGCAAGCAAGGGTTGCAGGTCGTCCGGCCCGAAATCCCGATAGAGCGCGCCAAGCGCTGGCGTAAGCCAGCCGTAGTCGCCCCTGTCGATTCTCCAGAAATGTTGATGGGCGTCAATCCTCATGACCCAATAACGCCCTTTTTCAGAATGATATTGCCGTAAAGCCGCGTCTCTCCGGTTTGGACGACAGCAAAGGCCGTGCGGGCGCGGTCGTAGAAGGCAAACCGTTCCAGCTGGCCGAGAGGGGCAGGCGTGTCTGCCGCCTCGTTTATGATCCTCTGAAAATCAGCCACAACGTCGGGCACGGCGTCAGGATTGCCCACCACCTGCATTGTCAGCGCGGGGTCGGGCACAAAGCTGTCCAGCGGCATCACGGTCAGGATCGCGCGCAGGGCGTCACTTGCCGACACGCCGTCCAGCCGGATGCATTTCGGGCCCGCACTTTCCGCCGGAAAGTTGGCATCGGCGATGACGATGTCGTCACCGTGGCCCATTGCCCGCAGCGCATGCAGCAGGTCGGGCGACAGGATGGCAGGCACGTTACGCAGCATCGGGGGCGTCCTTTGGCAATGGGGCATCGGGCCGGATCAGCCCCTCTGCCCGCAGATCGGACCATAACGCGGCCGGGATCGGTGTTTCGAAAAGTGCAACGTTGGCCTTCATCTCTGCCGCAGACATTGCGCCCGGCACCACGCATTTCACCGCTGGATGTCCCATGACGAATTGCAGCGCGGCAGCGATCAGCGGGGTGTCATGTGCCGCGCAGACTGTTTCGATCCTGCGCACCCGGTCCAGCACGGTGTCAGGGGCAGGGGCGTAATTATAGCGCGCGCCTTCGATCGCGCCCGTCGCAAGGATGCCGGAATTATAAGGGCCACCCAGCAGAATCCCCACGCCGCGCGCCTCGCATAGCGGCAGAAAGGTCTCCAGCGCGTCCTGTTCCAGCAGGGTGTAGCGACCGGCAAGAAGGAAGCCGTCAAAATCTGCAAGACCCAGCAGCCTTTCGCAGACCTGCCATTCGTTGACGCCGGCACCGATGGCGGCGATCTCTCCGGCGTCGCGCAGCTCTATCAGGGCGCGGTAGCCGCCGCCGTCGAACAGTTCGCGCAGTTTCGCATCACTGGCCGCTTGCGATCCTTGCGAAAAGGCACAGACATCGTGCACCAGCAAAATATCGGCATTGCGAACCCCAAGGCGCGTTTTGCTGGCGTCGTAGCTGCGCATGACGCCGTCGTAGGTATAGTCGAACACGATCCGCTTTTGCGGCACGTCGACAAATGACTCTGGCGTGACCTGATGCGGTTCGCAGTCGACCAAAAGCCGCCCCACTTTGGTCGACAGGCAGATGGTGTCGCGCCCGATCCGCGCGATCCCGGTGCCGATCCGCATCTCCGAGCGGCCAAGCCCGTATTGAGGCGCCGTATCGAAATAGCGAATGCCAGCGTCAAAGGCGGCCTGAATGGCCTCTTGTGCCGCCTCGTCGGTGACTTTGCGGTAGAGGTTGCCGAGCGTCGCGCCGCCAAATCCCATGCGCGTCAGGGGCACGGGGATCTTTGTGTTGGGGGTCAACACTGCGGTGTCAGTGACTTTCATGCGGATCCTTTTCAGGGTGTGCGGCCCCATTGGCCCGCGGTTGTCAGCGTTTGAAAAAGAAATTCGGATGTTGCCGTTCCAGAGGTTCGATCCGGTTGATAAGCTGGCCCAGATGATATTTCATCGCCCGCTGCGCCGCCGTCTGGTCTTTGGCGCGAATGGCATCGAGGATCGCGATATGCTCGTCAATTGTCGCCTGCGGGCGCCCCGGTTCGGGCAACATCAGCATCCGCGCGCGTTGCAATTGCAGCGACACATTCGACGCAACGGCGGCCACACCGGGAAACCCGGTGAAATCGAGCAGAAGCGCGTGGAACTCTTCGTCAGCCTTGTGGAACCCGTCAAAGTCGTCATCTTCGGCCAACAGGTGCTGAAGCCGCAGGTTGCGGGCCAATTGTGCAACTTGGTCGTCGGTGCGGCTGGCGGCAACCTTTGCTACGGCGGCAAGTTCCAGCGCCTCGCGCAGAAACGATGCCTCGCGGATCTCGTCCATGGAAAAGCACGACACTTTGGTCGCGGATTGCGGAATGACATCAACCAGCCCTTCGGCGGCAAGACGGGCGATTGCCTCTGACACAGGTGATCGCGACACGCTGAGCTGTTCGCAGATCAGGCCTTTGCGCAGCACTGTTCCGGGTGTGTAGGTCATCGAAAGAATTGCATCCCGCAAAGAGTGGTAAACGCGCTGTGCCAAAGACCCGTTCAGGACGGTGATGTCGGTCTGGGAAGCACGCTCTGCGGTGTTCTGGTCGGGCATCGGGGCGTCCTTTCAACTGACATGTTAGTTGACAGGTGCGGCAAGTCAACCTAAAGACATCGGGTGTTTTGCTGCCGGTCTTGCACTGAAAACACGAGGGGGGAAACGATATGGAACTGGCTGAAAAGGTGACCCACCTTCGGGCGGACGGCAATATCCATCATCCGAAAATCGCACCTGTTCTTTACGACTGATCTATTCCACAATTTTGGCCCGGCACCCGTTTGCCGGATCAAATCCCGTTTTACAAATAGGACACACTTATGAAGCTTCTTCGTTACGGGCCGGTCGGCCAGGAAAAACCCGGCGCCCTTGATGACTCCGGTCGGGTCAGGGATCTTTCCAATGTCATTTCCGATGTCTCGGGCGAGGCGCTTTCGCAGGACAGTCTGGCGCGCCTGAAAGCGCTTGACCTGTCGTCGCTGCCGGTTGTCGACGGCACGCCGCAATCCGACCTGCGCCTTGGGCCTTGTGTTGGCGGGGTGGGAAAGTTCATCTGCATCGGCCTGAACTATGCGGATCACGCCGAGGAATCCGGCCTGCCCGTGCCACCAGAGCCAGTGATTTTCAACAAATGGACATCGGCCATTGTCGGGCCTGATGATGACGTTCAGATCCCGCGCGGTTCGGTCAAGACCGACTGGGAGGTCGAGCTGGGCATCGTTATCGGCACCGGCGGTGTCTGCATCGACGAGGCCGACGCGATGAACCATATCGCCGGTTTCTGTGTGATCAACGACGTGTCAGAGCGCGAGTACCAGATCGAACGGTCCGGCACCTGGGACAAGGGCAAGGGCTGCGACACCTTCGGGCCGACCGGGCCATGGCTTGTCACGCCGGACGAGGTTGGCGATTACGACAATCTGCGGATGTGGCTGGATGTCGACGGGCACCGCTACCAGAACGGCACGACGGCAACCATGGTCTACAAGGTGCCGTTCCTTGTGTCCTATTGCAGCCGGTTCATGAGCCTGCAACCGGGCGACATCATCTCGACCGGAACGCCTCCGGGTGTGGGTCTTGGGCAAAAGCCGCCGAAGTTTCTGAAAGGCGGAGAAGTGATGCGCCTCGGGATCGACGGGCTTGGGGAACAGCGGCAGAACGTGCGCGCTTAAGAGCAGACCGGCAACCACTTCGGCGTCCCTCCACATGGATGGGGGCGCCGTTTGGCCGCCTGTCAGCCTTGGGTGCTCAGATCCCAGCCATCGGGATAGAAGTCATACTTCAGCGCGATTTCTGTCGCCACCCGCTCTTGCGTCCAGATGCTGTCGGGCGTCACCGGTATCGGGCCGATGCTGGCCACAAGCGACTCGCCGTCGCGTTTGCGCCTGGTCTTGAAGCCCTTTGCACGCAGCGCTTTTTCCAGCGCATCCCAATTGGCATCTGTTTCTTCCAGGAAGAACAGATAATCCACCACGGCGGTTTTCGGCAGGACCTCGCCGCGCCCGGCTTCGGCAAACGTCTCAAAGGTTTCGCGGCGTTGCGCGTCATAATTATGGGACATGTGGTCTCCGTGCAGGGTCAAACGTGAATGCCGCTGGGTATCACCACAGCATGTTTCGCGCCAGTTATTCTGTCGTTTCAATGACAGCGCAGGGGTCAAAACCCCCAGACAGCCTGCGCATCTGCGCCCCAGCCAAGGGTAAAGATGCTGCCGTCCTGAATAACGGGTCTGACCATAAGCGCCGGTTTCGACGCAAGCTGCGCATCCGCTTCGGCCTCTCGCAGCCAAACGGTCAGCCCGCGCCAGACAGGCGTGGTGCGGTCGATGATCCGGCTTCCGAATTCGGCGATAAGCAGGTCGCGTTCCGCATCGGACAGCGGGTCCATACGAATGTCGCGGAAAGTGACCTTGTGCCCCGCCGCCTCAAGCGCCTTTTGGGCGACTTTGCAAAGCGAACATGTGGGAAGGCCGTAAAGGATCATGGAAACTGTCCCGTGGTGAGCGTTTCGGCAGAGGTATAGTCTGCGCTATTGTGCGATCCTAACCCGCCCGCCGGCCTTAAGACAGGAAAAACGGCGAATTCCGCAAAGGTCTTGTCGGCCTCGCGCCGGACAAGGCGGTGTCGTTGAGACCACCGACGGTGCACTTCCGGCCCGAATTGATGCTGTCGGGGCGCGAAACGTGACCTTTTAGGGGGTGCCGGTTTCTGCGCTCGCCTTGGCTTGATGGCGTGTCACAAAAGCCCGCAGTGTTGCAGGATCGGGCGCGCGTCCGGTGAAGGTTTCGACATAGGTTGGAATGCGGTCGATGCGTTCGGCCAATGTTTCGGTGCTGCCGATCGCGATATAGCCGACCTGCGTCAGGTAAATCGTATTCGCGCGGATATCGGCCTGCTGCGCGTCATAGCCGTGACGGATGAACATATCCCTGATCGCGGCGATGCGTGTCAGATCTGTGTCCTTGAACACAGACTGAAGCGCGGGGTTCGTTCTGGCCCAGTTGCGCATCGCGAATTCAAGATGCGCGTCAAACAGGGCAGGGGTGATCCAGCAATCGAACAGGTTCAGAACCGCCTCGACAATGTCGTCGGCGGGGCGTTCGGTCTGACGGACAAGGTTGCCGGTATTCTTGTTTTGCCACATGTGGATCAGCGCATCCAAAAGCGCCTCGCGGTCGGTGAAATGGTAATAGAAACTGGTGCGTGACAGGCGCAGGGACTGGGCCAGGGGCATGATCTTGACCGCATCGACCCCGCCGGTAATCAGCGCCTGATAGGCGGCATCAAGCCATGTCGTTTCGGACCCGCGCCAGCCGTGCCCCAATGAAAGTGTCTGTGTCTTCATCAAAACATTTTACCACCCTTGTTTTGCGACGCCGCATAAAAATCGACACATATGTCGTTTTTTGCCGATCCAGATGTCGAATTTTCGAAAGTGGCCTTCGCCCCTTGTCGATACGTTCGGATCATCCGCCAATCTGGCGCGTCCTTGCAGGAATATCCCATGGTGTCGAACGATCCTCTTTTGCAGCCCTACACGCTAAAGCATCTGACCCTGAAAAACCGGATCATGACCACCAGTCATGAACCCGCCTACCCCGAGGCGGGCATGCCCAAGGACCGTTACCGCGCCTATCACGTCGAGCGGGCAAAGGCGGGGGTTGCGATGACGATGACGGCGGGTTCGGCGGCCGTGTCCAGGGACAGCCCGCCGGTGTTCAACAACGTGCTCGCCTATAAGGACGAGGTTGTCGGATGGATGAAAAAGCTGACCGATGAATGCCACGATCATGGCTGCGCGGTGATGATCCAGCTGACCCATCTGGGTCGACGCACCCATTGGAACAAGGGCGACTGGCTGCCCGCGCTGACCACCAGCCACCAGCGCGAACCCGCGCACCGTGCCTTTCCCAAAAAGATGGAAGACTGGGATATCGCGCGGATCATCACGGATTATGCCGATGCCGCCGAGCGGATGGCCGATGCGGGGCTCGATGGGATCGAGCTGGAATGTTACGGCCATTTGATGGACCAGTTCATGTCGCCCCTGACGAATGAGCTGGACGCCCCCTATGGTGGAAGCCTTGAGAACCGCGCGCGGTTCGCGCTGGAAGTTCTGGCCGCAATCAAGGCGCGATGCGGCGACCGGCTGCTGGTTGGCGTCCGCTATACGGCGGATGAAACGGCCAGTGGCGGCACCACAATTGACGAGGGCATTGCCATCGGCCATCTGTTCAAAGCTTCGGGCAACGTGGATTTCCTGAACGTCATTCGCGGGCAAATCCATACTGATCCGGCGATGACCGATGTGATCCCTGTTCAGGGGATGAAATCCGCGCCGCATCTGGATTTCGCAGGCCGGATCAAGGCCGAGGTGGGCTTGCCCACGTTCCATGCCTCGCGCATTCCTGATGTCGCGACCGCGCGTCATGCCGTGGCCTCGGGCAAGTTGGATATGGTCGGGATGACGCGGGCGCATATGGCCGATCCGCATGTGGTGAAAAAGATCATCGAGGGGCGCGAGGATGAGATCCGCCCCTGCGTCGGGGCCACCTATTGCCTTGACCGGATCTATCAGGCGGGGGACGCGCTGTGCATTCACAACGCGGCGACGGGGCGCGAACTGACGATGCCGCATGTGATCCCTGTGGCGACCGAGCGGAAAAAGGTGGTTATTGTCGGTGCCGGACCCGCAGGGCTGGAGGCCGCCCGCGTCGCAGCAGAGCGGGGCCATGCCGTGACCCTGTTCGAGGCGGCGGCAGAGGCTGGCGGGCAGATCCGTTTGACGGCCCGGAACCAGCGCCGCAAAGAGATGATCGGCATCATCGAGTGGCGCATGGCGCAATGCGCGGCGCGCGATGTAGAGTTCCGGTTCAACACATGGGCCGAAGCCGAAGACATCGCGGCAGAACACCCCGATGTGGTGATTATCGCAACCGGCGGCATGCCCCATACGGATGTTCTGGACGGTGGCAATGATCTGGTTGTGTCCAGCTGGGATCTGATCAGCGGCGATGTCAAACCCGGAACCCGCGTTCTGATCTATGACGACGCGGGCGACCATGCCGGACTGCAAGCAGCCGAAGTCGCGGCAATGGCGGGCGCGACGGTCGAGATCATGACCCCCGACCGCAGCTTTGCCCCCGATGTAATGGCGATGAACCTTGTTCCCTACATGCGGTCTTTGCAGGTTAAGGACGTGACGTTCACGGTCACCTACCGTCTGACCTCTGTCGCAAAAGACGGCAACCAGTTGAAGGCGACGATCGGAAGCGACTACATGCCTTTGGCCAAAACGCGGATCTATGACCAGATTGTCGTGAACCACGGCACCTTGCCACTGGACGACCTGTATTTCGCGCTGAAGCCGCTATCGTCGAACAAAGGCGAGGTGGACTATGACGCGCTGATCGCGGGGCGCGCGCAAACGCTGAACGGTGGTCCTGCCGGCTTTAAACTGTTCCGCATCGGCGACGCGGTGTCGGCGCGGAACACCCATGCCGCAATCTATGACGCGCTGCGTCTGATGAAAGACATCTGATGCAACCGGGTCATTTGCAGCCTTATCATGCGATGAAAACAGGCAAGGTCTGGATTCGCGCGAAAATCGCCGTTTTTGATGCTTCGGAAACGACGGTTAGGGATCATGTTCACGGATAGGCCTGCCATGGGCAGACCCAAGGTTTTCTAACAGTCGTTCCTCCTCTCAAGGACCCCAGCCGATGCTACGTGACTCTGACATCCTTTCGCAAATTATGTCGCGCGCGCCCAAAACCTCGCTGGCGCGCGATTTCTACACCTCGGCCGAGGTCTTTGATGCCGATATCAGGTTAATCTGGGCGCAGGACTGGATCTATGCGCTGCCATCGGTCGAAATCCCGAAGGCCGGCAACTATGTTACGCTGGAAATCGGCGACTATTCGGTGATCGTCGTGCGCGGGAATGACAATGTCATTCGTGCGTTCCACAATTCCTGCCGCCATCGCGGCAGCCGTATTTGCCAGACATCGAAGGGATCGAACCCGAAACTGGTCTGTCCCTACCACCAGTGGACATACGAGCTGGACGGTCGCCTACTGTGGGCGCGCGATATGGGCGCGGATTTTGATCCGTCGAAACACGGGCTGAAAACGGTGCATTGCCGCAATGCGTCGGGCATGGTGTTTCTTTGTCTGGCCGATGTTGCCCCCGCCTTTGACAAGATCGCCGATATGGCCGCGCGCTATATGGGGCCGCACCACCTTGAGGATACGAAGGTCGCCTATCAAAGCAGCATCATCGAACAGGGCAACTGGAAGCTGGTGCTGGAAAACAACCGCGAATGCTATCATTGTTCCGGCTCGCACCCGTCGCTGTGCCGCACATTCGACGACAATCCGAATATTGCGGGAAATGGCGATGGGATCGAAGACCCCGCCATTACCGCCCACCGCGACCGCTGCGAAGCGGCGGGGCTGCCGTCAGAGTTCCATATAGATCCGTCCGAACAATGGCGGTTCGTCCGCGTGCCGCTGCTTGGCACCGCAGAAAGCTATACGATGGATGGCAAGGTTGCCGTGCAAAAGCTGCTGCCGAATATGCCGATCAAGAACGCGGGCACGTTGCTGTTCTTCCATTACCCGAACACATGGAACCACTTTCTGTCGGACCATATCCTGACGTTCCGCGTGCTGCCGCTGAACGCCACCCAAACGCAGGTGACAACCACATGGCTGGTGCACAAGGACGCGGTGGAAGGGGTGGATTACGACCTTGACCGCCTGACAGAGGTCTGGATGCACACCAATGATGAAGACCGCATCGTGGTCGAGCAGAACCAGCTTGGCATCAACAGCCCCGCCTATACCCCCGGCCCCTATTCAGAGCTTCAGGAAAGCGGCGTCATCCAGTTCGTCGACTGGTATACGCGCACGGTGCAGGACCGTTTGACGGGCCGCAAGATGATGGCGGCGGAGTAATCCATGATCCCGATGCCCCGCGAAGATACACCCCTTTGGGATGACAGCGAAGTTCTGGAATGCGTCATGGTGGTGCCAGAGGCGCCTGACGTGAAAAGCTTTGTGTTTCGTCCGCCCTCGGGCGCGACATTCCTGTTTCGCGCGGGTCAATTCATAACGCTTGACCTGCCGTTGCCGGGCGGGGTGGTCAGCCGGACCTACACAATATCGTCCAGCCCGGCCAGCAACGCCTATCTGACCGTTACGGTAAAGGCGCAGGTTGACAGCATCGGCTCGCGTTGGATGATGGAAAATCTGGTGCCGGGGATGCGATTGCGCGCGCATGGCCCCGGCGGCGTGTTCCACCTGCCGCGCCAGCCCGACGGGAAATATCTGTTCATTTCGGCGGGGTCGGGCGTGACGCCGATGATGTCGATGGCGGCATTCCTGTTCGAGCGTGGCGAAGAACCCGACCTCAGCTTTGTCACCTGCGCCCGTCGCCCGTCGGAACTGATTTTCCGCAAGCGGCTGGAATATATGGCAGGGCGGATTCAGGGCGTAAAGCTGCATTTCGTCGTGGGGCAGGATGAGCCTTACGAGGTCTGGACAGGGTATCGCGGGCGGTTCAACCAGTTGATGCTGGGCCTGATGACGCCCGATTATCTGGACCGCGATGTCTATTGCTGCGGGCCTGACAGTTTTATGCAATCCGTGCGCGATATGCTGAACGGGCTTGGCTATGACATGTCGCGCTATCATCAGGAAACGTTCCACGCGCCTGTCGAGCGGGTCGAGGACATCGAGGAAATCGACGACGTTATTCCGCAGGACCGCGAAACGGCAGAGTTGGATTTCGTGCTCTCGGGCGTCACGAGCCTGTGTGCCGAGACCGATACGATCCTGACTGTCGCGAAGGCCGCCGGATTGAACATTCCGAACGGCTGCAACTTTGGCGTTTGCGGCACTTGCAAGGTCAGGAAACGCGCGGGGCAGGTGCATATGGTGCACAACGGCGGCATCAGCGAGGATGACATCGAGGCGGGCTATGTTCTGGCCTGTTGTTCGCATGCGATCGGGCGCGTCGAGATCGAGGTTTAACAGAGCCTGCGGCGGCTAGTAGCGCTCCATCCAGCGCAGCGTGTCTTCGGTTTTGGTGCCGGGGCGGTATTCGGCCCCCACATAACCCGTCCAGCCCAGATCGTCGATCACGCGCATGATCTCGGGGTAATTGACCTCGCCATGGTCGGGCGCACCCCTGTCGGGCACGGCGGCAATCTGGATGTGGCCGATCAGGCTGATATACCGCGTCAGGCGGCGGGTCAGATCGCCCTGCATGATCTGGGTATGATAACAGTCGAACATCAGCTTCAGGTTGGGCAGACCCAGCGCATCAATGATCTCTGCGCCGTGCTCGATGGTCGAGATATGATACCCCGGCGCGTCGATCTGGTTGATCGGCTCGATCAGGATGGTCAGGTCATGCGGCGCGGCCTGTTGGCAGGCATAGGTCAGGTTGGCGCGGAACGTGGCCTCTGCCTGCGCGCCACCACCCGACTTGCCCGCCATCACGTGAACGGCACCTGCGCCAACGGCGGCAGCATAGGTCACTGCCTGATCTATAAGCGCGCGCGCCTCTGTCTCTCTGCCTGCAATCGCGGCTAGACCGAAGTCGCCTGCGGCAAGGTTGCCCCGCTCTGTGTTCAGTCCCAGCATCGGCAGGCCGGTTTGCGCCATCGCAGCCCGGACATCATCCACCGGAACATCATAGGGAAAGTGGCATTCAACCGCGTCGAAACCCGCAGCGGCGGCGGCACGTATCGCATCGGGCAGGGTGTATTCGGTGAACAGGAACCCAAGGTTGGCAGAGAGTTTTGGCATCAGTCGTCCCATTCGATATCAAAGGTGCGCACCAGATCCTGCACCTGTGCGGCATCCAGCATGCGCGGGTTCGCGCCGCGCAACAGCATCGCCAGCTTTGCGGTCTCTTCCAGCTCTTCCATCGCGTATACGGCGGCCTCCAGATCCTTGCCCGCCACGACAGGCCCGTGGTTGGCCAGAACAACAGCGCTTCGTTTGCCCGCCAACCCACGCACCGCATCGCCCATCGCGGGGTCGCCGGGACGGAAATAGGGCAGCAACAGCACCTTGCCCAGCCGCATGACCGAATAGGGCGTCAGGGGCGGCAGCATGTTGTCGGGGTCGGTTTCGGGGAGCATCGACAGCGCGACGGAATGGCAGGAATGCAGATGCACAACCGCCCCCGTCACGCTGCGCGTCTCGTAAAAGGCGCTGTGCAGGGGCATTTCCTTGGTCGGCTGGTCGCCCGACACCAGACGCCCCGCTGCGTCGAACCGAGACAGCCGCGCCGGGTCAAGCGCACCAAAGCTGGACCCCGTCGGCGTCACCAAAAGGCCGCCGTCCCCGGTCCTGACCGAGATGTTGCCCGATGCGCCGCCGGTCAGGCCACGGTCGAATATCGACTTGGCCATGGCGCAGATCTGTTCACGTAGCCGGGTCTCTGTCATGTGCCCTCTGCCAGCCGTGCTGCGGCCTTTACAAAGAAATCCTCTGACCCGAAATTACCGGATTTAAGCGCGATCACCAGCCCCTCACGGGCGCGCATGGCCGGAACGCCGGGTGCAATTTCCGGCCCGATTTGCAGGTCCGACAGGTCCAGCCCCTCGACCACGGCGCCGGATGTCTCGCCGCCTGCCGAAATCAGCCGCCGCACGCCGCCCGCCACCAGAAGGCGTGCAAGCTCTGCAAACAAGCTCTCCAGCTTTGCTGCCGTAGCGTCGCGGCCAAACCGTTTCTGCGTCGCCGCCACGCTGGCCGGATCCGCCGAGGAATAGGCCAAGGGCAGCCCGGTTTGCGCCAGACACCATTCGGCCACATCCGCTGCGGTCAGTTTTTCGGTCATCACCGCCTCTGCGTCAATTTCAAAGGTCGGATGCAGCGCCTTGTGAAACGCCACCTGTTTCTGCGTCATCACCGAGCAAGAGCCGCAGACCGCGACAACAGGGCCGGTTTCGCCGTGCCACGTGGAACTATCGTCCGCGATCAGCCCTTTGGCGCGGAAATTGGCGGGCAGGCCCATGGCGATACCGGACCCGCCCGTGATCAACGGCAAGTCCGCCGCCGCCGCGCCGATCACCATCAGGTCATTGTCCGACAGCGCGTCCACGACGATCAGGTTGCGGCCTGCTTCTGCCTCGGATGCAAGGCGTGCCTTGATCGCATCGACGCCCTTGTGCACGTCGGTGTAGGAAACATGCCCCACGGCTCCTTTGGACTGTCGCGCCAGAACGCGCCGGATATCGGGGTCCTTCATCGGGGTCAGGGGGTGGTTTTCCATCCCGGATTCGTTCAGCAAATGGTCGCCGACGAAAAGATGACCATGCACCAATGTGCGCCCCGCTGCCGGAAACGCCGGACAGACGATGACCTGACGTGCCTCAAGCGCTGCGGCAAGCGCCTCTGCCACGGGGCCGATGTTGCCGTCGTCGGTGCTGTCGAAGGTTGAGCAATATTTGAACAGGAACTGTGTGCAGCCCTGCGCCTTCAGCCAGTCAAGCGCGTCGAGGGACAGGCGGATCGCCTCGGATACCGGAAGCGAACGGGACTTCAGCGCGACAACGCCCGCCTCGACTGATGGATCGGCGGGCCGGTCCGGCACCCCGACGTATTGCGTGGCGCGCATGCCCTGCTTGGCCAGTGTATTGGCCAGATCGCTGGAGCCGGTAAAGTCGTCGCCGATACAGCCCAGCCGCATTACTTTGCCTCCGGCAGCGTCAATCCGGCATTGCGGGCGTAAACCTTGGCCACGGCGGCATCGTCCTCTTTGCCCAATCCCGACCCTGACGCTGCCATGAATTGCTGCAAGGCTGCGGCGGTCAGCGGCGCGCTGAACCTGGCCTCGCGGGCGATGTCCAGAACAATGCCCAGATCCTTGGGCCAGATATCGACCGAGGAATGCGGCGTGTAATCGCCATCGACAATATGGGGCGCGCGGTTTTCGAACATCCAGCTGGTGCCGGCGCATTTCGAGATGACCTCGACTGTTTGTGCGGGATCGACCCCTTGGGTCATGCCGAATGTCACGGCCTCTGCCATTGCGGCGATATGAACACCGGCCAACAGCTGATTGACGGCCTTCATCGCGCTGCCTGCACCCGCAGCGTCACCAAGACGGAACACTGTTTCGGCCATGCCGTCCAGTGCCCCTTGCGCACCGCTGAATGCCTCGGGCGCTCCCGAGGCCATCACGGATAGCTTGCCTGCGGCGGCTTTTCCCGCGCCGCCGGAAATCGGCGCGTCGAGATAGTGGATGCCAAGTGCCGCGCATTTCGCAGCCATGGTGCGGGCGAAAGACGGGGCGACGGTGGCGCAGGCGATCACGGTTGCGCCCTGCCGCAGAGCAGGCACCCAGCCGGCGTCCCCGAATAGAACCGTCTCTGTCTGGGCCGAATTCAGGACCACGACAACAAGGGTGTCGATCTTTTGCGCAACCTCGCTCAGGGTGCCCGATACGCCGCCCTCTGCCTGAAACCGGCGCATCGCGTCCTCGTTGACGTCAAAGCCGTAAACCGTATTGCCTGCCCGCAGCAACGAGGCGGCTATGCCGTAGCCCATGGACCCAAGGCCGATCACCGCTAATGTCTGGCTGTTGCTCATTCCGAAGTCTCCCATCAGTCGCGGGGCATAAAGACCCTTTGGGAACTAAATGGCATACCAGATCGAGGTCGTGAAGCTAAATGCGTGAAAAAGCGGGATTGCGCCCTTGGGCCGGATCACGACTTGCCCGATTTCAAAGCAGCACTCAGGCCGAAAATGAATGCCTCGACCAGGGGTGGCATGCCCTCTGGCGGGGTGGGTTGCGACCGGGTGGCGTCGCAGTCGCACGCGCTGTGCGGATGATCCGGGGCGGCGTGCGATATGGCGGTTCCAAGCAGGATCGCCGCAAGGCCAAGATAGATCAGCCCCAGAATAAAGGCAGCGACCAGCGCGCCATGAGCGGCCACCAGAAAAATCCAGGCGGCAATGGTCAGAAAGACTGCGCCGACAATGAAGGCGATACCGGCACCAAGTGACAGCGCGGTTCTGCGCGCTGTCCGGACGGCTGTTCGTCGCAGGGACGGAAACATCGGCACCGTCCTAACGGCGCGAAATGACAAGACCGGCCAGAAAGCCGATGCCCGCCGCGATGCCAAGCGCCACCCCGGGTTTTTGCACAACAAAGTCTTCGGCCTGATTGCCAAGGTCGGCCACTTTGGACCGAAGATGCTCATACTCGGCCTCGCCAGATGCGCGGGCGCTCTCGGCCAGATGGGCGCTTTGGGTGCGCCCATAGTCGCCAAGGCTTTGCGTCAACGCCGCGATATCGGCCTTCAACGCGTCGACCTGCGCAGCAAGATCCTCGGTGGTTGTTCCGGTGAATTTGTCTTTTGTCGCCGTGGCCATTTTATGCCTCCTTTTAAGATACTCGGATTACAGTTCAACATCCGTGGGCGTTAATTGTTCCGTCGCAAAGGGCAAATTCCTGAACTTTAAATGTGGAACCAATCGCCGTAATTCCGTGTTGATCCGGCAGAAGCGCAAATGAGCGCAAGTGAAACTGAAGGAAGAAACAATGCTGTATTGGGCCTTAGTATTCTTTGTTGTCGCGATTATCGCCGGTGTTTTTGGGTTTGGCGGTATCGCCAGCGCCTCTGCCGGTGTTGCGCAAATTCTGTTTGTGATTTTCCTGGTCTTGTTCGCCATCGCCATGATTGCGCGGGCGTTCAAGGGGCGCACACCGTAATTTCCGTGCCACTGATTCGTGATGAAAAATGGCGCCCTGCAAGATGCGGGCGCCATTTTTTTGCAGATCTGCGGTTGCGATCAGGAGAACAGGGGTTCGGTCGACGAAAAGAACATTGCCTGTGACGCCGCAATTCTTACCTGCTCTTCCGTGTATGGCTTTGTGATCAGGAAGGCGGGTTCCGGTTTTTCCCCGGTCAGCAGCCGTTCGGGAAAGGCGGTGATGAATATCACCGGCAGGTCGCCGAGGGCCCCTAGCAGGTCGTTGACCGCATCAATCCCAGACGAATTGTCAGCCAACTGGATATCGGCAAGGATCAGGTCGGGGCGCTCTGATTTTCCCAGTTTCACCGCCTCTGTCCGGGTGCGGGCAACGCCGGTCACCGCATGACCCATGTCCGAGACAATGCTTTCAAGGTCCATCGAGATGATCGCCTCGTCTTCGATAATCATCACTTTTCCGAGGATGCTATTGGCAAGCTCTTGCTGCGCAATTCTGACCAGATCTTCGGCCTCGTCCTGAGGGACATTCATGATTTCGGCGATCTCGGAATAACGGAATTCTTCGATCGTGTGCAAAAGCAGGGCCTCACGGGTGTTTCTGGTCAGTTTGCTCAGGTGCATCTGGGCCTTGGCCGCAATTTTGGTTTCTGCGCCCGCGATCGGGGCGCCAGAGCTGTTCCAGATTGCGTGAAAGGCCGAGAAAAGCGCAATTCGGGCTGATTTCGTGCGATCCATGACACTGGAATCTTCGATGATCGCTTCCAGCGTCGCGATTGCATAGGCGTCACCTGAGTCTTGATTTCCGGTCAGGGCGCGGGCGTAACGGCGAAGAAACGGCAATTCCTGCGCCACGGATGCGACGAAACCCTCGGTCGTAGAGGCGTTGGGCATGATTATTTTTACCTTTTTCACTTTATCTTGGAACCAAACGCACGACTATCACGTTGAGTTCCGAATTATATTCGGACACCTGAAAAATAAATCGCGCAGAAAGCACCATGGCCCAGAAAAAACCGAACCAGAATGTTCAGCGTCAAATCGACGAAAACCTTCGCAAAGTGTATCAGGAAAAAGTCGAAGAGGCATTGCCGGATCGGTTTCAAAAGCTGTTGCAGCAGCTAAAGGAGCAGGAAAAGGCAAAAGAGGGCGAAAAATGAACGCCCCTGACCCGAGAGACGCGATCATAGAGCATTTACCGGCTCTGCGTGCTTTCGCGATGAGTTTGACCCGCAATGGTTCAGCGGCGGACGATCTGGTACAGGATACGGTCGTAAAGGCCTGGAGCAAATTCGCGATGTTCAAGGAAGGGACCAACCTGCGCGCCTGGTTGTTCACGATTCTTCGCAATACATTCTATTCCAGCCGCCGGAAGGTCAGCCGCGAGGTTGCCGATGTCGACGGGATATTCGCAGGACGGCTGGCATCCAAGCCGGACCACGACGGACGGCTGGCATTGCAGGATTTCCAGAAGGCATTCATCACGCTTCCCGATGAGCAGCGCGAGGCGTTGATCCTTGTCGGGGCATCCGGCTTTTCCTACGAGGAAGCGGCGGGGATGTGTGGTTGTGCTGTCGGCACCATCAAAAGCCGGGTGAACCGCGCCAGGCTTCGCCTTATCGACATTCTGCAACTGGACGGCGCGGACGAGCTTGAAATGACCGATCAGGCGACAAAAGCTGTGATGGCCGGCAACACTGCCTCTGTGCGGTGATGGGCGTTATGAATTTGGGGCTGCGCGTGTATCAAGGTCTTGCGTTCAGGGTGGGCGTGATGCTGTCCGTGGCTTTGTTGCCGGTGGGTCTTATTGCGCTTTACCAAACCAGCAACGTTGTCCGCCAATCCGAAGAACTGCGCTATTCCGCGTTGCTTGGCAGAACTTTGGTCGCGGTAGAGCCGCAGCGCGATGTAATGCACGGCGGCTTTGCCTCGGCGCGTGTGTTGGGGTCTGCGCTTTTGCCTTTGTTGGACGATTCCGAGGCCTGTGTTGATCTACTGAGGCAATTTGTGCGAACGACACCGGATTACATTCTGGCCACCTTTGTTCCCAAGAACGGGATTTCGACGTGCAATTCTGCAAACCGGATTACGGATCTGCGAGAAAGCCCGGTTTACAAAAGCTTTCAAGACCAGCCCAAGCCGCGTGTTTCGGCGTTGAACAGGGGGGCGATCAGTGGTCAATCCGTGGTCGTCATCGCCCAGCCCGTCTATGTCGATGATACCTATATCGGGTTTGTTTCGCTCTCTGCTCCCAAAGTGAATTTCTATCTTGAGCGGCTCAAGGATGACGACACCCAGCCGGTTGACCTTGTCACCTTCAACGCCGAAGGGCAGGTTTTGCTGTCGGCATTGGGCATGGAGAATGTAGAGGCCACGTTGCCCATGGGGCGCGATCTTAAGGCGCTGGCAAACGGCAGCTCGACCATTTTCCTGTCTGAGGACCACGGAAAAAACGCTCGGGTCTATTCCGTCGTCGCGATTATTCCGGGTGTCGTCTATACTTTTGCAACCTGGGATGCGGGGCAAGGCACAAAGTTTGAAACCCGCTTTGGCCACACCGCAATTCTGTTTCCCGTTGTGATGTGGGTTATCAGTCTGCTGGTCGCCTATGTCGCGGTGCACCGTCTGGTCATCCGCCATGTCAAAGACCTGCGCTGGAAGATGCAGCAATTTGCAAGCGGCAGCCGGGGCTTTTCACCGGGCAGCACCAGCCCCGCGCCGCTGGAACTGCGCCAGATGGAGGAAACGTTCAACGCGATGGCGCAGACAATCGCGCAGGACGAGGCCGATCTGGAAGACAGCATCCGTGAGAAGAACGTCCTGTTGAAAGAGGTTCACCACAGAGTCAAAAACAATCTGCAATTGATTGCGTCGATCATAAACATGGAGATGCGCAAGGCCAAGGCCCCCGAGGCCCGTGACACGCTTCGGCGGGTGCAAGACCGCGTGATGGGGTTGGCGACCGTGCACAGCAATCTCTATCATACGTCCAGTCTGGCCAGCGTGCGTGCAGACAAGCTTTTGAACGATATCATCAAGCATACGATGGTGTCGGCGCTTCCGTCCGGCAGTGGCGTGAAGGTCAGTGTCGAGATAGACAAGGTTATTCTTGTGCCCGATCAGGCGGTCCCTGTGTCGCTGCTGACAACAGAAGCCGCGACGAATGCGGTGAAATATATCGGACGACCGACAGATGGCAGCGCCCCCTGGATCAAATTCCGCCTTCGCGACATGAAGGACAATACCTTTGTGCTTTCGGTGGAAAATTCGAAAGGAACCCGTCTGGACGACCGGGGAATTGACGCGATCAGCACCGGGTTGGGAAACCAACTGATAAAGGCCTTCGCGACACAGCTTTCATCGCAAGTCGAGATCGAGGACAGCGCCGACCGGTATTCCCTTAAACTTGCAGTCAAGGTCACCGACTTTGTGCCGGAGCCTGTCAAAACCTGATCCCGCACCGCCCTGCGGCATCCGCTGGCCGCGCAGTCGACACGGCCTTTTGATCTGGGGCCGGAACCTTGCCGATGATCTGGCGTTATTATGAGCAAGGCGTCCGAACGCCGCAACAAGGAACCCTATGTTGGATACTGCACCCGCTCTGCACCTGAGAGAGATCGTGGCCATCCGAAAGGTGCTGGTGGCGATTTTGCTGATTCTGGCAACGATCGCGATCTTCTTTGCAAAGGATGTTCTGCTTCCGATCATGATCGGGGTGCTGGTCTCGTTGACCCTTAGCCCCCTGTTGCGCGTCCTTTCAAAGGCGGGCATCCCCGCACCGGTCAGTGCGACGGTTCTGGTGACCGTTCTGGCGTTCAGCGTCCTTTTGGGGGGCTACGCAATGAGCGGCCCTGCGTCGAATTGGGCCGCCGAAGTGCCAGCGTTCGGCGAGAAGCTGAAAGACAAGCTGCGGGACATCACGACCTCTGTAGAGGCGGTGCAGGGGGCGTCGGCGCAGGTTGAAAAACTGGCGGAACCGGCGGCGGAACCCTCGGTTCAAAAGGTGACCATACAGCAACCCGGACTGTTAAGTTCCGCCGTCAGCAACCTTGCAGGACTGGGCACAACCATCATCGTCGCCATGGTCTTTGCACTTCTTCTGCTGGCATCCGGTGATCTGTTCTATGTGAAACTCGTAGAGGCATTCCCGAAACTTTCCGACAAAAAGCGCGCGCTTTCGACCGTTTACACGATAGAGAGAAGCATCTCTCGTTATCTTTTCACGATCACGGTGATCAACGCTGTTCTGGGGATGGTTCTCGCGGTGTCGTTGCTGATAATCGATTTCCCGCACCCGTTTATCTGGGGGGCACTTGCGTTCTTCCTCAACTTTCTTCCGTTCCTCGGGATGATCATAGGGACGTGCCTGATCGCAGGCTTTTCCATCGTCACCTATGATCAGTTGTCCTATGCGCTGCTGGCGCCGGTGTTCTACATGGTCCTCAATTCGCTCGAGGGACAGTTCGTAACACCAACCATTCTTGGGCGCCGATTGGAAATGAACACGGTGTCGGTGTTTCTGACGGTCGTGTTCTGGGGCTGGTTGTGGGGCATTGCCGGCGCACTGATGGCGGTGCCGTTTCTGGTCTGCCTAAAGGTGATATGCGACAATGTCGATGCGTTGAAAGTGCCGGGCAGGTTCCTTGGTGTCAGATAACAGACCCATAAAGGCGCGGTTATAAGCTGCCGCGTTGGCCTTGGGGCACCCTACTTTCCAAGCGTGCGGATTGCGAACTTCAAAAGCACAGCATGCGATGCGGGTTTTTCCAGAATGGGTGCAACGGGTGCTTCGTCGTCGATAATGGCCTGTGCCCTGCCAGTCAGGTAAAAGAAAGGCACGTCTTTCTTGCACAGAATAGCCGCGATTTCGGCGCTCGTCTCGCCGCCCAGATTGTAATCCAGCGTCGCGACGTCAGGGGTTTCGACCTGCAAAAGTGCGATGGCTTTCTTTGTGCTGGCCACAGGGCCGATGACATCCCAACCGGAATCCGTGAACAGATACTCCAGATCCATTGCGATCATGGCGTCATCTTCAACGATAAGAATTTTCTTCCGGCTCAGCATTTCCTGCCCTTCGCATTTCTGGATCATGCGCACTTATTCGTGCAGGCGAACAATCAAATACGCATATGGTTCGGAACAAATGTTTTCCGTGGTGGTCCGTTGCCCGTTGGCAACAGGTGCGATTGGCGGATTAAGGCCTACGGGCCGCGCCCCGGACTGCGCGGTCCTGCCAGTAGCCATATCAGGAATCCGAGAATCGGCAGGACCAGAACAAGCACTGTCCAGCCGACCTTTGCGCCGGTAGAGCGGTTCGATCCGATGATCGACACAATCGCCCATAGGTCCAGAACAAGAACGATCAAGCCGCCAAGGCCACTGACTTCCATCATTATCCAACACTCCGTTGTTTCATCGCGCCATGTGCATTTTCACACGCGCCATGATACCCAAACGCATTGCTGGACATTTGGTTCCCTGATGGCCGTTTTCAAGGCCGGTTGGTCAAAGCGAAATCACACCTTTGCGCAGAATGACATTGGCGAAAAGCCGTGGCTCGCTTGTCGCGACTATCGTGTGCGCGGCACGGACGCGGCTGTAAAAAATATCACCGGCCAACGGAGTCATCGGTCTTTCCGGCGCATGGTCGTGGCAGCATTGGTCGATCTCGACATGCACCGGTTCCCTGTGTGCGACATCGCCCATTTTCACCGATCTAAAGATGGATTGAGCGACAAAGTCGTCAATCGGCATGACCGACAGAACCGCATCAAGCACGGGAATAAGATGCAGCCCATCGGCGCGGATGACGCGGCGCCCATGTTCCAGCGCGGGGTAATTGCCGTCGACCAGCGCGATTTCGTCGCCGTGCCCCATCGCGCGAAGCGTGTAAAGCAGATCAGGTCCAAGAATTGGGTTAATGCCCTTGAGCATCGGGTGTCTCCGTTTGTTCCGTGTCCAGCGCCGCAGACAGATCGGGCCTGCATTCAGGCTGGAGTTACACGCCTTCGCCAGACAGTAAACTGGTTAATGCCGGGGGACCGCAACAAACGCATTTATGGCCCGCCTGTCCGCGCCCGTCGGCCTTCCATTTGAACCCCTTGGTGCTTTGCGTGTTATACAACAGCGAATCATCAGGCTCGAATTGCTGAAGCAAAGCGCATGTTTTCGTGAACATGCGCTATAAGAGTCAAATTAATACAATGCGTTACAGGAGTTTCCCATGTCGAAACGAAAAAGAATTGTTGTTAAAATCGGATCAAGTCTGCTTGCCAATAGTGATCGGCTGACCCTGAGATACGCGTTTCTGCATGGCGTGATGAGCGATTTGGCGCAATTGCAATCCGAGGGATATGACATCGTCCTGACGTCCTCTGGCTCTGTCGCGCTGGGGCTGAACATGATCGGAAAACGGCCCGAAGATGCCGGCGTTCTGGATAAGCAGGCCGCCGCCGCATGCGGCCAGCCCTTGTTGATGAATGCCTACCGTCAGGTCGCATCCGAACACCGGATGAATGTTGCCCAGGTGCTGGTGACCGTGGATGATATGGAAGAGCGCCGGCGCTTCTTGAACATCAAGAATACAGTGCTGCGGTTGTTCGAAAATGACATTCTTCCGATCATCAATGAAAATGATACCGTTGCGACGCGGGAGTTGCGCGTGGGCGACAACGACCGGCTTGCCGCAAAGGTTGCGCAGATGATTCAGGCCGACCGCCTGATTATTCTGACCAGTGTCGAGGGCCTGTATGACAGGGATCCTTCGGACCCCGAGGCGGTGTTCATTTCGGAAATCAGCGACGTTTCGGACCACCTGCTGTCAACGACCGGCACGAGTGAACTGGGCAGCGGCGGTATGCTGACGAAAATGAAAGCAGCCAACATGGCGCAGAATGCCGGATGCGAAACGATCATCGCCGAAGGTATAATAGATCGTCCCGTGTCGTCGGTTCTGAAGAACGAGCGTCGCCACACGAAATGCCTCGTCACCGGCGTTGCATCGTCGCCTCTGGAAATATGGCTCAGCAACCGGCTTCAGGTCGGGGGCACGCTCGTTGTGTCCGACGACGTGGCCCAGGAAATCGTCGAGGGAACACGCGGTGTTCGTCGCACGGATATCATCTCGATTCAGGGGGATTTCACCAAAGGTGACGTTCTGCATATCTACAACGAAAAAGGCGATGAATGCGCCCGTGGACTGACCAACTTTTCCTCGGAAGAGACCATGCTGCTGGCGCGCAATCTGGATATGTCGATCGAGGATGTGATCGGCTACAAAACAAAAAGCGACATCGTCGGATCAGAGAACATGCTTGTTCTCGAAGACCGGCATCTTCAGTGGGATGCCCCGATGGATGCGCAAAAGATCGTTATGCCGACCTGAGCATCAGGGTGTATCGGGTCCGCCTTGATTGCGTGGCGGGCCTGACACATCACGCAAAGCTGGGTTGGCTCAGGAAATACCGCTCAATCACAGGAAGAGACGCGGCACCGATCGCGCGGGCATTCCGGCCGATCGACGCCTCTGATACGATCGGGTCAGCGATGCCCTGAGTGTCGAGTTTCGCGATCTCCAGGCGGGTCAGATCGACGATTCGCTCACGGATGGGCTGCGGACAGTTGGCATCGACCAGAATCCGCTGAAAGTCGATGACCGAAGAGACGGCAACGACGGCAACGGCAAGGTGCCTGGCTGTCTGTTCGATCCAGTCGGACAGAATGTCCTCGAATCCTTCCCAGTTGTGGTCCGGATTCCAGATCACCGATGCGTCATTGCCGCTTTTTTCCAACCGTTTTTCCAAAAGATAGATCGACGCATTGTGAATAAGCTGAGAGCTTTGCGCGGTGCCATATCGCACTGGAATCGTCCCGAACGCGCCGGCGTTTCCGGTTCGGCCTGAATAAACCGTATCGTTAAGAACCACCCCGCCGCCGATAAACGACCCGATAAAGAAATAGGCATAATCGGCGAATTCGCGGCCACGCCCGAAGATATGCTCGGCCGTGCAGGCCGATGTGGTGTCATTTTGGACGACAACGGGCAGACCTGTCCGGTTTTCGACGGCTGATTTAAGGTCAAAGTCCTTCCAAAGCTGCATCGCCTCTTTTGGCGCATTCACTGTGTCCAGCCAGTTCCACAGCTCGAACGGGGCCGCAACGCCGATCCCCGCAATGCATCCCAGCTGCTTTTTCGTTAACCCGCCGGTGATCTTTGTCATCCCCTCTGTCAGGAACTGCATGACGACGTGCGGGGTCGGGTAGGCATAGGTCTTTTTCAGCTGTCCGTGCACCGTGCCCGTGACGTCGATCAGCACCAGATCGGCGCTGCGCCGGCCTATGTTCAGGCCAAGAGACAGGATGCCGTCGGGGTTCAGCGTCATCGGGACAGAGGGTTTTCCCACCTTGCCGCGCACCGGCTCGCCACGACTCAGCAGCCCGTCTTTTTCAAGCGCCCTGATGATGATGGAAACAGTCTGCGCCGACAGGTTCGACCGCCGCGCGATCTCGGCACTTGCCAGTCCGCCATGCCGTTGGATCAGCGAAAGAACCAGTCTTTCGTTGTGGTCCCGAACCCCGGATTGATTCACCCCTCCCATGGGGTCTCGGATGGCGGTGTCGCCCATATCTGACATGTTATCCAATGATCTATTCCCCCTGAGGATGCCCTATGTCTAATTAATAAATCAAGTTTATTTATTTATTGACAACTGCCACCCGACTCGGTCTTTATACAGCCACAACGGCATTGCAGAATGGGCATGTCGCGATATTGGGCGCCAGACTTTTTCCGTCACGCCCGAACATCGGTCAGGGAGGACCACATGAAGAAACTGTTCACAACCGCTGCGGTCAGCGCAATTTGCATCGCCGCCGCATCCACAGCTTTTGCCGCGTCCCACACAGGCGCAGGCGCGTGCCTTATCACCAAGAACAACACCAACCCGTTCTTCGTGAAAATGAAGGAAGGCGCAGCCGCCAAGGCCGCCGAAATGGGTATGGATTTCCAGGCGTTCGCCGGTGAAAAAGATGGCGACGCATCGCCCCAGATCATTGCCGTCGAAAACTGCGTCGCGGCTGGTGCGAAGGGCATCCTGATCACCCCCTCGAATGACTCGGTCGGGCCAGCTCTCAAGAAAGCCCGCGAAGCAGGCATTCTGGTGATTGCACTCGACACGCCGCTTGCCGACGCGGACGCACAGGACATGACCTTTGCGACTGACAACTTCGAAGCAGGGCTGCTGATTGGCAAATGGGCCAAGGCAACCCTGGGCGACGCCGCTGCCAATGCGCACATCGGTATGCTCGACATCAACAAGGACAACATCTCGGTTGATGTTGCACGCGACACCGGCTTCCTCGTTGGCTTCGGTATCGAAGTGCCCGACCTGACCGTGATGGGGTCGGAAACCGATCCACGCGTGATCGGTCACGAATCCTCGGGTGCGAACCCCGAAGGCGGCGTGACATCTGTCGAGAATCTGCTTGCCAAGGACCCTGAGCTGAACGTGGTTTACACGATCAACGAGCCAGCCGCCGAAGGTGCCTATCAGGCGCTGAAGAAGGCCGGCAGAGAAAAGGACGTGCTGATCGTTTCTGTTGACGGCGGTTGCCCCGGCATCGCCAGCGTGAAATCCGGCGTGATCGGCGCGACATCGCAGCAGTATCCGCTGTTGATGGCATCCAAGGGCATCGAGGCAATTGCTGCTTTTGCCGCTGACGGCACCAAGCCAACAGCATCCGAAGGCCTGACGTTCTTCAACACCGGCGTGAATCTGGTCACCGACCAGCCTGCCGAGGGCGTGCCGTCGATCGACTCGGCCAAAGGCACAGAGCTGTGCTGGGGCTGATGCACGGCAAATAGCCATGCGTGACTAAGCGAAGGGCGGCGTAAGCTGCCCTTCATATATCCGGGGCTAGGGTTGCCCCACCATATTTTGCGGGGGGCCAGAGGCGGAATGACCGACCAACCAACGCCAAGCAAGACAATCTCCGACTTCGAAGCAAAACTCGATCAGGCCGATGCGGCCGTCGCAAGCTTCGTCAGGGATGATCATACTCTTGGGCATATCGTGCGGACATTCCTCCGCAAAAATCCAACACTTGTGCCGGCTTTGGTGCTGGTTCTAAGCGTCTTGTGCTTTGGCCTTATCGCGCCGCGCTTTATGACGCCCGGAGTGTTGTCGACCATCATGCAGCAGGTCACTGTGACCGGTTTCGTGGCCCTTGCGCAGACCTTGATCATCCTGACGGCGGGCATCGACCTGTCCGTCGGTGCGATCATGGTCATCTCGTCGCTGGTCATGGGGCGGCTGGCGGTGCTGACCGGTGTTCCGGTGCCCTTCGCCATCCTGATCGGCATGTTCATGGGCGGGGTGATGGGCTGGGTCAACGGTGCTCTTGTCGCCTTGGTCAAGCTACCGCCGTTCATCGTGACGCTTGGCACGCTAAGTGTGTTTTCGGCGCTGAAGCTTTGGTATTCACATTCGGAATCCATCCGCAACATCGACATCGAGGAAAAGGCGCCGATGCTGTTGTGGTTCGGCACGGATATAAAGTTCATGGGGGCCACGATCACCTATGGCGTTGTGGCGCTCCTCGTTCTCGCCTTTATCCTGTGGTATGTCCTGAACCATACCGCGTGGGGCCGCCATGTGCATGCGGTGGGCGACGACCCGGAGGCAGCGATGCTGTCCGGTATCAAGACCAACCGTATCCTGATTTCCGTCTATGTCGTCGCCGGTGTGATCCTCGGCTTTGCCGCCTGGGTGTCTATCGGGCGGGTGGGGTCGGTCAACCCGATCTCGTTCGACACGATCAACCTGGCATCCATCACCGCCGTGGTGATTGGCGGCACGTCCTTGTTCGGGGGGCGCGGTTCGATCATCGGGTCGGTTCTGGGCGCTTTCATCGTTCAGGTGTTCACCACCGGTCTGTCACTGGCGCGGGTGGATGACTACTGGCAGCAATTCGCGGCAGGCATCCTCGTGATCGTTGCCGTATCGCTTGACCAACAGCTCCGGAGGGCTTCGAAATGAGTGATGTCCAGCCAATGCTAAAAGCACGCGGCGTGATGAAGCGCTACGGCACTGTGGTTGCGATTGATGGCGCTGACTTCGATCTTTACCCCGGTGAAATTCTGGCGGTGATCGGCGACAACGGTGCGGGAAAGTCCACGCTGATCAAGGCGATCAGCGGCGCGGTCACCCCGGATCATGGCACCATCGAACTGGACGGCAAGCCGGTGCATTTCCGCTCGCCCGAGGAAGGCCGCAAAGCCGGCATCGAGACCGTGTATCAGAACCTGGCTCTGTCACCGGCGCTGTCGATTGCCGACAACATGTTCATGGGGCGCGAACTGCGCAAACCCGGTTTCATGGGCAAGGTGCTGCGTCAGCTTGACCGCCCCCGGATGGAGCAGTTCGCCCGCGACAAGCTGTCGGAACTGGGGCTTATGACGATACAGAACATCAATCAGGCGGTTGAATCGCTGTCCGGTGGCCAGCGTCAGGGTGTGGCCGTTGCACGGGCCGCCGCCTTTGGCAGCCGCGTCATCATTCTGGACGAGCCGACAGCGGCGCTGGGGGTCAAGGAAAGCCGCAAGGTGCTGGAGCTGATCCAGGACGTCCGGTCCCGTGGTATTCCGATCGTGCTGATCAGCCACAACATGCCCCATGTGTTCGAAGTGGCGGACCGGATCCATATCCACCGTCTGGGCAAGCGCCTGTGCGTTATCAAGCCGGGCGACTACACCATGTCAGATGCGGTGGCCTTCATGACCGGTGCGAAAGTGCCGGGCGAACCGGGCGTTGCGACTGCGTGAGCCGGTTGCACAGCCATGATGACCTGTTCGCGCGGCTTGCTGCGCTGCCCAAGGACCGGCGCATGGTTGTTGCAATTGCAGGCCCCCCCGCCAGCGGAAAATCCACGCTGGCGGAGGCGCTTGCACAGCGGTTGAACAACGAAGGCACGCGCGCGCTGGTCGTGCCGATGGATGGCTTTCATCTGGATAATGCCGTTCTTGCGGCGCGCGATATGCTTCACCGCAAAGGCGCGCCGGAAACCTTTGACGCGAAGGGCTTTATCACCCTGATTGGGCGTCTCAAAGCAGGAGGTGAGGTCGTCATCCCCGTCTTTGACCGCAGCCGCGACATCGCGGTTGCCGGTGCCGCTATTGTCAGCGCCGATTGCCGGTTGATCCTTGTCGAGGGCAATTACCTTTTGTTCGACGAGGCCCCTTGGCGCGATCTGGCGCCGGTGTGGGATCTGTCCGTGCTGCTGGATGTGCGCTTGCCCGAATTGCGCCGCCGATTGATCAGGCGGTGGCAGGACCACGGGTTGGATCTGGCCGCTGCAACGCTTCGGGCAGAACTGAACGACCTTCCCAATGCCACCCGCGTGCTGAACGCGGCTATCACGCCCGATATCACCCTGCCGGGTGACGCCGCGCGTTGACAATCAAGGCCCCATACCGGACTGAATAGGGTCCAAAACAGGGGGTGCGGAATGTCGGTGGCACAATGGGAATTCTGGATTGATCGCGGCGGCACATTCACCGACGTGGTCGCGCGGCGCCCCGATGGCACCCTGGCCACCCATAAACTGCTGTCGGAAAATCCGGAACGCTACCCCGATGCCGCTGTGCAGGGCATTCGTGATCTGCTGGGGCTGCACGCTGAGGCCCCGCTGCCCGATGGGGTGATCGGCGCGGTCAAGATGGGCACAACCGTTGCCACGAACGCCCTGTTGGAGCGCAAGGGAGAGCGGACGCTTTTGCTGATCACCGACGGGTTCGGTGACCTTTTGCGCATCGGATATCAGGCCAGACCGCGCCTGTTCGACCTCGAGATCAAGCGCCCCGACCTGCTGTACGAACACGCGGACGAAGTGCCCGAAAGACTGGATGCCGATGGCAATGTGATCCGGCCACTGGACGAAGACGCAGCGCGCGCGGCGCTTCAATCCGGCTATCACGCCGGTATCCGGGCCGTCGCGATCGCGTTCCTTCACGGCTATCTGAACCCCGACCACGAGACCCGCGTGGCCGCAATTGCGCGTGATATCGGGTTCACCCAGATCAGCGCCAGCCATCAGGTCTCGCGGTTGGCGAAGCTGGTGGCACGGGGCGACACAACGGTGGTCGATGCCTATCTGTCGCCGATCCTTGCGCGCTATGTCCGCCAGGTTGCCACGGCCTTGGCTGTCGGGCAGGGCGGATGCGAACGGCTTTTGTTCATGCAGTCGAACGGTGGCCTGACCGACGCAAGCCTGTTTCAGGGCAAGGACGCCATTCTGTCGGGTCCGGCGGGCGGAATCGTCGGCATGGTCAAAACCGCCCGTGCGGCTGGTTTCGACCGTTTGATCGGTTTTGACATGGGCGGCACCTCTACCGATGTGTCGCATTACGCGGGCGATTTTGAGCGCAGTTTCGAGACCGAAGTGGCAGGTGTGCGGATGCGCGCCCCGATGATGGATATTCATACGGTGGCTGCGGGCGGGGGGTCAATCTGCACCTTCCGCGACGGGCGCTATCAGGTCGGGCCGGAAAGTGCGGGCGCCGATCCGGGGCCGGCGTGCTATCGCCGCGGCGGCCCCCTGACCGTGACCGACTGCAACGTCATGCTGGGAAAGCTGAACGCGGATCACTTCCCGCCGGTTTTCGGGCGGCGTGGCGATCAGCCGCTGGATGCGGACATCGTGCGGGCCAAATTCGCAGCCATGGCGCAGGATATCGCGGCGGCGACCGGTGCCGCGCCGGAAACGCCCGAAACCGTCGCCGAAGGCTTTCTTCGGATCGCCGTCGATAACATGGCCAACGCGATCAAGAAGATCAGCGTCCAGCGCGGCCATGACGTGACGCAATACACCCTGAACTGCTTTGGTGGCGCGGGGGGGCAGCACGCTTGTCTTGTGGCCGACGCCCTTGGCATGCGGCGGGTGTTTCTGCATCCCTTCGCCGGTGTGCTGTCGGCCTATGGCATGGGCCTTGCTGAGATCCGCGCATTGCGGGAACGACAGGTCGATGCGCCTTTGGCCGAGCTTGACGTGGCACAGGCCATTCTGGACGGGATCAAGGCCGAGGCCCGCGCCGAGGTCGAAGCGCAGGGCGTGCCCGCCACCGCAATCCGCACCGAGGCGCGCGCGCATCTGCGTTATGACGGATCGCACCAGACGCTGGAGGTGCCCTTTGGCAGCATCGTTGACATGCAATCCGCATTCGAGGATGTCCACCGCCAGCGGTTCGGTTTCACCTCTCCCGAACGGGCGCTGTTCTTTGATATGGTCAGCGCCGAGGCGATCGGTGAAACCGGAGAGGTGCCCACGGGTCATCCCGCGACCGGCAGCACCAATGCGGTCGCGCAGGTGCCGATGTTTGCAGGCGATTGGCAACAGGTGCCGCTGTTCGACCGGACGGCACTGGATGCAGCGGCCCGCATAGACGGCCCCGCCATCATCACCGAACCCACCGGCACCAATATCGTCGAACCCGGCTGGCAGGCGCATCTGGACGGGATGGGCAACCTGATCCTTGAACGCACCACCGAAAAGGCCCGGCTCCATGCGGCGGGCACCAGTGTCGATCCGGTGCTGCTCGAGGTGTTCAACAACTTGTTCATGTCTGTTGCAGACCAGATGGGGGCGACGCTTGCCAATACGTCCTGGTCGGTGAACATTAAGGAACGGCTGGATTTTTCCTGCGCGATTTTTGATAGGGCGGGCGATCTGGTGGCGAATGCGCCCCATGTGCCTGTGCATCTGGGCTCGATGTCCGACAGCATCAAAACGGTGATGCGGGAAAACGCAGGCGCGATCCATGCGGGCGATGCCTTTATGTTGAACAGCCCCTACAACGGCGGCACGCATTTGCCCGATGTCACCGTCGTGACGCCGGTCTTCGTGGGGGATGAACCCGCGTTCTGGCTTGGCTCGCGGGGGCATCACGCGGATATCGGCGGACGGACGCCCGGATCGGCGCCGCCCGACAGCAGCCACATCGACGAGGAAGGTGTGCTGATCGACAATGTCCGCCTTGTCGATCAGGGGAACTTTCTGGAAGGCGAGGCGACAAGGGTGCTGTCCTCTTGCCGCTATCCCTGCCGGAACATCCCGCAGAACATGGCAGATCTAAAGGCCCAGGTTGCCGCCAACGAAACGGGGCGGCGCGCGCTGTTGAAAGTGGTCAATGCCTACGGTCTGGACGTGGTGCAGGCCTATATGGGCCATGTGCAGGACAATGCCGAGGAAAGCGTGCGGCAGGTCATCGGACGGCTGAAGGATGGCAGTTTCACCTATCCGATGGACACCGGCACCGTGATCAAGGTGGCAGTGCGGGTCGATCCCGAAGGCCGCTCTGCGGTGATTGATTTCACCGGCACCAGCGACCAAAGTCACGGGAATTACAACGCCCCTTATTCGATTTGCCGCGCCGTGGTCCTTTATGTGTTCCGCACGATGGTCGGGGCCGATATTCCCCTGAACGAGGGGTGTCTGAAGCCGCTGCGCATCATCGCCCCCGAAGGATCAATGCTGAACCCCGCCTATCCTGCGGCGGTGATCGCGGGGAATACCGAGGTGTCGCAGGCGACGTGCAACGCACTATACGGGGCGCTGCATGTGATTGCGGGCAGTCAGGGCACGATGAACAATTTTGTCTGGGGCAACGAGACCTTCCAAAACTATGAGACCATCGCGGGCGGCACCGGTGCGGGTCCGGGGTTCAACGGCTGTGACGCGGTGCAAAGCCATATGACCAACACCCGCATGACCGACCCTGAAATCCTTGAAAAGCGCTTTCCGGTCCGGCTGGAGGTCTTCGGGATCAGGCCCGGGTCCGGTGGCGCGGGCCGGTGGCACGGTGGCAACGGCGTGATCCGGCGCATGCGGTTTCTGGAACCGGTGACGGTGACGACACTGTGTTCGCACCGCGATATTCCGCCCTTTGGCGTGGATGGCGGGCAGGGGGGGGCAGTGGGGCTGAATGCCGCCGAACTGCCTGACGGAACGCACATTGCGTTGCAGGGCAACGCCGAGATTGACCTGCCCGCCGGCGGCCTGTTCGAAATGCAGACGCCCGGTGGCGGTGGGTGGGGTGCACCCTAGCCGGTGGGCGATGTGCCCCCGATCGCGGTGGTGATCGCCTCTGCTGCGCCCCGCACCATCCGCCCGATTTGATCTGCCGACGAAAGCGGTATCCTGAACGACGGCCCCGATACCGACACGCCCGCGACAGGCGCGCCATAGGCGTCGAAAATCGGCGCGGCGATGCACCGCATGCCGTCGGCGCGTTCCTGATCGTCGATGGAATATCCGCGCAGCCGCGTCCGCGCCAGATCATCGGTCAGCAGTGCCTCTGACGTGATGGTCAGCTTGGTAAAGCCCGCAAGGCCGCGTGTCTGCACCACCCGTGACACCTGATCCGGCGTGTAGAACGCCAGCAGCGCCTTGCCGATGCCCGACGCATGCATCGGGCTTTGTGTGCCCGGTGGAAAGAAGGCGCGGATCGTCTGATGCGTTTCGACCTGACTGAGAAACAGCACCTCGTCCTGTTTTTCGACACCCAGATTTGCCGTTTCCCCCGTCTGCCGCATCAGCTCCTGCATCGGCTCGCGACTGCGTTCCGCCAGCTTTGTTCGGCGCAGGAACTTTGTACCGATCCGGAACGCGCCGCTGCCCACATGCCACAACTGGCTGTCGCCCTCGGTTTCCACAATCCCGTGCGATTGCAGCGTTGTCAGGACACGGTAGACCGTGGCGGCGGCCTGGTCTGTATGGATCGAAAGATCGGTCAGGGACAGGCCGTCATGCTCTGACACGGCGCGCAAGATGACCATTGCGCGGTCAAGCGACTGGATTGTGTTCTGGTCCGTCTTGTCATTGAACGCCTTGGGGCGGCCACGGGGGCGGGGGGGTTGCATCTGCGACTCCTGATCGTGTTTCCGTTCCGGTAACTTAAATGAAAAATCCATTCATTGAATGAAAAAATGCAAGACCATGAAAATAAATAAAATAATTCATAATTTTCAGAAATGAAAACCATTTTCAAAAAAATTGGAAAATAACGGCGTGCCCTTTAGAAAGGATCAAACACAAAGCGGAGGTCAAACAGATGTCATTTCAGAACCCGGTTTTCATTCCAGGCCCGACGAACATACCGGATGTGATCCGCAAGGCATGTGACATGCCGACGATCGACCATCGGTCCAGCCTGTTCGCCCAGTTTTTTGTCCCCGCCATCGAGGGTGTGCGGAAAATCCTGAAGACGACGACAGGCGAGGTCATTCTGTTTCCGTCCACCGGCACCGGCGGCTGGGAGGCTGCCCTGTCCAATACATTGTCCGCTGGCGACACGGTTCTTGCCGCACGCCACGGCATGTTCTCGCACCGCTGGATCGACATGTGTCAACGCCACGGGCTTGACGTGCAGGTCATCGAGGCGCCGTGGGGCGCGGGGGCACCCGTTGCCGCATTCGAGGCCGCACTGCGGGCTGACACCGGCCACAAGATCAAGGCATTGCTGGTCACCCACAACGAAACCGCGACCGGCGTCAAATCCGATATTGCCGGTGTCCGCCGTGCGCTGGATGCCGCAGGCCACCCTGCATTGTTGTATGTCGATGGCGTCAGTTCTATCGGGTCGATGGATTTCCGGATGGATGAATGGGGCGTCGACCTTGCGATTGCGGGTTCGCAAAAGGGGTTCATGCTGCCCGCTGGCCTTGCGATTGTCGGGATCAGCCCAAAGGCGATTGCCGCGATGGACAGTGCGAAACTGCCGCGCACCTTCTTTGACTTCCGCGATATGCGGAACAGCTATGCGAACGGCGGGTTTCCCTATACGCCGCCCGTCGGGTTGATCAACGGTCTGGCGACCTCGGTGGGGATGCTGCTGGACGAAGGGCTGGACACCGTCTTTGCCCGCCATCATCGCCTTGCCGAGGGGGTGCGCCGTGCGATCGCGGCCTGGGGCATGACCCCCTGCGCCCACAGCGTTGATCTGTATTCCGACACGGTCACTGCGGTTGTCGTGCCCGAGGGTTTCAACGGTACCGATGTGGTGAATGTTGCCGCCACGAAATACGGCGTCGCCTTCGGTGTCGGCCTTGGAGAGGTCGCAGGCAAGGTGTTCCGCATCGGTCACCTTGGCAGTCTGACGGATGTTATGATGCTGTCGGGGCTGGCCACCGCTGAAATGGCGATGAAGGATCTGGGCTATCCGGTCACGCTTGGGTCAGGAGTTGCCGCCGCGCAGGACTATTACCGCAAGGCCGCCGATGCGGCGCAAATGGCAGCAGAATGATGAAAGACCTGTCCGAGATGTATATCCCCACTTACGACGACGTTCTTGAAGCGCACGAGCGGATCAAGCCCTACATCCATCGCACCCCTGTTCTGACCTCCAGCTATCTGAACGAGCTGACCGGCGCAGAGCTGTTCTTCAAATGCGAGAACTTTCAGAAGGCCGGCGCGTTCAAGGTGCGCGGCGCATCCAATGCGGTCTTTGGTCTGTCCGACGAAAAGGCCCAAATCGGGGTTGCCACGCACTCGTCGGGAAACCATGCGCTGTCGCTGTCATATGCGGCGGGCCGTCGCGGAATTCCGGTGACCGTGGTTATGCCGCGCACCGCCCCGCAGGCCAAAAAGGACGCGGTGCGCGGGTATGGCGGCACAATTGTCGAATGCGAGCCGTCGACAAGCAGCCGCGAGGCGGTGTTTGCAGAGGTTGTCGCCCGGTCGGGCGCAGATTTCGTGCATCCCTACAACGATCCGCGCGTCATTGCCGGACAGGCCACCTGTAGCCTTGAATTCAACGAGCAGGTCGAAGGTCTGGATGCGATGGTTGCGCCGATCGGGGGGGGCGGCATGATCTCTGGCACCTGCCTGACCTTGTCGAACATCGCGCCGCAGATCAAAGTCTATGCCGCAGAGCCGCTGAATGCCGACGATGCGGCGCGGTCGTTCCGCGCGGGCCATATCATCGCGGATGATGCCCCCGATACAATCGCCGACGGCCTGAAAGTGCCGCTGAAAGACCTGACATGGCATTTCGTCAAGACCCATGTGACCGACGTTCTGACCGCGACAGAGGAAGAGATCGTCGCCGCGATGCGTTTGACATGGCAACGCATGAAGATCGTGATGGAACCCAGTTGCGCCCCGCCGCTGGCTACCATCCTGAAGAACAAAGAGCTGTTTCGTGGCAAGCGCGTTGGCGTGATTATCACTGGCGGCAACGTGGATTTGGACAAGCTGCCCTGGATGCAGCGCTGAGAAGGACAAGACGATGAACGCACCTGTGACATTCGACGACCTCGAAGTCGGCTATGATATTCCCGCTGCGATCGGCATGGACGAGGCCGACATCCAGACCCCTTGTCTGGTCCTTGATCTGGACGCGCTGGAACGCAACATCACCAAAATGGGCAATTTCGCCGCGCAAATGGGCGTGCGCCACCGTGTCCACGGCAAGATGCATAAATCCGTCGATGTGGCCCTGCTTCAGGAAAGGCTGGGCGGGTCGTGCGGTGTGTGCTGCCAGAAGGTATCAGAGGCAGAGGTCTTTGCCCGTGGCGGCATCAAGGATGTCTTGGTGTCCAATCAGGTGCGTGATCCGGCCAAGATCGACCGTCTGGCGCGGCTGCCGAAACTGGGGGCGCGCACGATCTGCTGTGTCGATGATCTGGCCAATGTTGCCGACCTTTCGGCGGCGGCGGTCAGGCATGGAACGCAGATCGAATGTCTGGTCGAAATCGACTGCGGCGCGGGGCGCTGTGGTGTGACGACCACCCCCGCCGTCATCGAGATTGCCAAGGCGATCCACGCCGCCGAGGGACTGAAGTTCGCCGGCATTCAGGCCTATCAGGGCGCGATGCAGCACATGGACAGCTATGACGACCGCAAAGCCAAGATCGACATTTCCGTCGCCATGGTGCGTGATGCGGTGGACGGGCTAAAGGCCGAAGGGCTGGACTGCGACATCGTCGGCGGTGGCGGCACGGGCAGCTATTACTTCGAGGGGGCATCGGGTGTGTATAACGAGCTTCAGTGTGGGTCTTATGCCTTCATGGATGCCGACTATGGCCGCATTCTTGACAAGGACGGCAAGCGGATCGATCAGGGAGAGTGGGAGAACGCATTGTTCATCCTGACCTCTGTCATGAGCCACACAAAGGCGGACAAGGCCATTGTCGATGCTGGCCTCAAGGCGCAGTCGGTCGACAGCGGTCTGCCGATCATCTTTGGCCGCACGGATGTGAAATACGCCAAATGCTCGGATGAACACGGCGTGGTCGAGGACCCGGATGGCGTGCTGAAAGTGAACGACAAGCTGAAGCTGGTGCCGGGCCACTGTGATCCGACCTGCAACGTCCACGATTGGTATGTGGGCGTGCGCAACGGCAAGGTTGAAACGCTTTGGCCGGTCTCGGCGCGCGGCAAGGCCTACTAAGTCAAATGGCGGGTGCGCCCGCCAAACCCTCTTGAAATATCGGATACCCAGAATGATTATCGTTCCCGAAAAGGAAATCGCAGGCCTGATCACACCAGAGGCCGCTTTCGACGCGGTCGAGGCGGTGTTTGCCGCCATGGCAAAGGGCGACGCCTACAACTTTCCCGTCATCCGCGAATCTATCGGCCATGCGGACGCTCTGTATGGGTTCAAGTCGGGCTTTGACCGTGCCGGTCTGGCGCTGGGTCTGAAATCGGGGGGCTACTGGCCGGGCAACATGGCCAAGGGGCTGACGAACCACCAGTCCACGGTCTTCCTGTTCGACGCGGACACGGGGCAGGCCAGCGCGATGGTGGGGGGCAACCTGTTGACCGCGCTGCGCACCGCTGCTGCCTCGGCGGTGTCGATCAAGCATCTGGCGCGCAAGGATGCCCGCGTTCTGGGTATGGTCGGTGCGGGCCATCAGTCAGCCTTCCAGATGAGGGCCGCAGTGAAACAACGCGACTTTCAGAAAGTCATCGGCTGGAACCTTCACCCCGAAATGTTGTCGCGTCTGGCCGAGACCGCCGCAGAACTGGGGCTGCCATTCGAGTCGGTCTCGCTTGATGAACTCGGGGCGCAGGCCGATGTGATTATCACGATCACCTCCAGCTTTGATCCGATCATCATGGCGGGGCAGGTCAGGCCCGGCACGCATCTTGCCTGCATGGGCACCGACACGAAGGGCAAACAGGAGGTGGACGCAGCGCTTGTCGCCAGGGCCACCGTCTTTACCGACGAGATCGCGCAATCGGTCACAATCGGCGAGGCGCAGCATGCCGTCGCGCAGGGGCTGATCGCGGCATCCGATATCATTCAGATCGGCGACGTCATCAACGGCACCCACACGGGCCGCACCTCGGACACCGAAATCACGCTGTTTGATGGAACCGGCGTTGGCCTTCAGGATCTGGCGGTTGCCAAAAAGGCGGTGGACCTTGCCCTGACAAAAGGTGTGGCGATCGAGGTGGCGTTGTAGACGCCCGAAATACCTGATTACCTAAGCGGCGGCGGCATCATGTCCGCCGCCGTTTGCGTTGCGGAGCAGAGAATGAAAAAGTTGCGGATTGCTATCAATGGATTTGGCCGGATCGGCCGTTCGGTTCTGCGGGCATGGGCCGAAGACAATCGCTGGCCAACTCTGGACATCGTCGCCGTGAACGACATCGCGGGGATCGAGGCCTGTGCCTATCTCTTCAAATACGATTCCGTTTTCGGGCCGTTCCGCGGACACGTGGAAACCGCGCAGGATGCCCTGATTGTCAACGGGCACAGGCTTCGGTTCAGTGCAGCCCCCGACCTGTCTCAGCTTGATCTGACAGACATCGACCTTGTGCTGGACTGCACCGGCAAGGCGCGGAATCGCGCATTCGCGGCGCGGGCCATTGCGGGCGGGGCAAAGCGGGTGCTGATCTCGGGGCCCTGCCCCGATGCGGATCTGACGCTGGTCCTTGGGGCCAATGACACCGCGCTGTCGGACCAGCCCATCGTGTCCAACGCCAGTTGTACGACAAATGCGCTGGCCCCGCTGATGCGCCTTCTGGATGACGCCTACGCAATCACCACTGGGTCCATGACAACCATCCATTGCTACACCCGCAGCCAGCCGACAGTCGATGCGCCCACCGGCGGAGAACTGGTACGCAGCCGCGCCGCCGCCTTGTCGATGGTGCCAACGACGACCAGCGCGGGTCATCTGACCGATCTGGTCTTGCCGCATCTGGCAGGCCGCATTCAAGCCAGCGCCGTGCGCGTGCCCGTGGCCAGCGTCAGCGCGGTTGATCTGGCGGTCATGACGGACACTGCTGTAACGGCGGATGCGGTCAATGCCCTGATGCAGGGCGCGGGTGGTGTGATCGGATACGAGGACGATCCGCTTGTCTCATCCGACCTGCGTCAAAGACCCGAGTCGATCATCATGGCCGGAATCGAGACACGGGTCACGGACGGTGGCCTGCTGCGCGTCTTTGGCTGGTATGACAATGAATGGGGGTTTTCCTGCCGCATGCTGGATGTCGCGGCGAAAATGGCGGGCTAGCCCTTCGTTCATCTTCTCGGCAAAAATACTCGAAAAAATACCCCCGCAGATCACTCTGCAGGGGCTTTGTTTTGTGCGGAATGGAGCGTTTATTCCGGCAAGTCTTCTGGCAGGATCAGGTTCAGAACAATCGCGATGAACGCCGCGGGCAGCAGGCCCGATGTCAGGAGGATCTGTGCGGTCTTGCCGACGTGCTGCAACGCGGATGGCTCCAGTTGCAGGCCAAGGCTGACAGACAGGGCAACCGCAAAGATCACCATGTTCCGGCGGTTCCAGTTCACATCGGACAGCATGTTGATGCCAGATGCGCACACCATGCCGAACATGACGATCACACCGCCCCCCAACACGTTGATCGGCACGGTATTGATGATCGCGCCGACCTTCGGGATAAACCCGCAGACGATCAGAAAGATCGCGCCGATGGTCACAACGTGGCGGCTCATCAGGCCCGTCATTGCGACAAGGCCGACGTTCTGGCTGAAGGATGTGTTGGGAAGGCCGCCGAACACACCGGCGATCGCTGTCCCAAGCCCGTCGGCGAAGGTCGCGCCGGTGATCTCTTTGTCGGTCGCCTCGCGGCCCGCGCCGCCCTTGGTGATGCCCGAGGTGTCGCCGACAGTCTCGATGGCCGAAACGATGGCCATGAAACACATGCCAAGGATGATGGCGGTGTTGAACTCAAAGCCCCATTTGAACGGCATCGGCAGCGCGAACATGCTGGCGCGACCGACATTGCCGAAATTGACCTGACCCATGAAATAGGCGACGATATATCCGGCGATGATCCCGATCAGGACGGCTGCGACGGCGGTAAATCCACGCGAAAAGAACTTGACCGCAAGGGTGACGACAACCACCACAAGCGCCGGCAACCACATGGCCAGCGAGCCGAATTCAGGTTTTCCCATCATGGGCACGCCGCCGGCTGCATACTGGATGCCGACTTTGACCAGTGCCAGACCGATCATCAGAACGATCAGGCCGGTGACAAGTGGCGGCAGGGCAAAGCGGATGCGCCCGATAAAGAAGCCAAGGCAAAAGTGGAACAGGCCACCGATCAACACGCCGGTCATCAAACCGGCCAGACCGGCAGAACCAAGACCCGCGACCGCAGGGATCATGACCGGAATAAAGGCAAAGGAGGTTCCCTGCACGATCGGCAGGCGGGCACCGACGGGGCCAATCCCTATGGTTTGAAACAGCGTGGCGATACCTGCGAACAGCATCGACATCTGGATCATGTAGTTCATATCGGGAAAGCCCAGGGCCCCCTGATCGGACCCGAAGCCGATACCGGCTGCGCCACAGACGATGATGGCAGGTGTCACGTTCGACACAAACATCGCCAGCACATGCTGGATACCCAGCGGAATTGCGGTGCCCAAAGGCGGCATATAGTCAGGATCGCGCAGTTGCTCTGGCGTTCCAATGGATGCGTCACTCATTCTTCTGTCCCTTTGTTGGAAGGTTCGACCGCTTCTTTTATTGGCGGTCATTCCCGGTTTTGGCGGATCTCGTAGGGGGGCTCGAACCAGTGTTCTTCCAGGTTCGGGCTGGCCCCTATGCGGTCCACCACGGCAAACAACCCCGGCGCGTGCAGCGGGGTCAGGACACCGTGCCATATGGCGCGGTGGTAATTGATGGCCTGCCCTGCCGCGCTGACAAACGCGCGCGGGGTGCCGGGGGTGCCGCCCATGTCGGGGGCGACGATGATCAGGAACGGGTCCATGCTCATCGGAATGAAGGCCTGCGTTCCTTCGGGGTGCCGCTCTACCAGATCAAGGGTGAGGGGCAGGGCACGGGGCTCTGCCTTGAACAGGCTGATGCCCGCACGACCCTCTGGCCCGAAGTCCAGCGTTGCGCGGTCGTGGTAGCGGCCACAGAACCCCTGATTGATGATCTTGTCGGGCTTGCCCTGCGTATCCAGCAGGTCGCCGAACGGCGCAAAGGCCGCGGCGGTCAGGGGTTCGGTGTATATGATCCGCGCGCCGGTCACGGGCGGCCCAACCTGGCGTGGCGGTTCACGTCCTTGTACAGCAAATAGCGGAACGGCCCCGGCCCGCCTGCGTAACAGGCCTGCGGACAAAAGGCGCGCAGCCACATGAAATCGCCCGCCTCGACCTCGACCCAGTCGCGGTTCAGCAGGTAGACGGCCTTTCCTTCCAGCACATAAAGCCCATGTTCCATCACATGGGTTTCGGCAAAGGGGATGACCCCGCCGGGCTGGAAGGTGACGATGGTCACATGCATGTCGTGGCTCAGGTCCGTGACATCGACAAAGCGCGTCGTGGCCCATGCGCCATTGGTATCGGGCATGACGGTCGGGGCAATGTCCTGCTCGTTGGTGACAAAGGCCTTGGGTGCGGGGATGCCATCGACCGCCTCGTAGGCCTTTCTGATCCAGTGGAATTTCACCGCTTCGGCGCTGGTATTTTCGACGGTCCAGACGGTTCCCGGCGGAAGGAAGGCATAGCCGCCCTCGGCCATGTGGTGCCGCTCGCCGTCAAGGGTCAGGGTCAGCAGCCCTTCGACCACGAACACGACGCCCTCTGCCGCCGGGTCCATTTCGGGGCGGTCGCTACCACCCTGCGGGGACAGCTCGACGATATACTGGCTGAAGGTTTCGGCGAAGCCCGACAAGGGCCGCGCGATGATCCATGCGCGGGTTTTGTTCCAATGCGGCAGGTACGAGGTGACGATGTCCGACATCGTGCCTTTCGGGATCACCGCATAGGCTTCGGTGAATGTGGCGCGGTCGGTTGTCAGCTGGGTCTGTGGCGGCAGTCCGCCCTTGGGCGCATAGTAGCTGGTCATGGCAGAAGATCCTTGAGGCGCAGCAGCGCGATGCGTTCGACCTGCGCGCAGGCCGTGGCGAATTCGGTGTCGCGGTCATTGTCGACGCGGGCCTTGAAGGCGGTCAGGATATCGTCTTTCGACAACCCTTTGACGGCGATTATGAAAGGAAAACCAAAGGTTTCGGTATAGCGCGTGTTCAGCGTGGTGAAGGTTGCGTGTTCGTCAGCCGTCAGGGCGTCCAGACCCGCGCCGGCCTGTTCCGATGTGCTTTCGGCCGTCAGGCGTTTGGCTGCGGCCAGCTTTCCGGCAAGATCGGGGTGGGCGGTGAGGACGGCCAGCCGCTCGACCCCGGAGGCGCTGCGGAACTTGCGGAACAGGGCGCTGTGCAATCCGGTGGCGGTGTCATGGGCCATGCCCAGCTCGTCGTCCCAGGCGCGTTCGGCGATCCATGGGGAATGCTCGAACACGCTGCCGAATTTGGCGACAAAGGCGGCGCGGTCCATCTGCGACGGACGGTCCCACGGGGCGGGGGCGGGGTGGGTCTCGTGCCAGTGCCGCGCGATGTCGATGCGGCGGGCAAACCAGACCGCGTCATGGGTTTTGCAGTAGTCGATGAAGCGGCGCAGGGCCTGTATCCGGCCCGGACGCCCGAGAAGACGGCAGTGGATACCAATCGACATCATTCTGGCCTGACCGGCCTGACCTTCGGCATAAAGCGCGTCAAAGCTGTCCTTGAGGTAGGTGAAAAACTGGTCGCCCGAGTTGAACCCCTGCGGCGTTGCGAACCGCATGTCATTGGCGTCCAGCGTGTAGGGAATAATCAGCTGGTCACGGTCATGCAGGCGCACCCAATAGGGCAGATCATCGGCATAGGTATCGGATATGTAGTGGAACCCGCCTTCCTTTGCCACAATATCGACGGTGTTGACGGAACAGCGCCCCGTATACCAGCCGCGCGGGCGGGTGCCTGTCACCTCGGTGTGCAGGGCGATTGCGGCGATCATATCGGCGCGCTCTGCCTCTGGTGTGGCGTCTTTGTATTCGACCCATTTCAGGCCGTGGCTGGCGATTTCCCAGTCGGCGGATTGCATGGCCGCCACCTGTTCGGGAGAGCGGGCAAGCGCGGTCGCGACGCCATAAACCGTGACAGGAACGCCCTGTTCGGTGAACAGACGGTGCAACCGCCAGAAGCCCGCGCGCGCCCCGTATTCATAGATCGATTCCATGTTCCAGTGACGCTGGCCGGTCCACGCGGCGGCACCGACGATCTCTGACAGGAATGCCTCTGACGCGGCATCGCCGTGCAGGATGTTGTTCTCGCCGCCCTCTTCGTAATTGACCACGAATTGAACGGCGATCTTTGCGCCGCCCGGCCATTTCGGATCGGGTGGCGTGGCGCCGTAGCCCAGCATGTCACGTGGATAGCGGTTCAAATTTTTCATCCCCAAGCGATACTCTATTTTCAGCCTAGACCATATGACGCCACGGGATTGTCAAGAAATACTTGAAAGACCTATGCGCAAGGAATGCAGTCGCGCGGGATGCACAAACCATGCACAATGAATGCAGAAACGATGCGGATAGATGCAGGATTGGAATCGGGATGAGCAGCGGCACAGGATTTTTGACGACCCATGTTCTGGACACCGCGCGCGGTGTGCCCGCGCAGGGGATGGACATCGACCTTTACCGGATCGAGGACGGCCAGCACAGGCATCTGCGCCATATGGTCACCAATGACGATGGCCGCACCGATGGCCAGATCCTGCCGGCGGCGGAATTCACCACCGGCACCTATGAACTGGTGTTCCATGCCGGTGCCTATCTGGACGCCAGCGGTGCCGCCCCCGAGACGCCGCGCTTTCTGGACGAGATCCCGATCCGGTTCGGGATCAGTCAGGCGGATAGCCACTATCATGTGCCTCTGCTGATCTCTCCTTTCGGGTATTCGACATACCGGGGAAGCTGACGCCATCCATGCGCGCGGCCAGTTCTGCCTTGCAGCGGCCGATCATGAAATCCAGAAACAGCCGAATCTTGGGGTCTTTGAACCGCCGGTGCGGATAGAGGCAGGACAGCTGGATCGGCATCGGCGGGGTGGCGCGGGCCACCGGCACCAAGGCGCCCGAGGTCAGATGCTCGACCACCTCGAACACCGGTTTCATCACGATCCCATGACCATCAAGCGCCCAACCTGTCAGGACATCGCCGTCGTCCGATTCAAACGGGCCGCTGATGTCGAACCGGCGCGGGCCTTCGGCGGTGTCCAGCGTCCATTGGAACTCTTTCGCGCCGGGGAATCGCAGGTTCAGGCAATCGTGTTTCTGGCCCACGATATCCGTGCCGCTGTGGGGCATTCCGCGCCGCGCAATATAGTCTGGCGAGGCGCAGAGGATGCGCGGGCAATCGGCGATGGTGCGCAGTTTCAGGGTGCTGTCGTCAAGGATGCCAAGGTGAAAGGCGACATCCAGCCCCTCGGCTGTCACGTCGATGATCCGGTCGGACATCCGCAGGCGCACGTCGATCTGCGGATACTGCGCCTTGAACGCGGGCACATGGGGCGCGATGAACCGCCGCCCGACGCCAAGCGGCGCGCCGACAAAGACCGTGCCGCGCGGGTTCTGCGTGGCATCACCCACGGCGGCCTCTGCCTCGGCGATGGCATCAAGGATCTTTTGCGCCCCGTCGTAGAACAACGAGCCGTGTTCGGTGGGTTGCAGGGCGCGCGTGGTGCGGTTGAACAGGCGCACGCCCAGATGCTTTTCCAGTTCCGATATCCGGCTGGAGGCGACGGCGGGCGACGTGCGCTGATCGCGGGCCGCGGCGCTCATGCTGCCTAATTCATAGACACGGACGAACATTTTCAGGGTGTTCACATAGGACATGTCTATTTTCCGGTTTCTTTTGAAAGTCTGTCGTTATTTACAGAATTAACAAAAAGGTGCCGCGCAGGATAGGGTTTGTTCAAAGCAAGGGGAGAAAGCGATGTATGATTTTGCGGTGATGGGCGAATGGCTGGAATTCGCGGTGCGCTGGTTGCATGTGATTACGGCGATCGCCTGGATCGGGTCGTCGTTCTATTTTATCGCGCTGGACCTTGGTTTGCACCGCGACCGCAACCTGGCCAGCGGCGCCGATGGCGAGGAATGGCAGGTGCACGGGGGCGGGTTCTACCATGTGCAGAAGTATCTGGTGGCCCCTGCCGAGATGCCCGACCATCTGGTCTGGTTCAAATGGGAAAGCTATGCGACCTGGCTGTCGGGTTTTGCCATGCTGTGGCTGGTCTATTACATGGGGGCAGAGTTCTATCTGATCGACCCTGCGGTGATGGATCTGGCGATCTGGCAGGCGATCGCGATTTCGCTGGCATCGCTGGCGTTTGGCTGGGTTGTCTATGACCTGCTGTGCAAATCGAAGTTCGGCGATGACAATACGCGGTTGATGGTTCTGCTGTACATCATTCTTGTGGTGATGGCCTGGGGCTATACCGAAGTGTTTTCGGGGCGTGCCGCGTTGCTGCATCTGGGGGCGTTCACGGGGACGATCATGTCGGCCAACGTGTTCTTCATCATCATGCCGAACCAGCGGATTGTGGTCGCGGATCTGAAGGCGGGGCGTAAGCCCGACCCGAAATACGGCAAGATCGCCAAGCAACGGTCGACGCACAACAACTATCTGACGCTGCCGGTGATCTTCCTGATGCTGTCCAACCACTACCCGCTTGCCTTTGCCAGCGAGTATAACTGGGTCATCGCCAGTCTGGTGTTCCTGATGGGCGTCACGATCCGGCATTATTTCAACACAGTCCATGCGCGCAAAGGCAACCCGACCTGGACGTGGATTGTCACGCTGGTGTTGTTCATTCTGGTGGCCTGGCTGTCCACCGCGCCCAAGTTCCAGCGCGAGGAGGCGGCGCTGTCGGGCGGGGCGTTGAAATTCGCGCAGGCAGAGGGATTCAGTGATGTGCATGACATCGTTCTGGGCCGCTGTTCGATGTGCCACGCCGAAGAGCCGTCTTACGAGGGGGTGTTATGGGCCCCCAAGGGAGTGAAGTTCGAGACCGAGGCACAGGTCGCGCGGATGGCGCGCGCGATCTATATCCAAGCCGGCGTAACCCATGCGATGCCCCCCGCCAACCTGTCCTACATTGAGGAGGAGGAGCGGGCCAAGATTGTGGCGTGGTATCGCGCGGCGGTTGGCAGCTGAGGGGCAGCAAGAGAGTATTTGTGCCGAGAAGAATGGCAAGGGGCGGTCAGTAATTCGAGAAGCTGTAGGCGGTGACGTGGTTGTAGGCCGCGTCCGGCTGCAACCGGATGTCGGGGAAGGCCGGATGGGCTGCGGCGTCGGGCCAGTCCTGCGTTTCCAGCGCGATACCCGCGTAGGGGCCGTAAGGTGCGCCTTGATGACCGATGGTCTGTCCGGTGTCGATGGTTCGCCCGTCATAGACCTGAAGGCCGGGGGCGGTTGTTGCGATGTCCATCGAAATGCCGCCCGCGCCGGTGAGTTGCACGACCGGCGTCAGGGCGCGGCGGCTCCGTGCGAGACAAAGATTATGGTCGATCGGTTCGGACCCGTCGGCACGCCAAAGGCGCGGCTGCCGGAAGTCGAAGGGGGTGTGATCCACGGGGGCGATTTCACCTGTGGGCAGGCACCGGGCGTCGACGGGAAGATAGTGATCCGCCGCCACGCGCAGCCTGTGGCCCACCGTGGTCGCGGTGCCGTCGAGGTTCCAGTAACTGTGGTTGGCCAGATTGATCAGCGTTTGGGCATCGGTCACGGCGGAGAGCGTGAGGGTCATGGTAGCCTTGCCCGTCAGCACGAAGCGGGCCGTCAGATGGCGATTGCCGGGGAAACCATCGGTGCCGTGGGGCAGATCAAGGGTGAAGCACGCGCTGGAGGCGTCGTGGTTTGCCACGCGCCACGTCGCGCCGCTGGTACCGGTTGGCCCGCCGTGAAGGGTGTTCGCGCCCTCGTTCGCGGGGAAATGGCAGGTCACGCCGCCGATCTGCGCGCGCGCGCCGCTGATCCGGTTGGCAACAGGGCCGACAACCGCACCGAACCAGCGCATCGGGCCGGAGTAGGCGGCATCATCGGCCCCGCCCAGCGTCAGGCTATGGGGGACGCCCGCAAGGCGCACATCCGCCAGGGTTGCGCCGCGCGGCAGGATGCTGACCGAGAGGTCGCCGTGGGACAGGTGGATGCGGTCGGTCATGGATGTGCCAGCCTGGCTCACAGGATCACCTGATGTTCGGCCTGCCCTTGTGCGACGCCGTGCAGGGCAAAGACCTTGCCGCTGTCGGGAAGGGCGTCGAGCTGCGCCTGTGTCAGGCCCTGCGTCGCGGATGTGACATAGAGCGTGGTCAGATCGGAGCCGCCGAACGCGGGGCAGCTGACCTGCCGCGCGGGAACGTCGTGCACCTCGAGAAACTCTCCGTCGGGGCCATAGCTGGCGATGCGTCCGCCGCCCCACTGGGCGTTCCACATATTGCCCTCGGCGTCGATGACCGCGCCGTCGACGCCCCATTTCTTGTAGGAGAAGTCGCGCCAGACCTCGGGGTCGCCCGTGGGCCAGCCGTTTTCGGCGTCCAGATCCTGTCGCATGATCAGGCCGGTTCCGGTGTCGGTGAAATAGCCGCAGTCGCGATCGGGGCCAAAGCAGATGGCATTGGGGATGGTGATGTCGTGGAACAGGCGGCGCAGTTCGCCCCGATAATAGCGGTAGATCGCGCCGGCACCTTCTTCGGCATTCTTGCCCATGGTGCCGATCCAGAACCCGCCCCAGGGGTCGGCCCGCCCGTCGTTGGACCGGGTGGTGGGGGTGTCGGCCTCTAGCGGGGTTATGATCTGTTGCGTGCCGGTTTCGATGTCGAACCGGATCAGCGCCGTTTCCGAGGCGATCAGCAATGTGGTGTGGTCGATCCAGCCAGCCGCGCTGACATGTTCGTCGAACTGCCAGTGGCGGGGGCCGTCGGGCGTGCGGGTCATCAGGCGTTTTTCGACGATGTCGAACCAGAACAGCTGGCCGCGTTCGGGGTGCCATAACGGGCCTTCGCCAAGGGTGCAGATGCGGTCGTCAAAAATGTGGAACATGCTCATATCGTGTCAAATCCTGAAACAATGTCGCGCGCGCGCGCGGCGACGTCAGCGGCGGTAAAGCCCGGTTTGAACAGGCCGGTTCCGATGCCGAACCCATTGGCACCGGCGGCTGTCCATGCGGCGAAATTGTCGGGGCCAACGCCGCCGACCATATAGACCTGTGTGGCGGGGGGCAGGACGGCGCGGATTGCCTTTAGCCCGTCGATGCCCAAGAGGAACGAGGGAAACACCTTTAGCCCGTCCGCGCCCGCCTTTAGCGCGGCAAAGCATTCGGTGGGGGTCAGGACGCCCGGAAAGCTGAGAAGGCCTGCGTCCTTGGTGGCGCGGATCACGTCGGGGTCGGCATTCGGCGAGACGATCAGGCGCCCGCCGGACGCGGCGACGCGGGCGACATCGGCGGGGGTCAGAACGGTGCCCGCACCGATCAGCGCGTGGGGGCCGTGGGCGTTGACCATCGCGGCGATGCTGTCGAACGGGTCGGGGGAATTCAGCGGCACCTCGATCCGGGTGATGCCAGCCTCGATCAGGGCGGCGGCAATGGCCGGGGCCTCGGACGGGGTGATGCCGCGCAGGATGGCGATCAGGGGGCGTGTCATTGGCTTGGATCCTTCGGGGTTGCGCGGGCGGCGGTCAGACCGGCAAGGGTCATGGCGTTCCCTGCGGCCAGAATGGCGGGGGCGCCTTGTTGGCCTAGTGCATCGACATAGGCGCGGGCAAGGGCCGCCGAGCCGATCACTGCAATCTGTTGACCCAGCCAATAGGGGCGGGCGGCGGCAAGTTCGGCGCCGATCAGAAGGCCCGACAGGCGCGCGCGGGCGGTGGCCGGTTCCAGCCCGTTCAGCAGGCCGTCGGCGCGAATGGAAAACAGCCGCGCGGCAAGGGTCTGGGGGGTGGCGATTGCATCGGCCACGGCGTCTGCAAATGCGGCGTCGTCCGAGTTTTCGGAGAGCACAGAGTGGCGCAGGACGGAGTGGTCGGCGAGGAGGGCGAACAGCTCTCCGGTCATGAAGGTCTGAAAGCTGACGACCTCGCCTGCGCTGACGTGGACCCATTTGGTGTGGGTGCCGGGCAGGCAGAGGATGCCGTCGAAATCCGCGTTCAGGGACAGGAACCCCGCGACCTGTGTTTCCTCGCCCCGCATCACGTCGGGGGGGGTGGTCTGGCAGAGGCCCGGAATGACAAACACCCGAAGGCGCGGGTCGCGGGTCGGGGCCTGGATCAGGCCCGCGTCGAAGGGCGTGCAGGGCACGGTGCGGTAGGGGGCCTCGACCCACCCCTGACGCGCGCCGACCATGCCGCAGGCGATGACCGTGGTCATATGGTCGCCAAGCCAGGGCGCGATCAGGTCCAGCAGGGCGGCCTCGAACTGGTCGGGCGACAGCCTGCCCATGCCCTTGTCCGATTTGGCGCTGGCCAGTTCCGTGCCGCTTGCCGTCAGGTGCCATGCCCGCAGATGCGTTGTGCCCCAGTCTACCGCGACCCAGTTTGGGTTTTGTGTGTCCGTCATTATCCTGTCACCACCACGCCGCCATCAATGACAAGCGCCTGACCTGTCATCATCCTGCTGGTGTTTGATGCCAGAAACAGCACGCCGTCAACGATGTCCTGTGGTTCCAGCGGGTCTTTCAGGCATTGACGGTCGATATGCGCGGCAAGGCCTTCGGGGGTGACCCACATGTCCTTTTGCTTTTGCGTGAGAACCCAGCCGGGGGCCAGGGCGTTGACGCGGATCCTGTCGGGGCCGAATTCCCGCGCAAGGCTGCGGGTCAGGCCGTTGATCCCCGAATTGGCGGCGGTATAGACGGGGTAGCCGGCATTGCCCATCATGTAACTGATTGACGAGATGTTGATGATCGACCCGCCGCCCGCCTTGCGCATCCCGTCGATCACCGCCTGACACCCGAAGAAATAGGATTTCAGGTTGATCGCCAGCATACGGTCCCAGAAGTCCTCTGTCACTTCTTCGGTGCTGTGGCGTTTGTCGTTGGCGGCATTGTTCACCATGACGGTGATCGGCCCGTGGGCGGCGGCGGCCTGTGCGATGCAGGCCTGCAACCGCGGGGTGTCGGTCACGTCACAGGGCAGGAACAACGGGCGCTTGCCGTGCTGTGCCTGCATCGCGTCGCAGAAGGCCGTCGCGTCAGTGCGCTGGACAAAGGCGACATTCGCCCCCTGGGCCAAAAAGCCCCTGGTCAGGAAGGCGCCGATACCCGAGCCGCCGCCGGTGATAAACACCGACGCGCCATTCAGATCGTGGAATGTGGCTGTTTCGGGTTCGGGGGTCATGTGCGGTGATCCTTTTCCACAGGGTTGGATAATGAGTATTTAGAGAACAAAGTGGAGAAAGCCCATCTTTCTTGACCCCCGGGATCGCGGGGGTCAGCCCTTGCCGCTGGTGCAGTCGGCAATGGTATTGGCAAGGTTGCGGATCAGGTCGGTGTAAAGGTCCGGTCCGAAGGGAAGCGTGCTGCCCGAAGGGTCCAGCGGTGCGGTGCGGATGTCGGTCCCTTCGATCACAGTCTCGGCCAGTGCCGGATCATGCTGCGCCTCTGTGAAAACGCAGGCGACCTTTTGGGTGCGCATGGTGTCGCGCAGCGCGACAAGTCCGGCGGCACCGGGGGCGGTTGCATCACCAAGGCGGATGCTGCCGACAATGTTCAGGTCGAAACGGTCGGAGAAATAGCCGTAGGCATCATGAAAGACGATGATGGGCGGTTGATGGGCGGTTTTCAGGGTCACCATGACCTCGTTGATCAGCGCGTCGATGCGCATCGTGGCGGCGGCGGCATTGTCGCGATAGGCGGCGGCGTTGTCGGGGTCTTTTGCGGCCAGTTGATCGGCGATCAGCGACACCCAGACCCTGGCATTTTCGGGATCGAGCCAGGCGTGGGGGTCGATGCCTTCGTGGTCATGGTCATGGTCTTCACCGGCGGTCGGGGCCGCGTCGGTGGGGGGGGCGTCGAAGGCCCGTTCTGTAACGCCATTGGCGTGCAACAGCGACACGACGGTTCCCTGTGTCCCGATACCGGCAAGCGCGCGGTCCAGCCAGGGGGTCAGTTCGGGGCCGACCCAGAACACCAGGTCCGCATCGGCCAAAGCGCGGGCCTGAGAGGGCTTCATCTGGAAATTATGCGCATCCGCGCCCTGATCCAGCAAAATTTCAACCTGACCGGCGTCCCCCATGACCTGCTGCGCAAGGGAGTGGACTGCGGGAATATCGGTCACAACGCGTGGCGCATCCGCAAGGGCGGCAGTGCTGAAAAAGAGGGCCGAAAGAATTGTAAGTTGGCGCATGGGTCTGGTCCTTGTTTTGGTTCAAGATATAGTATATTATAACATGTGATATTATAACAAGAGTAAAAATGCATGACCGATCCTTCCGGCGCTTTGGCGTTTCACGATCATGACCACGGGCATTGCTCTGGCGATGTTCTTGCCCGCGCCGATGCGCTGTCGAAAACGCAGGGTATACGGCTGACGCCGGTGCGACGGCGCGCGCTGGAAATCCTGCTGGAGGGCCATAAGGCGATGGGGGCCTATGATGTCTTGCAGCGTTTGGCCGAGGACGGGTTCGGGAACCAGCCGCCTGTCGCCTATCGTGCGTTGGAATTTCTGGTCGAGAACGGGTTTGCCCATCGCATCCGTCGCCTGAACGCCTTTGCCGCCTGTATGCATCCCGGAGAAGCGCATTCCCCGGCGTTCTTTATCTGCGGCGGGTGCAATGCCGTCGCCGAGGCCCCCGCAGATGCTGTGCGCTACGCGATGGAGGTTGCCGCAGATGCCGTCGGTTTCAATATAGAGCGGGTGAACATCGAGGCGCTGGGCACCTGCCCCGCCTGTCGGGAGCGCAGCGCATGAGCCTGATTTCAACGCAGGATATGAGCGTCAGCTATGGCGGGACGCCGGTTCTGTCGCATGTGGATTTCGCGATTTCCGCAGGCGAGATCGTGACCGTGGTCGGCCCCAACGGCTCTGGCAAGTCGACCTTTCTAAGGGCGCTTCTGGGGGTGCAAAAGCCAAGCGGCGGGCGGATTTTACGCAAGGCCGGGTTGCGGGTGGGCTATGTGCCCCAGCGTTTGACGATCGACGCGACCCTGCCGATGCCCGTGCGGCGGTTTCTGTCATTGCCGGTGCGGCAAACCGATCGGGTTGTGGCAAAGGTGTTGGGCCGTGTCGGTGTCGACGGCATGGAAGACCGCCAGATGACGGCGCTGTCCGGCGGGCAGTTCCAGCGTGTTCTGCTGGCGCGCGCCCTGTTGGCGAACCCCGAAATTCTGGTGCTGGACGAACCGACGCAGGCGCTGGATCAACCCGGTGTGGCGTCGTTCTATCGTTTGATCGAAGAGGTGCGGCGCGACACCGGCTGCGCGGTTCTGATGGTCAGCCATGATCTGCATGTGGTGATGAGCGCGTCCGACCGCGTGATCTGTCTGAACGGCCATATCTGTTGCGAAGGCGCGCCGACGGTGGTGTCGGCGGCGCCCGAATACCGGGCCTTGTTTGGGTTGGGAACGGGCGGGGCACTGGCGTTGTATCAGCATGCCCATGACCACGATCACGACCACACGCACGACCATGCCCACCCCGGCCACGAGCCGCACGCCGCAGGGCACCATGATCACCACGACCACGAGGAAGCGCATTGATGCTGGACGATTTTCTGATCCGTGCCGGACTTGCCGGGCTTGGTGTTGCACTGGCGGCGGGGCCTTTGGGCTGCTTTGTAGTCTGGCGGCGGATGGCCTATTTCGGCGACGCGACGGCGCATGCGTCGATCCTTGGGGTGGCATTGGCGCTGGGGTTCGGGGTGTCGATCATCTGGGGGACGCTGGCGGTGGCGTTGTTGATGGCGTTGGTTGTGTCCACGCTGGCGGGGCGCGGCCATGCGATGGACACAACGCTGGGGGTGCTGGCACATTCGGCATTGGCGCTAGGGCTGGTTGCGGTGTCGTTCCTGCACGGGGTGCGGGTGGATCTGTCTGCGTTTTTGTTCGGCGACATCCTTGCCGTGTCCAAGGGGGATCTGGCGGTGATCTGGGGCGGGGCGATTTCGGTCGCCGCGCTTTTGGTCTGGCGCTGGTCCGCGCTGTTGACCTCAACGCTGAACGAGGATCTGGCCCATGCGTCGGGCATAGACCCCAAGAGGGAACGGCTGGTTCTGACCGTCGCGCTGGCGGTTGTGGTGGCCGTGGCGATCAAGGTTGTCGGCGCCTTGCTGATTGCCGCGATGTTGATCATTCCCGCTGCCACCGCGCGCGGGTTTTCCCGCACGCCAGAGGCGATGGCGGGTCTTGCCGTCGCGATAGGGGCCGTGGCCGTGGCCGGGGGGCTGTGGGTCTCGCTGGCGTTCGATACGCCTGCCGGCCCCGGCATCGTGTCGGTGGCGGCGCTTGCCTTTTCGGCGGCGACGGTGCTGCGCGTGCTGCGGCCCCAAAGGCGCTAGTTAGCGTTTGCCGTAATACAGCCCGACCGTATGTTCGGCCTCTGCGAAGAACAACCAGCGCAGGGTCACGGCCCCGGCGATGTGGCTGATCAGGGCGGGCACGGCCAGAATATGGCTGGCCGGAAACCCCAGCAGAAGGGCCGCAGGCAGGGCAAAGCCCAGTGTGGCACCGATGATGCGCAGTTTCCGCGCGTGCTTGCGGCCGATCTGGTGGATCATTTCGCGCATCAGGTAATTGGTGCCGGTATGGGGGGGCTCGAACGCGCGAACGCGGCCCATGTGGCCCAGTCCGGTTGCGGATTCGATGGTCGGCCCGCGCGATTTGAAGGCAGTGTCACCGATCACCCAAGCGGCGATTTGCACCCCGCCCGCAACCAGCAGCAAAGCGCCCGCAACGGTTGTTTTGCTGGACAACGCCGCGCCGCCTGCCAGCGACATCGCCAGAAACAACGCAGGCGTGGTCCAGTGGTTCCAGCGCGGCACGGTTTTCAGCTGGGCGTAGATCATGGACGTTGCAAAGACGGTGGTCAGCGACAGCGCCGCGCCAAGATAGCCAAGCGGGGCAAGGGCTGTGTCGAAGAACACCGTGCCCGCGCCATAGATCGCCATGACCACAAGGGTTATGGCCGACAGCCATGCCTCGCGGCTGAGCCAGCTTGTGCGCCACTGCGAAAAGGCCAGACGCACGCGTTCGGGGTGGCCAAGGTGGAACGCCGACGCGGCAAGCCCGCCGAGCGCCAGCAGATAGGCAATGGTGAAAAACGCAAAGGCCACGCCCCCGGTGACAGGGGGAAACCCCAGCCCGAGAAACGCCAGAAGGCCGAAGCCAAGGCCCGAAAGGACGGTGAACAGGATAATCGACGGTGCGGGATGCATCAGAGGCGGTCCAGTGTTTTGTCCAGCCAGCCAAGAAAGCCCTTTGGCGTCGCGGCGACGGGGTCCAGCAGGGGGGCCAGGATGTCGATCTCGCCGCTCCACGCGTCTTTCGGGCGGGGGGGCAGGTATTTGTTGACGGGCTTTGTGCCGAGGTCCGGCATCAGGTCAAAGCCGCCGCGCGATGCGACGAGTTTTGACACATCGCTGTCCTCGTCGCCCAGATCGCCGAAGTGCCGCGCGCCTGCGGGACAGGTGCGCACGCAGGCGGGCACGCGGTCCACCTCTGGCAGGTTTTCGTTATAGATGCGGTCGACGCACAGTGTGCATTTCTTCATCACGCCCGCCGCCGCGTCCATTTCGCGCGCGCCATAGGGGCAGGCCCAGGCGCAAAGCCCGCAGCCGATGCAGGCGTCCTCGTTCACCAGAACGATGCCGTCCTCGACGCGTTTATAACTGGCCCCGGTGGGGCAGACGGTGACGCAGGGCGCGTCTTCGCAATGCAGGCAGGATTTGGGAAAATGGACAAGCTGAGCCGCGCCCGTGTCCGGCGTCACCTCATAGCTGTGGACGCGGTTCAGAAACGTGCCGGACGGATCGGCGCCATAAGGCTCCTGATCGGATAGGGGCGCGCCGTGGTTTTCGGTGTTCCACCCCTTGCAGCTGATCACGCAGGCATGACACCCGACGCAAGTATCAAGGTCGATCACAAGGCCAAGCTTTTTGGTGGTGTGGTCCGGTAGCAGGGTCATTTGCCAACCTTCCATTCCAGACTGTCGGGGCCTTTGCCGACGGGGGACTTCAGTTCGGGCAGCACCGGATGCGATTCCGCCGGTGCGGGAACTTTCCTGATCTTGACGCGCAGGTCGAACCACGCGGCTTGTCCCGTCACGGGGTCAGAGTTGGCCCAGCGTAACCCGTCGCCCTTGGGCGGCAGCAATTCGTGGATCAGATGGTTCAGCAGAAAGCCCTTTGTGGCCTCGGGCGCGTCCTTGTCCAGCGCCCAGGCGCCCTTGCGTTTGCCGATGGCGTTCCAGGTCCAGACCGTATTCGCGTTCAGCGCGTCCATCAGGGCGACGGGCACGGTAATGCTGCCATGCGTCGATGTGACCTCGGCCCAGTCACCGTCCGTAAACCCGTTTTCCGCCCATAACCCGGTGGGGATATAAAGCGGGTTATGTCCGTGGATCTGGCGCAGCCACGCGTTCTGTCCGCCCCACGAATGATACATCGCCATGGGGCGCTGGGTCAGCGCGTGGATGGGATATTCAACCGGATCGACGTGGCCGTCCTCGAATGGCGGATACCAGATCGGCAGGGGGTCAAGGGTGGCTTTTATCCGTTCGCGCAGATGGTCGGGAGGCTGGCGCAATCCGTGGCCTTCTGCGGCCAGCTGGAACTTGCGCATCGGTTCGACATAAAGCTGAAAGATGTAGGGTCGGGGCGCGTCATAAAAGCCTTTTTCGACGGCCCAGGTCTGATAGGCCATGTTCCACGGTTTGTAGAACGCCGCCTCGGTCGGGACATGTTCCACCCAGAAACCGCCGTTGGCGATATAGCTGTCCAGTTGCGCCTCGTTCGGTTCGCCGCGCCCGCCCTGCGGGCCTTTTTCGCCGACGCGCCAACCGGCCAGTGGCCCGATGCCGGGGCGGCGTTGGTGGTTCACGATGTAGTCGGCGTAGTCTTTGTATCTGGCGCTGCCGTCCTCGTTCACGAAGCCCGGTAATTTCAGCCGCGCCCCCAGATCGACCAGCACCGACTGAAAGCCGCGCACGTCGCGGTCCGGTTCGACCACCGGCCAGCGAATGGCGTCGGCAACGGCGTCGGCCTCGGATATCGGGCGGTCCAGCAGGCTGATGCAGTCATGGCGTTCCAGATAGGTGGTGTCGGGCAGGATCAGGTCGGCGTAGGCCACCATTTCCGAGCTATAGGCATCGGAGTAGATGATGCGCGGGATCACATAATCACCGTTCTTGTCGGTGTCGGTCAGCATTTTGGCAACACCGCCGGTGTTCATCGACGAATTCCACGACATGTTCGCCATATACAGAAACAAGGTGTCGATCTTGTAGGGATCGCCCGCGTGGGCATTCGAGATCACCATATGCATCAACCCGTGCGCCGACATCGGGTTTTCCCAGGTGAAGGCCTTGTCGATGCGGGCCGGTGTGCCGTCGTCCTTCAGCGCAAGATCGTCGGGGCCATCGACAAAGCCCAGGTGCGGACCGTCAAGCGGGCCACCGGGGGTGACCTTGCAATGCGGCTTGGGGTGGGCGGACGGCGGTTTTGGATAGGGCGGTTTAAAGCGGAAGCCGCCCGGAACCTCGACCGTGCCAAGCAGGATTTGCAGGACATGCAGGGCGCGTGCGGTCTGAAAGCCGTTGGAATGGGCGCTGATCCCTCGCATGGCGTGAAAGCTGACCGGGCGACCTGTCATCTTTTCGTGCCGTTCGCCGCGGAAATCGGTCCAGGGCTGGTCGATCTCTATCGCTTCGTCAAAGGCGACGCGGGCGATTTCGGCGGCAAGCCGTTTGATGCGGATAGCGCTGATACCGCACCGGTCCGCCACGGCCTCGGGGGCATATCGCGGGTCGAGATAGCGGTCGGCCATCAGGTGAAACACGGGGCGGTGCGTGACGCCTGCCTTGCGATAGGTCGCGGCAAGGTCGGGTTTGATGCCCTGCCGATCGAACGGTGCCGGTTTGCCCGTGTTGCGGTCAATGACCAGCGGCTTGCCGTGGTCGTCTTTCAGAAACAGCCCGTGGTCGGGGGATTTGGCGTCGCCGTTGACCAGCACCGGCGCATTGGTCAGCCGCGCAAGATAGTCAAGGTCGACCTTACCCGCCTTCATCAGCTCGTGGATCAGGGCCAGGATCAGCAGCCCGTCGGTGCCGGGGGTGATGCCGACCCATTCGTCGGCAATGGCATTATAGCCCGACCGGATCGGATTGACACCAATGACCTTTGCGCCGCGTGCCTTCAGCTTTGCCAGCCCCATCTTGATCGGGTTGCTGTCGTGATCCTCGGCCACGCCGAAGATCATGAACAGCTTGGTCCGGTCCCAGTCGGGCTGGCCGAATTCCCAGAATGCGCCGCCCATGGTGTAGATGCCCGCGGCGGCCATGTTGACCGAACAGAACCCACCGTGCGCGGCATAGTTCGGGGTGCCAAAGCCCTGCGCCCAGAAACTGGTGAAGGATTGCGACTGGTCGCGGCCGGTAAAGAACGCCAGCTTTTCGGGATTGTTGCGGCGGATCGGTTCCAGCCAGCCCTGCGCGATGTCCAGCGCCTCGTCCCAGCAGATTTCCTCGAACTCGCCCGACCCGCGCGGCCCGACCCGTTTCAGCGGTGCCCGCAGCCGTGAGGGGGCGTTGACCTGCATGATGCCGGCGCTGCCCTTGGCGCACAGGACGCCCTTGTTCACGGGGTGGTCGCGGTTGCCCTCGATATAGGCGACCTTCATCTTGCCATCGGGCTGTGCCTTCATATGGACGTTGATGCCGCAACGGCAGGCGCACATATAGCAGGTCGTCTTGCGGATCTCGTCCGAGACGCTTGGCGAGGTGTCGATTTGCGGCTGGTGATGCGTCATGCGACCCCTCGGGTTGAAGTGTATCTATTGTGTATCAATTTCGCGCGGGATTGCCAGTGTGCAGTTGCCGGATTTTCCGGTTTTCGGTCAGGGGTTCGACCGGCAGGGGTTGACGCGGCGGCGGATGGTTGACGTGATATACCCTGCACGGGAGAGGATCGCATGACCGTTCTGGACAGAGCATATGACGCGGCGCGTGCCGCACCCCGGCGCGTCGTTTTCCCCGAGGCGCAGGATGAGCGGATCATTGAAGCCGCCCGCCGATTGACGGCGCAGGGTCTGGCGACGCCGGTCAGGATACCGGATGTGGCCAGTGCGGCGCATGTCGCGGCGTTGATGTCGGTGCGGGGCATCAAGGAAAGTCTGGCGCGCAGGATGTTGGAAAAACCGCTGTTTCGCGCGGCGGCGATGGTCGCGGCAAACGAGGCGGACGCCATGGTCGCAGGGGCGGCCAACCCGACGCGCCGCGTGATCGAGGCGGCAGGGATCGTCATCGGCATGGCACAGGGCGTTGCCGCGCCTTCGTCGTTCTTTCTGATGGTGTTTCCGGACGGGCGCGAATTGGTCTTTGCCGATTGCGCGGTCAATGTGGCCCCCGACGCGGCAGAGCTGGCGGGCATTGCGCGGGCCTCGGCGCGGTCGGCGCAGGCATTGTTGGGCGCGGCGCGGGTTGCGATGCTGTCGTTCTCGACGTTGGACTCCGGTGCCGGACCAAGCGTTGATCTTGTGCGTGACGCGGTGGCCTTACTGGACGGGCTGGACGTGGTCGGGCCGGTGCAGGCGGATGCGGCATTGTCTGCGGGCATTGCGGTGAAGAAGGGCGTGCGCGGCGGCGATGCGAATGTGCTGATCTTTCCGACACTGGATGCGGGAAACATCGGATACAAGCTGTGCCAGCAACTGGCCGGCGCACAAGCGGTCGGGCCGATGCTGCAAGGCTTTCGCCGTCCGGTGTGCGATCTGTCGCGGGGGGCTGCGGTGGACGATATTGTGGCGGCTACGGTGCTGACATTGGCAATGGGGTAAGCGTGCGTCATGGCCCGCCCATCAGGGTCAGGGCGTCGCTTGCGATCTGGCGTTCCTCCATCGCGGGGACGATCCAGATGCCGATTCCAGACGCGCGCGCGTGAAGCTGCTGCCGGTGCGCGGCGTTCGCCGCGTCGTCGATCTGTGCGCCCAGCCAGCCGAAGCCCCTGGCGATGCCGCTGCGCACGGGGGCCGCGTGTTCGCCGATGCCGCCGGTGAAAACCATCGCGTCTACCCCGCCCATGGCGGCGATCATGGACCCTGCGTGGCGGATGGCCCAGTAGATGAAATGCTCGATCGCAAAGGCGCTGGCGCTTGACCCTTCGGCGATCAGGGCGCGCATATCCGAGGTCAAGCCGGACAACCCCAGCAATCCGCTTTCGTTGTTCAGGATCGCGCGGGCGCGGGGGATGCCGTGATCCTGTGCCAGTTTCAGGGCGGCATTGGCGTCGATGCTGCCTGCGCGGGTGCCCATGGTCAGCCCTTCCAGCGGCGAGTATCCCATTGTCGTGGCCACGGATTTTCCGTGTCGGATCGCGCAGATGCTGGCACCGTTTCCAAGATGAAACGCCAGCACGCGCGCGGGCAGGGCGGCACCGCTGATCCGGGGCAGGGCATGGCACAGGCTGGCGTAGCTTAGCCCGTGAAAGCCGTAGCGCAGAATGCCGTCGGTTTCGGCGGTGTCGGGGATGGCATAGCGGCGGGCGACGGCGGAATTGGTCGCGTGAAAGGCGGTGTCGAAGCTGGCGTATTGCGGCAGGTCCGGCGCCAGATCGGACAGGGCGCGGATCGCGCCCAGTTGGTGCGGGTTGTGCAACGGCGCAAGCGCAGAGCACGCGGCGATTTTGGTCAACGCGTCCTGTGTCAGCGCCATGGGGGCGGTCAGATGCGGCCCGCCATGCACGACGCGGTGCGCTGCGGCACGCAAGTGCGCCGGTGCTATGCCCCGCGATGTCAGGGCGTTCAGGATATGGGACAGGGCGGCGCGATGGTCGGGCAGATCGACATCCTGTTTCGTGCCCGCCTGTTCCAGACCCGTGATGGAAAAATGCGAGGCGCCGCCAATCTCGACGGCGCTTCCCTTAAGTTTTTCGGTCAGCTCATCCGAAAAAATAGCGAATTTGATCGAGGAGGACCCCGTGTTGATAACCAGGATATCCGCCTTGTTTGTCACTTATCCGGCCGCCTGAACGCGCATGTCGGCGGGGTCGATGCCCGCGACAGAGACCGGCTTTTTCATCGCGTCGCGGCGGAACGGCTCTCCCAGTTCCTGATTGAGAAGGATTTCTATGAAGGTTGTCACGCCGTCATTCTGGGCCGTGACCGCGGTGGCCAAAGCATCTGTCAGGCCGGACATTGTGCTGACCTGAACGCCCTTCAGCCCACAGGCCTGCGCAATTGCGGCATAGCTGACGCTTTGGTTCAGTTCGGTGCCGACAAAGTTGTCGTCGAACCACAAAGTCGTGTTCCGCTTTTCCGCGCCCCACTGGTAATTGCGGAAGATCACCATGGTGATTGCGGGCCAGTCGCCGCGCCCGATGGCGGTCATCTCGTTCATCGAAATGCCGAAGGCTCCGTCGCCTGCGAACCCCACAACGGGGGTATCGGGCCTGCCGATCTTGGCGCCGGTGATGGCCGGAAACCCATAGCCGCAGGGGCCAAACAGGCCGGGGGCCAGATATTTGCGCCCCTCCTCAAATGTCGGGTAGGCGTTGCCGATGGCGCAGTTGTTGCCGATGTCGGAACTGATGATCGCATCCTTGGGCAGGGCCGACTGGATCGCGCGCCATGCCATGCGGGGCGACATCTTTTCCGGTTCGCGGTCGCGGGCGCGCGCGTTCCAGGTGGTGCCTGCGTCGTCGTCCTCGTGGTCCATCGACGTCAGCGCCTGCGCCCATGCGGATTTGGTCTGCGACACCAGTGCCCGACGGTCGGCGCGGCCTGCGTCCCCGGCAGCGCCCGACAGGCGCGACAGGATGCCCTGCGCCACCTTTCTGGCGTCCCCGACGATGCCCACGGTCACAGGTTTGGTCAGGCCGATGCGGTCGGGGTTTATGTCGACCTGAATGATCGCCGCGTTCGAGGGCCAATAGTCGATGCCGTAACCCGGCAGGGTCGAGAAGGGGTTCAGCCGCGTGCCAAGCGCCAGCACGACATCGGCCTTCGAGATCAGCTCCATCGCGGCCTTGGAGCCGTTATAGCCCAGCGGGCCGACCGACAGCGGATGAGAGCCGGGGAAAGCATCGTTGTGCTGATAGCCACAGCACACAGGCGCATCCAGCCGTTCAGCCAGCGCCATCGAAGCGGCGATCGCGCCGCCGATCACGACGCCCGCGCCGTTCAGGATGACGGGGAATGTGGCGGATGACAGCAGGTCTGCGGCGCGTTGCAACGCGTCCTCGCCACCCGAGGGGCGTTCGAATTCGACGATCGCGGGCAGGGTGATGTCGATCACCTGCGTCCAGTAATCTCGCGGCACATTGATCTGGGCGGGGGCGCTGGCGCGTTTGGCTTGCAGGATCACGCGGTTCAGAACCTCGGCGATGCGGGACGGGTCGCGGACCTCTTCCTGATAGGCGACCATATCCTCGAACAGGGCCATCTGTTCGACCTCCTGAAAGCCACCCTGACCGATGGTCTTGTTTGCGGCCTGCGGTGTGACCAGCAGCAGCGGCGTATGGTTCCAGTAGGCGGTTTTGACGGGGGTGACGAAATTGGTGATGCCGGGGCCGTTTTGCGCGACCATCATCGACATCTTGCCGGTGGCGCGGGTGTAGCCGTCAGCCATCATGCCCGCGTTGCATTCATGGGCGCAGTCCCAGAACTTGATTCCGGCAACCGGAAACAGATCCGAAATCGGCATCATAGCAGAGCCGATAATGCCGAAAGCATGTTGGATTCCATGCATTTGAAGGACTTTGACAAAGGCCTCTTCGGTGGTCATTTTCATGGGGTCGCTCCGCTGGATGGAATGGGGCGCATCCGGTCTGCCGTCGCGCGTTACGCCTAAACTAAGGATAAGGTCCGGCGGCAGATAGGGCCAGTTGTTTTGCCACGTTAGGGCCAGATATCATAGCGTGGCAATGGTTTCTGCGATCAGGCGAACGCCTTCGGGAATGCGGCTTGCCGGAAGAGAGGAATAGGCGAGGCGGTAAAAATTGTCGGGCGGGTTTTCGGCGCCGAAAAATGCGCGGCCCGGTTCGATCAGCACGCCCTTTGTGCGCAGGGTCAGGGCAAGCTGACGCGTGTCCATGCCTTTTGGTCCTTCCATCCAGAAGCTGGACCCGCCAAAGGCACCGCGTCCGGCGATGGTCAATCCCTGCGCGCGCAGGGCTTTATCCATGACCTGTCGCCGCTCGTGATAGGCCAGACCCATGCGGCGGACCAAAGCGTCGTAATGACCCAGCGACAGGAAATAGGCGGCGGTGCGCTGGATGTGTCCGGGCGGGTGGCGCAGAACGGCGGACCGCAGCGCGCGCGCCTCGCGGATGAAGGGTTCGGGGCCGACAAGATAGCCAAGGCGCAGACCCGGAAACAGGGATTTAGAGAACGAGCCGACGTAGATCACCCGCCCGTCCCGATCCAACGATTTCAGCGCGGGCGACGGCGGTTTCAGGAACGACATCTCGAATTCGTAGTCATCCTCGACGATCAGGAAATCGTCGGTTCTGGCGCGGGTCAACAGGGTGTGGCGACGGTCCAGTGGCAAGGTTGCGCTGGTCGGGCATTGGTGGCTGGGGGTGGTGAAGACCACATCGACATCGGGCGGCAGGGCGTCGGGGATCAGGCCGTCCTGATCGACGGGAACGCGGTGCAGGTGGCAGCGCGACTGGTTCAGGATATTGCGCAGGCCGGGATAGCAGGGGTCTTCGATTGCGGCGGTTCTGCGCTGCGTCAAAAGCACCTGCGCCGTCAGCCAAAGCGCATTCTGCGCGCCAAGGGTGACAAGGATTTCCCCCGGTCGGGCGATGATGCCGCGGCGGGGCAGAATATGGCGGGCGATGAACTCGATCAGTCTGGGGTCGTCCTGATCGTAATAGTCGGCGGTGAGTGCGGCAAAGTCCTTTTGACCCAATGCCTGCAAGGCGCACAACCGCCAGTTGGCGCGGTCGAACAGGGTTTCGTCCGCCTGTCCGTAGATGAACGAGTAGCGATAGCTGCGCCAATCCTGCGGCTTGTCCAGCGTGATTCCGTCCGAGAATTTCTGCCCGATGGCCCGTGACCAGTCTACCGTATCCTCGCGCGGGGGCGGGGGGGCAAAGGCGGGCGGTTCTGGCGCGTTTTCAGAGACATAATAGCCGGACCGGCCCTTGGAAGAGAGGTAATCATCGGCCAGAAGTTCGGTATAGGCCAGCGTTACGGTGATCCGACTGACCCCCAGATGCAGCGCCAGTTTGCGCGAGGAGGGCAGCTTTTCCGTTCGGCGGAAACGGCCCGACAGGATGCCCGAGGCCACCATCTGCTGGATTTGTGCCTGAAGGGTGCCCTGTGCTTCGGGATCGAGAAAAAAGGTTTCCACGGGGATCGACATGGGGGCAGTATACTGGCCTTAACTGCGAGGGTAAACTGGCATTATTTTCGGCGGCGCAGAGACGGCGAAACTCAAAAAGACAAAAATTGTATATACAAAATATATGCGTTTGATATACAGGTAAGTGGCCGAAGGAGTATCCCGGACCATGGCATCACAAGATAAACCGAAGAAGAAAGAACTGAAGGACAGCCAGTTGATCATTCGCATCAATGGCGCAGAGCGTGACGCGTTCGTTGCCTTGTGTGACGCGCTGGACACAAGTGCGGCGCGTGAAATCAGGCGCTTCATTCGGGAGTTTATCAAAGAACGTGGCGACAAGGTTTAGGGCCTTTGGCGAAACTGACCAAAAAAGGAAAACTACCATGTCTAAGAAATCAAACATCAAAGACCTGAAAAAAGAAGTCAAATTGCGGGCGGCGAAAGTGGCCAAGCAAGAAGCCAAGCTGAAATCGGCAAAAAAGGCCCTTAAAAAGGCGGCCTGAGCCCTTTCATGACCTAACGAAGGCGGGCCGTGCGCCGGCCTTCGTTCAACAGCCCAAGGAAACAGAAATGCCCGTCATCACTGATGTCAAAGGGATCGGACCGATGCTTGCCATCGCATTGGTCGATCATGGAATCGAAACCGTCCCGCAACTGGGCGCTATTGCGGCGGCAGATCTTATGCGGGTTCCGGGGATCAAAGAGGCGCGCGCGGCGGCATTGATCGCAGCAGCGCAAGGCCTGTTGGCCGTGCCCGAGGTGCCAGAACCGCAGACCCCGAAACCGGAGGTCGCTGCGGCTGCGCCAAAGGCGAAGAAGGCCGACAAGAAGAAGACCGACAAGAAGAAATCGACTAAAAAAGACGCGGGCAAGACCAAATCTGCCAAAAAGCCGAAAAAGAAGGCCAAGGCAGGCGGTAAAAACAAGGCGGCCAAGCCCGCCAAGGCGTCGAAAAAGGCAAAGGGCAAAAGCAAGAAAAAATAGTCCTGTGGGCTGATCTGGCGTCGGGGTGGACCAAGGCCCACCCCGTTTTCGCCTAGCTGAACACTTTGGTCAGCGCCTTGTCGATGGCGTGGGCGATCTGGTTCATGTCGTCCTTGGTGCTGATCAGCGCGGGGCTGAGGCATAGCGTGTTGTTCAGGCCGGGCAGCGAGCGGTTGGTGGCCCCGATGATGACGCCCTGCGCCATGCAATCGGCCACAACGGCTTGCACTTTCTTCTCGTCCGCCGGTTCTTTGGTGCCGCGATCCGCGACCAGTTCGGCGCCAAGGAACAGACCCTTGCCGCGCACGTCGCCGATGACGCGGTGCTTGTCCATCAGTCCGTTCAGCAGATCGAGCATGTAGTGCCCCATCAGGGTCGTGTTCTCCAGCAGGTTCTCGTCCTCGATGATGCGCATGTTCTCGATTGCGGCGGCGGGACCAGCAGTGCAGCCGCCAAAGGTAGAGATATCGCGGAAATAGTTCATCGGGTCGGCGGCATCGTCCTTGAACAGATCAAAAACGCCGTCTGTCGTGACAAGGCAGGCGATGGCGGCATAACCGGAGGCGACGCCCTTGGCCATTGTCACCATGTCCGGCTTGATGCCGTAGTGCTGGTAACCGAACCATGTGCCGGTGCGGCCAACGCCGCAGACGACCTCGTCGATGTGCAGCAGGATGTCATATTTCGCGCAGATTTCTTGTACGCGGGGCCAGTAGCCCTCTGGCGGGGTAATGACGCCGCCACCGGCGGTGACGGGCTCCAGACACAGCGCCCCAACGGTGTCGGGGCCTTCGCGCAGGATCACCTCTTCGATCGCGTTGGCGGCGGCGATGCCATAGGCCTCGCCGGTCAGATCCCATTGGGCACGATATTCCAGACAATGCGGCACGCGGACAAAACCGGGCGCGAACGGCCCGTATTGCGCGTTCCGCTCGTCCTGACCGCCTGCGGACAGACAGCCGATGGTGGTGCCGTGATAGTCGCGGTCGCGGTACAGAACCTTGTGCTTTTTCCCGCCATAGCGTTTGTGCGCGATCTGGCGGACCATCTTGAAGGCTTTCTCGTTCGCCTCCGAGCCGGAGTTGCAGTAATAGACACGGGACAGGCCCGGCATTTTCTCGATCAATTGCTTGGCGAAGGTTGCGCCGGGGATAGAGCCAGCGGAGCCTGCGAAATAGTTCAGTTTGATCAACTGGTCGCGCACGGCGTTGGCGATGCTTTCGCGGCCGTAGCCGACGTTGACCGTCCAGACGCCGCCGGACACCGCATCAAGGTGCTCTTTGCCGTTGATGTCCCAGACGCGGTTACCTTTGCCTTCGACAATAATGCGGGGATCTACCGTTTCGTAGGGCTTGTGCTGGGACAGATGGTGCCAGACATGGGCGCGATCGGCCTCGATAACGCCACGGGGATCATTGGTAAGTGTGCTGACATCCATTCGGGTATTCCATTTATGCGGGAGTGTCGGGACTATAGGCCAAAGGCGCGCGGGCCGGAATCCCCATCCTTCATACGTTGCCGAAAGTTCGGGCAATCAGATAGGGCCAGAGACGGTATTGCGTTAAGTCCAGTCGCAGGGCGATGCCCGGTCTTCGTGGTCGGGGAAATGTGTGTAGTGCATTCATAAGTATCACAAATATCTGATGCCCCGCAATTGGTCCGTGACTGCCCGGTGCAGAAAACCGCAAGGTTCCGTGCCGATCTAATGCTTGACGGACTGGCGTTAATTTCCTTGGATTTCATTTATGCGTGGTGATGTCAGGCGGCTTGGCGCAACAGCATTAGGCGCAAGCTTGGATGATGTCCTAACATGAAAAGATGCGTGCGCCGATTCGACGGGCGGATGCAAAGGCGATTTGGACAGGTGGCACCAATGACCATCTGCCGAAAAACGGTTCCGTTCCGGAACTGCCAACACGGGAGCTATAGCATGACACTGAAGATTTCACTTTTGAACGCGGTTGCGGGGCTTGCCCTTTTGTCGGGCGCACAGACTGCAGTCGCTGAAGAGATTACCGTGGCCTATTTCACCGAATGGCCGATGCCGTTCCAGTATGCCAAGGCCAACGGCCTTTATGACACGGCGCTGGGTGTGACGGTGAACTGGCGCGCCTTCGATACAGGCACTGCGATGTCGGCGGCTATGGCGTCGGGGGATGTGCAGATTGCCGTGTCCCAAGGGGTGCCGCCGTTTGTGGTTGCCACCTCTGCTGGTCAGGATTTGCAGATCGCCGATGTGGCCGTGTCCTATTCCGACAATGACAACTGCGTTGTCGCGACCGCGCTGGAAATCGACAAAAGCAGCGCGGGCGAATTGGCTGGCAAAAAGGTGGCCGTGCCGATTGGAACCGCTGCCCACTACGGTTTCCTGAAGCAGATGGAGCATTTCGGCGTTGATGTGTCCAGTCTGGAGGTTGTCGATATGGCCCCGTCGGATGGGGCGGCGGCGCTGGCGCAGGGCAGTGTCGACATGGCCTGCGGATATGGCGGCGGCCTGCGCCGGATGAAAGAGCACGGCAATGTCCTGCTGACAGGTGCCGAGAAAGAGGCGCTGGGCATTCAGGTGTTCGACGTCACCTCTGTTCCGGCCAATTTCGCAGCCGAACAATCCGACGTTCTGGCGAAGTTCCTGAAGGTCACGGCGGATATGAACGCCAGATACCTGACGGAGTCCGCCGAGATGCTGCCGGTGATTGCCAAGGACGCTGGCATGAGCGAGGCGGACGCGGCGGATTCGCTGGCAACCTTCACCTTCCCGACCATCGAAGAGCAGCTGTCAGAGAAATGGCTGGGCGGCGGGTCGCAGAAGTTCCTGAAGGAAGTGGCGGACTTCTTTGTCACCACCGGCAATATCCCTGCCGCCCGTGACAGTTATGACAGCGCGGTGAACACCGCCGGCCTGACGGCGGCGATGGGTATGTAACCCCGACCGAAACGGGGCGGCTTGCGCAGGTGGGCCGCCCTTTTCGTGACATCCTGTAACGATCCAATCGGGGGCCAAATTGGGGCCAAATGGGGGAGCGTCCATGTCAGGGCTTATCATCGACAATATATCCATGCGGTTCGATCTGCCCAACGGCGCATCGGTGCAGGCATTGCAGAACGTCTCGCTGGAGTTGGTGGAGGGCGAGTTGTTGTCCGTTCTTGGGCCTTCGGGCTGCGGCAAGACGACCTTGCTGAACATCCTTGCGGGGTTTCTGGCCCCGACCGAGGGGCGCATCGTTCTGAACGGCCGCACCGTGACCGGCCCTGCGGCCGAACGCGGCATGGTGTTCCAGCAGGGGGCGCTGTTCGAATGGATGGATGTGCGCGAAAACGTGGCGTTCGGCCCCCGGATGAAGGGCATGCCGCGCAATGACCGCGATGCGATTGTGGACCATCTGCTGGAGGTCGTCGGCCTGCAGGATTTCAAGGACAAGGCGGTGTACGAACTGTCGGGCGGCATGCAGCAGCGCGTGGCACTGGCCCGATGCCTTGCCAATGAACCCGATGTGATTTTGATGGATGAACCGCTGGGCGCGCTGGACGCGCTGACCCGCGAAAAGATGCAGGGTCTGGTCCTGAAGCTGTGGAAAGAGACCGGGAAAACCGTTGTCCTGATTACCCATTCCGTCGAGGAGGCGCTGTTGTTGGGTGAACGGCTGATCGTGATGGCCCCGCGACCGGGCCGCATCCACAAGGAATACCGCCTGCCTTTCGCAGAACGGGGTGTGAATGCCGATCTGCGAAGCGTAAAAAAGTCCGAAGGGTTTGCCGAGACACGAGAGGAGATCCTGTCGATGATCTGGGAAATGGAGGAGGAAATCATGGGCCGCACCGAGGTGTCCGCATGATTATCCTGCTGATGTATATCGCGATTTTCGTGATCGCCTTCTTTTCGGTCAAGTTTCTGGCGCGGCGCATGACGCGGGTTTCGGATTTTACCAGCCTGAAAACGGTGACCTTCGGCGACGAAAGCGCGGTCACCCCGAACCGCGCGGCGTCGGTTATTTCGGTCGTGTCGATCTTTTTGATCTGGGGTGCGTTCACGGGGTCGAAACTGACGCCGATCCACGCGCCGGGACCGTTCATGGGCGCGACCACCTTTACCTATACCGCGACCAATGCGGCGGGCCAGACCGATGATGCGACGGTGCGCGTTCTGGTCCACAGGCTGGGCGAGACGCCCGCGATTCCCGCGGTGGCCGCCGGCGACGGGTTTGCGAAAGACGACAGCGTGGATGCGGTGGCGTGGCGCAGCGGATTGATCAGGGTGAACACAAATGACGAGGGCGGGTCAGATGCGGGATACCGCGTCACAGCGGTGGACGGGCAGGCGATTGAGCCCGGCGGGGCGGTCACGGTCGCGGATGGCACAATCAGCATGACGCCCAAGGGCACGCTGAACTTTACCCCCGCGAAGGGATGGCAGATGGAGCCGATCTGGCTGCCCGCGCCAGAGGCGGTCTGGGCGAGGTTGATCGAGATTTCGCGCGAGGGTTATCAGAACTTTACCCTGATGCAGCACCTTGGCGCGTCGTTGATGCGGGTGATCGGGGGATTTCTGGCGGGGTCCATCGTGGGTATCCCGCTGGGCTATGCCATGGGGTTGTCGTCGTGGTTTCGCGGATGGTTCGACCCGATCGTCGAGTTCATGCGCCCCGTGCCGCCCCTGGCGCTGATCCCGCTGGTCATCATCTGGGCGGGCATCGGCGAGACGGGAAAGATCATCTTGCTGTTTCTCGCCGCGCTTTGGATCATGACGATTGCGGCGCGTGCGGGTGTCTCGGGTGTGAATATTTCCAAGGTGCACGCCGCCTATTCGCTGGGCGCCAGCAAGTGGCAGATATTGCGGCACGTCATCATCCCGAACTCTTTGCCCGAGATATTCACCGGCGCACGGGTGGCGATGGGGGTGTGCTGGGGCACGGTTGTGGCGGCCGAACTGGTGGCGGCGCAGACCGGGGCGGGGATGATGATTATGGTCGCGTCCAAGTTCCAGCTTACGGATATCGTGATCATGGGGATTATCCTGATCGGCGTGGTCGGTTACAGCATCGATATTCTGATGCGGATGGCGGAAAAATGGCTGGTGCCGTGGAAGGGCAAGGGTTGATTTCAGGGCGCAGATTTCGGGTATCCCGAAACGGCTTTTCAGAAAAGACGCATCTGTCGGGGGTGCGTCTTTTTTGTTTTGAAATAAGGGCTTGCGGTTCTATGGTTCGGGCGAAACCTTTGGAGGCCCATCATGCATCTTGCCCATTTTCCCCGTCTGTTTCTGGCCCATCTTCCCACTCCGCTGGAACGGCTGGACCGCCTGACAAAAGAACTGGGCGGACCCGAAATCTGGATAAAGCGCGACGATTGCACGGGCATGAGCACAGGCGGCAACAAGACCCGCAAGCTGGAATTCCTGATGGCCGAGGCAGAGCGGATGGGGGCCGATATGGTGATGACGCAGGGGGCCACCCAATCGAACCACGCGCGCCAGACGGCGGCCTTCGCGGCGAAACTGGGGGTGGACTGCCATCTGCTGCTAGAGGACCGCACCGGATCGAACGACCCGAATTACAACCATTCGGGCAACGTCTTTCTGGACTATCTGCATGGGGCGACATCGGAAAAACGCGGCCCCGGCCTGGACATGAACGCCGAGATGGAAGCCGTGGCAGAGGCGTTCCGCGCCAAGGGCAAGACGGTCTACACCATCCCCGGTGGCGGCTCGAACCCGACGGGGGCGCTTGGCTATGTGAATTGCGCCTTTGAAACCGTGCAACAGGCCAATGACCGCGGGCTGGTGATCGACCATTTCGTGACCGCGACCGGCAGCGCGGGAACGCAGGCGGGGCTGATCGTGGGCCTGAAGGCGATCAACGCGCATATCCCTTTGCTGGGCATCGGGGTGCGCGCGCCAAAGGCCAAGCAAGAGGAAAACGTGTTCAACCTTGCCTGTGCGACCGCCGATAAAATGGGCTGTGCGGGCATCGTCAAGCGCGAGGATGTTGTGGCGAACACGGATTACGTGGGCGAAGGATACGGCATTCCCCGCGCAGATACCTTCGAGGCGATCAACATGTTCGCCCAGCTTGAAGGGCTGTTGCTGGACCCTGTCTATTCCGGCAAGGGGGCGGCTGGCCTGATTGATCTGATCCGCAAGGGGCATTTCAAAAAGGGCGAACGGGTCGTGTTCCTGCACACCGGCGGGGCGGCGGGTTTGTTCGGCTATACCTCGCAGTTCGATTTCACCGCGCAGGCGCAGTGATCCATGGCGCCGCGCGTTGTCGGTATTCTGGGCGGCATGGGGCCGGCGGCCACCGTTGATCTGATGACGCGGCTGGTACGGGCGGTGGATGCGGCTGACGACGCCGACCATGTGCCGCTGATCGTGGACAGCAACACGCAGGTGCCAAGCCGGATCGCGGCGCTGATCGACGGGACGGGGGCGGACCCCGCGCCGGTGCTGGTTGCGATGGCGGAACGCTTGCGGGCGGCGGGGGCAGAGGCGCTGGCGATGGCCTGTAACACGGCGCACCATTATGCCGACGAGATTGATCTGGCGGTCGATATTCCGTTCCTTGATATGGTCCGGTTGTCGGCAGACAGGGCTTCGGAAATGACGACGGGCAAGGTCGGCATAATCGGCTCGCCGGCGCTGCGCAAAACGCGGCTGTTCGACGAACCACTGGCGCGGGCGGGGCGGGTTGCGGCCTATCCGGTGGACGAGGATGCGCTGCTTGCGGCGATCCGGGGGCTTAAGATTGCAGGTGCCAGTGATGCCGCGCGGGATGCGCTGCGCAGGGCCTCTGCCGATCTGGCGGATCAGGGGGCGGTGGTGCAACTGATCGCCTGCACCGAATTTTCGCTGGTCGCGGAGGCGGTCGATCCGCGTGCGACTGCGGTCGACACGATGGATGTTCTGGTGGACGCGATCGTCCGGTTTTCAAAGGGATAGGTCATGGCCGTCACGTATCTGAAGCAGGCAGTGCGCCAACCTGACAGCGGGCAGCAAGACGTGCGCGGCCACGTCGAGGCGATGCTTGCCGTGCTGGCGAAGGGCGGAGAGGGAGCGGCGCGCGACTATAACCGCACACTGGACGGCTGGGAGGGCGAGGTTGTGGTCTCGCCCGAGGCGCTGGCGCGGGCAGAGGCGCTGGTGCCCGAGCGGCTGAAGGCGGATATCCGGTTTGCCCGTGACAACATCCGCCGTTTTGCCGAGGCGCAGAAGGCGACGATCACCGATTGCGAGGTCGAGATTATCCCCGGCCTTGTCGCGGGACAGCGGCAGATTCCGATCCGTGCGGCGGGCTGTTATGTTCCGGGGGGGCGGTATAGCCATATCGCCTCGGCGATCATGACGGTGACCACGGCCAGGGTCGCGGGTGTCGGGCATATCGCAGCCTGTTCGCCGCCGCGGGCGGGTGTGGGGATACCGCCGGCCATTCTGTTTGCGATGAACCTTTGCGGGGCCGATGTTATCTTGAACATGGGGGGCGTGCAGGGGGTGGCGGCGCTTGCACAGGGGATGTTCGGCCTGCCCAGGGCGGATATTCTGGTCGGGCCCGGAAATCAGTTCGTGGCCGAGGCTAAGCGGATTTTGTTCGGACAGGTGGGGATCGATATGTTCGCCGGTCCGACCGACAGCATGGTCATCGCCGATGCGACGGCGGATGCGGATCTGGTTGCCAGCGATCTGGTCGGGCAGGCGGAACACGGGTATAATTCGCCCGTCTGGCTGGTCACGAGCGACGCCGCCCTGGCAAAGGCGGTCATGGCGCGGGTGCCCGTGTTGATCGGCGCGCTTCCTGCGGTGAACGGCGACAATGCGCGGCTGGCCTGGCGCGACCATGCCGAAGTGATCCTGTGCGATACCCCAGAGGAGATGGCGGGCGTGGCCGACGCCTATGCGCCCGAGCATCTGCATGTGCAGGCGGCTGATCTGGATTGGTGGCTTGCGCGGTTGCAGTCCTATGGCTCCCTGTTTCTGGGCGAGGAGACAACCGTTGCCTTTGGTGACAAATCCTCTGGTCCGAACCATGTTTTGCCGACCTCTGGCGCGGCGCGGTATACCGGCGGTCTGTCGGTGCACAAGTTCATGAAAACCGTCACCTGGCAGCGGGCGACGCGGGCGGCAGCAGGGCCATTGGCCGAAGCGACCGCGCGGATTTCGCGGATGGAAGGCATGGAGGGCCACGCCCGAAGTGCCGACATCCGGCTTGCCAAATTCTTTCCCGACAGGGTGTTCGATCTGAGCGTGCCAGAGGTTCCCTAAGCCGCAACGGCGCTGCCTTGTGATCCCGGTCCTGCGGTGTCTGCGCCATCCCGGCGGTGATATGGCGCGGATGGTGGTGTTCGATGTCGCTAATTGGCCATAGTTGATGTCCCGGTCGGGCGATGCTCAGGGGACACAGCACAAGGAAGCCCCAGTTTATGCGCACCCATGCACAGGCCGTTGTGATCGGCGGCGGCGTTATCGGCTGCTCTATCCTTTACCATCTGGCGAAACTCGGGTGGACCGATGTGGTCCTGCTGGAGCGATCAGAGCTGACGTCGGGGTCCACATGGCACGCGGCGGCGAATATCCACGGGCTGCATGACATGACCAACATCAGCCGCATCCAGCACTATACGATGACCCTGTATAAACAGCTGGAGGCAGAGACGGGTCAGGGCTGCGGCGTGTTCCAGCCGGGATCGCTGTATCTGGCGCAGACAGAGGCACGAGAGCATCAGCTGCGCCTGCAAGCGGCCAAGGCGAAATACTACAAGATGAACTTTCACGAGGTCAGCCGCGACGAGGCAGAGCGCCTGCACCCGCTGGTGAACTTCGACGGGGTTCGCTGCATCATGTACGAACCCGATGGCGGCAACGTGGACCCCAGCGGCGTGACGCAGGCCTATGCTGCGGGCGCACGGGCGAAGGGTGCGGAAATCCACCGGTTCTGCCCTGTGACCGCGACGATCCAGCAGCCAGACGGAAGCTGGATCGTCGAAACACCGAACGGCAATATCCACACCCTGTGGGTGATCAATGCGGCGGGCCTTTGGGGGCGCGAGGTTGCGGCGCTGGCGGGGATCGAACTGCCGTTGATGCCGACCGAGCACCAGTATTTCGTCACCGAAACCATTCCCGAAATTGCGGCGATGGATCGGCGTTTACCTTCGGTGGCGGACCGCGATGGCGAGTATTATTTGCGGCAGGAAGGCAAGGGCCTGCTGGTGGGCGCCTATGAGAAGAACATGAAGTTCTGGGCCGAGGACGGCACGCCGCAAGGGTTCGGGCACGAGCTGTTTGCCGACGATCTGGGGCGGATCGAGGAGAATATGATGCGCGCGATCGACCGCGTGCCTGTGGTCGGCACGGCGGGGATCAAGCGGGTGATCAACGGGCCGATGATCTGGTCACCCGACAGCAATGTGTTGTTCGGGCCGCACCCCGATCTAAGGAATTATTTCTGTTGCAACGGGATCATTCCGGGGTTCAGCCAGTCGGGCGGCATGGGGTTGATGTCTGCCCAATGGATCATCTCGGGCGAAAGCCAATACGACATGTTCGCCTGGGAAGTGGCGCGGTTCGGCGACTGGGCCGACAAGGCGTTCACCAAGGCGCGGGTGCGCGACCAATACTCCAACCGGTTCAAGATCCACTTTCCGCACGAAGAGCGCGAAGCGGGGCGGCCAGTGCGGGTGCGCCCCGCTTATGCGGTGCAGGCGGCGATGGGCGGCGTGTTCGGCCTGAACTACGGGTGGGAGCATCCTCTGTGGTTCGCGGACAAACCCGGCGTGCTGGAAACCCACGGGTTTACGCGACAGAACTGGTTCGAGCCTGTGGGGGCAGAGTGCCGGATGCTGCGTGACAGGGCGGGGATCATCGATATCTCGAACTTTGCCAAATACGAGGTAAAGGGGGCGGGGGCAGAGGATTGGCTGAACGCGCTGTTCGCCAACCGGATGCCAAAGGCGGTGGGCCGGTCCTGTCTGACGCCCTTGATCGGGGTGAACGGCGGCATCGCAGGCGATTTTACCGTGACGCGTCTGGCGGCGGACGAATTCATGATCGTGGGGTCGGGCATGGCGGAACGCTATCACAAGCGGTTCTTCGATGCGCGGCCTTTGCCAGAGGGAACGCAGTTTGCGTCCAGAACCATTGATATGTGCGGTTTTAATGTTGCTGGCCCAAAAAGCCGTGAATTGTTGCAAGGTTTGACTGATACGGATTTGGCGACGTCTGCGTTTCCGTTCCTGCGGTCCGCGCGGATCAAGGTTGCGGGCCTGCCTGTCGTGGCGATCCGGGTGTCGTTTACCGGCGACCTTGGCTGGGAACTGCATTGCAATACCGACCATCAGGTGCCGTTGTATCAGGCGTTGCTGGAGGCGGGAAAAAAGTTTGGCGCAGGTCCTGTCGGTAGCCGTGCGTTGATGTCGCTGCGCGTGGAAAAGGGCTATGGCAGCTGGGGCCGCGAATATTCGCCGGAGTATTGGCCGCAAGAGGTGGCGCTTGACCGGTTGATCCGGATGGAAAAGGACTTTCTGAACAAGGCGGCCTGCGCCGCAGTGATGGACCGCCCCGCGCGCGAACAGTTGGTGATGTTCGAGATCGACGCAGTTGACGCGGATGCCACGGGCGGCGAGCCGGTTTTCACGCCTGACGGATCGCCGGTGGGGCGGGTGTCGTCGGGGGCTTACGGCTATTGCGTCGGCAAGTCGCTGGCGATGGGGTTTATCAAGGCGGGTGCGCTGAAGGCGGGCGACGAGGTCAGCATCGCCATTCTGGGCAGGCCGCATCGCGCGGTGTTGTTGCCAGAGCCGCCGTTCGATCCTAAGGGCGAGCGCCTGCGGGCCTAGGGCCAAAGATGGTGTCCCGGTGCCGGTCCAGATAGATCCGCAGCCAGGGGGTGAACAGGTCGGGTGCGGCGGCGACCTCTGCCGCCAGCGCCGGCAGAGTGATCCATCGCACGGCCTCGACCTCGTTCGGGTTCAGATCCCACGTCAATGTGGCAGGGGCGGGGGCAAGGAAAATCTCGACCAGCTCGTGCTCTGTCAACCCGCCGCCCACGTCCGCGCGATATTCAACGGTGTCGCGGTGCAGGGGGGCAAGGCCGGTGATGCCCAGCTCCTCTCGCAGACGGCGAACCGCGCAATCCAATGCCGCCTCGTTCCATGCCGGATGCGTGCAGCAGGTGTTGGCCCAAAGGCCGGGGGTATGGTATTTCGACAGCGCGCGGCGCTGGATCAGCACACGGTCGCCGGCCATGACAAAGACGGAAACGGCCTTGTGCCGCAGGCCCTTTTGATGAACCTTCAGTTTTTCGACGGGCGTCAATGTGCCGTTCACCCAGGCCGGAATCATATCGGTCATGTCATGCGTTCATGGTTGGTTCGGTCAGATACGGTGTGTTTGCGATGGCCTTTAACATGGTCGGTGGGGCGGGCGCGAACGGGTTTTTGGTGCGGGTTTACGCGTCGAAACGTCACGCACCAAGACGTGAGCGCTGTATCTTTTTGTTTCTGAACGAAAATATTGGCTGTGCCGCGTGTTTTCGGGCTATGCCACTTTCATCCTATTTGACTCTTGCTGCGTAAGATTATGTATAACAAGGAAATCGTATACCCCATGGAGATGTCTATGACCTCGAAATTTGCTCTTATCGTCGCGGCGACTTTGCTTGCCGCCCCTGCTTTTGCCGACAGCCATGCTGGATCGGGGGATCCAGAGGCCGGCGAGGATGTCTTCAAGAAATGCAAAGCCTGTCATTCGGTCACGGCCGATGACGGCACAGCCATTGTGAAGGGCGGAAAAGTTGGCCCGAACCTGTATGGCATCGCAGGCCGGACTGCGGGCGCGGTGCCGGGTTTCAAAGGCTATTCCAGTTCGATGGCGGCGGCCGGTGAAAAGGCCGTGGTCTGGGATGAGGTGAATTTTGTGAAATATGTTCAGGACCCAAGCGGCTTTCTGAAAGAGGCGACCGGCGATGATGGCGCCAAAAGCAAAATGGCGTTCAAGCTGAACAAAGGCATGGAAGACGTCTATGCCTATCTTGCCAGCGTCGGCCCGTCCTGATTCGGGCGCGCGCCCCTTGGCGGGCAGATATCTGAAACACTGATACAATGGCCCCTTCTGAACGTCAGTCGGGGCCTTTGATCGTTATCCGGGATCAGGCAATATCAACCAGCGCGCCATGCCCGCCGATGACTTTTGCGGCAAGATGCTTGCCTGCGTCCACCGCATCGCCCAATGACCCGCCCGTCAGATACGCCGCCAGAAATCCCGCGTTAAAGCTGTCGCCGGCGGCGGTTGTGTCCACGACTTTTGCATCGGTGACGGGATCATGGGTGGTGGTGACGCCGGTATCATGCGCCAGAATTTGGCCGCTGCCGTTCTTGACGATGACGATTCCTGCACCGCAGGCGGCATAGCGTTTTGCGGTCGCCTCGACCGATGTATCGGCAAAATAGCTCGCCTCGTCCTCGTGCGAGGGTAGAACGATGTCGGCGCGCATCGAGGCCTCGGTGACCGCATCGCACATGGTTTGGGTGTCGGGCCACAGGCGTGGGCGCAGGTTCGGATCGAACGCGACGGTGGCACCGTTCGCGCGTGCGGCGTCCAGCGCGGCCATCAGGGTTTTGCGGCCTTCAGCGTCGAGAATCGCCAGCGTGATGCCGGACAGGTATAGGACATCGGCGCCGTCAAACGCCTGTGCCAGATGCGCCGGATCTTGCGCCAACAGTCGTGCGGCACTTTGGCTGCGCCAATAGGCAAAACTGCGTTCTCCGTCTGTCAGCTCGATCAGGTACAGGCCCACTGTCCGGTCCGGTTCGCGCCGGATGTGCCCGGTTCCAATTCGGCTGGAGGCAAAGAAATCCACCATCCGGCTGGATATGGCGTCGGTTCCGACGGCTGTGACATAGTCGACCTGCCAACTGGCCGGCAACAAGCGGCGGGCATACCACGCGGTATTCAACGTATCGCCGGAGAACGCCATTTTGAACTGGTCTGCCGCAGAGGGGGCCAGTTCGACCATGCATTCCCCGATTGAAACCAAACGTTTGGTCATAGGTCTTCCTCCAGAAACCAAGAATGGTTTTCGGACCTTAACCGGTCAATGATCCCCTCTATCCGCGAGAGGTGCTCTCGCATGGATCTGGTGGCAGTTTCAACATCCCGCATTTTCATCGCGTTCAGGATGGCCTTGTGGTCGTCCAGCGCGGTCTGAGAGGCGAAGGACAATGACATAAACCGGACGCGGTCGGTGTGGGCCTTGTTTTCGCGGATGATGTCCCAGACAAAAGACAGCCCCGTACGATCGCAGATTTCCTTGTGAAACTGGTCATCCAACAGGTGGAACGCGCTTTTGTCACCGGCGTCTACGGCCGCTTGTTGTTGATCAAGCAGGGCGTCCAGCGCGGCATGGTCGGCCTCTGTCAGAACCTCGCAGCCTTTTCGGACCGTCTCGATTTCGATGGACGTGCGCACAAAACGGGCCCGCATCACATCGCGGGCCGAAATCTGGCTGACGGTGGTTGCCCGCTGCGGCTGGATCAACAGGAACCCCAACTTTGACAGGCGGTAGAAGGCGTCGCGCACCGGCTGCCGTGACACGCCCATCTGTTTTGCAACATCGGCCTCGGACAATTTCGACCCGGGGGGCAGTTCCAGCGACAGAACCTGACTGTGAAGGGCATCGAACACCTGATCGGACACCGAGGCCCTGACAATCGGCTCTATCGTGCGAAGCTGAAGGCTCTCTGACATATTTACTCCTCTAGGTGCGATTGACACATCCGATATTCTAACATACTAGATTATCCAGCCAGCCAGTTCCACTTTAATTTGTGGATCGGCTATGTCAAAGGGGGGATGTCGGCAATGGCGCAATTGGATCCGGACCGCTTGTTTCCGCTGGATGACCGCAGCAGATCAATCGCGCGGGCCTTGTATGACACCGTCAAGGCGCTTCCGATTGTCAGCCCCCATGGCCATACCGACCCGCGTTGGTTTGCCGAAAACAACCCGTTCCCCGACCCCGCCCAGTTGTTTGTCACGCCGGACCATTACGTGTTCCGCATGTTGTTCTCGCAGGGCATTCCGCTGGAACAGCTTGGTGTGCCGCGCGTGGATGGCGGGGCTACGGAAACCGACGGGCGCAAGATCTGGCGGGTGTTCGCAGAGAATTTCCACCTGCTGCGGGCGACGCCCTCGCAGATGTGGCTGGATCATGCGTTTCAGGATGTGTTCGGGCTGACCACGCGGTTGTCGGCCAGCACGGCGGACGCCACCTATGACCATATCGCCGATAGCCTGACCAAGCCGGAATTCCGCCCCCGTGCACTGTTTGATCGTTTCGCGATCGAGGCGATTGCCACAACCGAAAGCCCACTGGACGATCTGAAGTGGCACGAGATGATCCGCGCCTCTGGCTGGAAGGGGCGTGTCGTGACCGCCTATCGTCCCGACGCGGTGGTCGATCCCGAGTTTGCCGGATTTGCCGATAACGTCATGCAGCTGGGAGCATTGACCGGCGAGGATACGGGAACATGGGCCGGCTATCTGGCCGCACACCGCACCCGCCGGGCGTTTTTCAAAAGTTACGGCGCCACCTCTACCGATCACGGCCATGCTACGGCACGGACCGAGGATCTGTCGCAGGATCAGGCGGCGCTATTGTTCGCGAAGGCATTGCAGGGCTTGTGTTCCGCCGAAGAGGCGGATGCGTTCCGTGGCCAGATGCTGACCGAGATGGCGCGGATGAGCCTTGATGACGGGCTGGTCATGCAGATCCATCCGGGGTCGTATCGCAACCATTCGGCCCCGATGCTGGCCCGCTTTGGCCGCGACAAGGGGTTCGATATTCCGACCCGCACCGATTACGTCCGCGCGCTGAAACCGCTGCTGGACGCGATGGGGACCGACCCGCGCCTTAGCGTGATCCTGTTCGGTCTGGACGAGACCGCTTATTCCCGCGAACTGGCGCCCCTGGCCGGTGTGTATCCCGCGCTGAAGCTGGGTCCGGCATGGTGGTTCTTTGACAGCCCCGAAGGCATGCGCCGCTTTCGCGAGGCGACAACGGAAACCGCCGGCTTTTACAACACGGTCGGGTTCAACGACGACACCCGCGCCTTTTGCTCGATCCCTGCACGACACGACGTCGCGCGGCGGGTGGACTGCGCCTATCTTGCGACGCTGGTCGCGACAGGGCGGCTGGCAGAGGATGAAGCATTCGAGGTCGCACATGACCTTGCATACCGGCTTGCAAAGCAAGCGTACCGGCTCTGACGGGCCATTCTTTGGGAGGAGATAAACAATGAGCTATGTAAAGACGATTATGGCGGGCCTTCTCGCCAGTGCCGCGATGGCAACGGCTGTGACGGCCTGCGAAGTGACGCTTCGGTCGTCCGACACGCACCCCGATGGTTATCCGACGGTTGCCGCCGTCAATGCCATGGGCGCGATGCTGGAAGAGCGGACCGACGGGCGCGTCTGCGTCGAGGTTTTCCATTCTGCCCAGTTGGGCGAGGAAAAAGACACTATCGAGCAGACCCAGTTCGGTGTGATCGACCTGAACCGCGTCAGCCTTGGACCGTTCAACAACATCATCGAAGAAACCCAAGTGCCGTCGCTGCCCTATATCTTCCGTTCGGTGGAGCATATGCACAATGTGATGGACGGCCCCATCGGCCAGCAGATCCTTGATGCGTTCAGCGATCACGACCTGATCGGTCTGGCCTTTTACGACGGCGGCTCGCGCAGCTTTTACAATTCGGAAAAGCCGATCAGATCGATGGCCGACCTGAAGGGCATGAAGTTTCGCGTGATGCAGTCGGATATGTTCGTCGACATGGTCAGCGCGGTGGGCGCCAATGCGACCCCGATGCCTTACGGCGAGGTGTATTCCTCGATCCAGACCGGCGTTATCGACGGTGCCGAGAACAACTGGCCGTCCTATGACAGCTCTGGCCATTTCGAGGTCGCGAAATACTACACGCTGGACCAGCATCTGATCGTGCCCGAAGTTCTGGTGATGTCGAAAAAGTCCTGGGACAAACTGACGCCAGAGGATCAGGTGCTGGTCAAGCAGGCGGCGGTTGATTCCGTGCCGGTAATGCGCGATCTCTGGGTTGCTCAGGAAAAGGCATCCGAGGACAAAGTCCGCGCTGCGGGCAGCGAAATCATCACCGACATCGACAAGACCCCGTTCATCGAGGCGATGGTTCCCGTCTACGAGAAATATGTCACTTCGGACAAACTGAAGGACATGGTCAAGCGCATTCAGGCGACTGAATAGGCTGGCATCCGGCCCGCAGGGATATCCTTGCGGGCCGTTTCAATGAATGGGGGGCGGGCGTGCAAGATCAAATGAAAACCGTGGCGCGGGCGACCAGCGTCCTTGCGCAGACCGCGTTGTGGGTCGCGGGCATCGGGCTGGTCATGATGACGGTGTTTATCGCCGCGCAGGTGTTCTGGCGTTATATCCTGAACGATAGCCTGCCCTGGACCGAACCCGCATCGGTGATGATCATGGGGTGGTTCATCTTTCTGGGCGCCGCGGTCGGTATCCGCGAAGGGTATCATCTGTCGTTCGACATCCTGCTGTACGTCATTCCCGAACGAGCGAAACTGTTCCTGCATTCCCTGTCGGACCTTGTTGTCGCGGGCTTTGGCTGCGGCATGGTCTGGTTCGGCTGGGAACTTGCCGCAAAGACCGCTGGCAACAAGCTGCCCAGCCTTGGAATTTCGGGCGCGTTCGATTTCGTTCCCATCGTTGCGGGCGGCATTCTGGTGATCCTGTTCTCGGTGGAACGGGTCGCGCGCCGCGCCGCAGGACTGCCGACCGCCCGGTTTGGCGAAACAGAGCTGGAGGATTGATCATGGAACTCTGGGTTCTGTTCGGAACATTCGTATTTCTTTTGCTGATCGGCACGCCGGTCGCCTTTTGTCTGGGTGTGTCCAGCTTTGTCACGGTTGCCTATCTGGGACTGCCGCCGGTCGTTGTTTTCCAGCGGTTGAATTCCGGCGTGTCGGTATTTGCATTGATGGCGATCCCGTTCTTCATCTTTGCCGGTGATCTGATGGTGCGGGGCGATATTGCGCGGCGGCTTGTGGCGTTGGCCGGTGCCATGGTCGGCCACCTTCGGGGCGGGTTGGGGCAGGTTAATATTCTGGCCTCTGTTATGTTCGGGGGCGTGTCCGGTTCCGCCGCAGCCGATGCAAGCGCTGTCGGCGGCCTGATGGTGCCGCAGATGAAAGAGCGCGGTTATGACGTGGACTATGCGGTGAACATCACGGTTGTGGGGTCGATCATCGCCCTACTTATTCCGCCGTCGCACAACATGATCATCTACTCGATCTCGGCGGGGGGGAAGATTTCCATCGCCGACCTGTTTACCGCAGGCATCATCCCCGGCTTTATCCTTGCGCTGTCACTGATGTGCGCCGCCTGGTATGTGGCCCGCAAGCGCGGTTACCCGACAGAGCCGTTTCCGGGGGGGCGTGCCCTGCTGCAAATCCTGGCATCCGCAGCCCCTGGTCTGATCCTTATCGCGATCATCTTCGGTGGCGTCCGGTCGGGTATCTTCACCGCCTCGGAAAGTTCGAATATCGCGGTGGTCTATGCGATGCTGGTCACCTTCTTTGTCTACCGGTCGCTTAGCTTTCACGATTTCATCGAGGCAACAAAGGCTGCGGTGCGGACAACGGCGATGGTTCTGATGGTCATCGGATGCGCTGCATCCTTCGGCTGGCTGTTGGCCTATCTCAAGGTGCCCACCTCTATGGTGCTGCTGCTTCAGGGAGTGTCGGACAATCCGATCGTGATCCTTTTGTTGATGAACGTCGTGCTGCTGATCCTTGGCACCTTTATGGACATGTCTCCGCTGATCGTTATCACCACGCCGATCTTCCTGCCGGTCGCTGTGGCCTTCGGTATTGATCCGGTCCACTTTGGCGTTATCCTGATCCTGAACCTTGGTATCGGCCTGTGCACGCCACCCGTGGGGGCTGTGCTGTTCGTGGGCTGTGCGGTGGGGCGCATTCCGGTCTGGCAGGCGGTGCGCACCATCGGGCCGTTCTATGGCGCGGCCTTCGCGACCCTGATGCTGGTCACCTATATCCCCTCGCTGTCGCTTTGGCTGCCAGCCCTGTTCCACTAAGGATACCCCATGCTGAACACATTTCCCGCTGTCGCCGCCGACCCCGGTGTCATCCGTAAGGTTCTGTCCGAGGCACCGGAGCTGATGGTGGTGTCATTTACCTTTGACGAAGGCGCCCGCGGCAAGCTTCACCATCATCCGCATATCCAGTCCACCTATGTCCAGTCGGGGCAATTCGTTTTCACCGTTGCGGGCAAGGAAATCACCGTTGGGCCAGGCGACAGCTTTGTCATCCCGTCCAATGCCGAACACGGCTGCCACTGTGAAAAAGCCGGTGTTCTGATCGACACCTTCACGCCGCGCCGCGACGACTTTCTTTAAAAGGATACCGTTATGCTGACCGTTCAAACCCGTTACGCCATTGATCCGAATGCCGCCAAGGCGATGGACACGACCGCGCTGCGCGACAATTTCCACATCGGCGACCTGTTCCGTCAAGGCGAGGTGCGGCTGGTTTACAGCCACTACGACCGGATGATCGTCGGGGGTGCCGTTCCTGCGGGCAAGTCCCTGACGCTGGACGAGGTAAAGGAATGCGGCACGCCGTCGATCCTTGACCGTCGCGAAATGGCGGTGGTCAATATCGGGGACGACGGAACGGTCACGGCGGGGGGCGAGACGCACGCCTTGTCAAAGGGCGATGTGCTGTATCTTGGCATGGGAAGCGGTGCGGTTGAATTTACCGGCGCGGGTCGGTTCTATATCCTGTCCGCGCCCGCCCATCGCGCCTTTCCCGCGCGGCTGATCCCGATCGCCGAGGCCAAAAAGCTAGAGCTTGGCGAGGCGCAAAGCAGCAACAAGCGGACCATCAACCAGTTCGTCCACCCCGATGTGATGGAGTCCTGCCAACTGGTCGTTGGTTATACCCAATTCGCGCCCGGATCTGTCTGGAACACAATGCCCGCCCATGTGCATGATCGCCGGATGGAGGCCTATCTGTATTTTGATCTGGCCCCCGATGCCCGCGTCTTCCACTTTATGGGAGAGCCGGACGAGACCCGCCACCTGCTGATGAAGAACGAGGATGCGGCGCTGTCGCCGCCCTGGTCGATCCATTGCGGCGCGGGCACCGGTGCCTACACGTTCATCTGGGCGATGGCGGGCGACAACGTGGATTACCGCGATGTCGAGATGGTCAGCATGGAGACATTGCGTTGAACGCTTTCTCTTTGGCGGGGCGCACAGCGCTTGTGACGGGGGCCAATACCGGCATCGGGCAGGCCATCGCGGTGGCACTGGGCCGTGCGGGTGCCAATGTGATCTGCGCCGGGCGTTCGTCCTGTGCGCAAACCGTCGGGCTGATCGGCAACGCCACGGAACTGCGCCTGGATTTTGCCGACCCTATGGCGGCGCGGGATGTTTTTGCAGACCGCCAGATCGACATTCTGGTGAACAACGCCGGGATCATCCGCCGCGCCGATGCTGTTGATTTCAGCGAAAGCGACTGGGACGAAGTGCTGGACGTAAACCTGAAGGCGGTGTTCTTCACCTGTCAGGCCTTCGGCAAGGCGGCCATTGCCCGTGGCGGCCCTGCTGCGATTGTGAACATTGCCTCGCTTTTGTCGTTTCAGGGCGGCATCCGCGTGCCGTCCTACACCGCATCCAAGCACGGCGTCGCGGGCATCACCAAACTGCTGGCCAATGAATGGGCGGCAAAGGGGATCAACGTGAACGCCATTGCCCCCGGTTATATCGTCACCAACAACACCGACGCCCTGCGCGCGGATCCGGCCCGCAATGCTGCCATTCTGGACCGCATTCCGGCCGGTCGCTGGGGCGAGGCGGACGACATCGGCGAGGCAGCGGTTTTCCTTGCATCGCCCGCCGCGAAATACATTCACGGCACTGTTCTTAACGTAGATGGAGGCTGGCTTGCCCGCTGAATTTCCACGCCTGACGGCATCCGGCCAAAACCGCCCCGGCCTTGGCATTGTCCATCTTGGGTTGGGCGCGTTCTTTCGGGCGCATGGCGCGGTCTATATCGCCGAGGCGATGGCGGCCTCGGGCGGGGATTGGGGCATTGTCGGTGTCAGTCTTCAAAACCCGACCATGCGCGACGCGCTTGTGCCGCAGGGCTGCGCCTATACCGTTCTGACCCTTGGGCCGGACGGCGACGTGCCGCAGGTGATGAACGCGGTGCAGGATGTTCTGGTCGCGCGCGAGAACCCCGAACAGGTTCTGGGCCTGCTGGCCGATCCGCGCATCCGTATTGTCACGCTGACCGTCACTGAAAAAGGCTATTGCCACGAACCTTCGACAGGTGCGCTGAACCGGACGCATCCCGATATTGTTCACGATATCGCCAATCCGCTGCCTGTGTCGGCGCTTGGCTATCTGGTGCGAGGGATGCAGCGTCGGCGCGACGCCGGCCTGCCGCCCTTTACCGTTATGACCTGCGACAATCTTCCTGAAAACGGTTCTGTGGTGCGGGGCGTGGTTCTTGACCTTGCCCGCGCGATTGATCCTGCGCTTGCCGACTGGATAAAGACCAAAGGGCGGTTCCCGTCGACCATGGTTGACCGGATCGTTCCTGCGACAAAACCTGGCGATATAGATAGGCAGGCGCGGATGACTGGCCAGCTTGACCTTGCGCCCGTCATGGCAGAGCCATTTCGGCAGTGGGTTGTCGAGGATAATTTCGTCAATGACGCCCGCCCTGATCTGGGGGCTGTCGGTGTGCAACTGGTGCCCGACGTGACTGCGTTCGAGCATATGAAGCTGCGGATGTTGAACGGCACGCATTCGTCGCTTGCCTATCTGGGGTATCTGGCGGGCCACGAGACGATTTCCGACGCGATGGCCGATCCTGTGTTTCAGGCCTATGTCCGGCGGCTTTGGGCGAACGAGATCATTCCCGCGCTGACCCCGCCTGCGGGCGAAGACCTGAACGCCTATGCGGAGGCGCTGTTCAAGCGGTATTCGAACCCTGCCATTCGCCACAGGACGTGGCAGATCGCGATGGATGGCAGCCAGAAGTTGCCCCAGCGGATTCTGGGAACGCTGACTGACAACCTGAAGGCCGGGCGTGCAAGCCCCGGTCTGATCCTGGCTGTGGCGGCGTGGATGCGGTATGTGGGCGGTGTAGACGAAGGCGGCAACCCGATAGAGGTGAAAGACCCGCTAGCGGCGCGGCTGCGTGCGGTATCTGACGGGCAAAGTGATGCAGGCGGCAAGGTTGCGGCGCTGCTGTCCCTGTCCGAAATTTTCCCATCCGACCTTGCCCGCGCGCTTAAGCCCGAATTGACAGAGGCCTATCTTGCGCTTGTCCGCAGTGGCGCAAGGCGCACAATAGAGGGGGGCGCGGCATGATCGAAAGCTGGCGCTGGTATGGCCCATTCGACCGCATCGGGCTGGATGAAATCGCACAGACCGGTGCCACGGGCATTGTGACTGCCCTGCACGAAATCCCTTACGGCGAGGTCTGGCCGCGTGCCACCATCGCGGCGCGGCGCGACGGGATCCGCAAGGCGGCGCCGGGGCTTGACTGGAACGTGGCGGAAAGCCTGCCGATCCATGAGCGGATCAAGCGCGGCGAGGGCAATCTTGTCGCGCTGTTTGCCAACTATCGGCAATCCATGGCGAACCTTGCCGCCGAAGGCATCAAGGTGATCTGCTACAACTTCATGCCGCTTCTGGACTGGACCCGAACCGACCTTCAGTCGCCGGTCAGGCGCGGGGGCACCTGTTTGCGGTTCTCGTCGCCGCGCATGGCCGCGTTCGAGGTGCATATGCTGAAACGCGCCGGGGCAGAGGCCGATTATCTGCCGGAAACCCTGACCGCTGCCGCGATCTGGTTCCAGCAATCGTCAGAGGCCGACCGCGACGCGCTTTTGTCGTCGATCATGTCGGGCTTGCCGGGGGCCTATGACAGGTATGATGTTGACGGGCTAAGGGCGGCGTTGACGCTGTACGAAGGGATTGGCCGCGCCGAACTGCGGGCCAACTATGCGCGGTTCCTGCAAGAGGTCGTGCCGACCGCTGAAGAGTTGGGAATGCGCCTGTGCGTGCACCCTGACGATCCGCCGCGCGACATTCTCGGCTTGCCGCGGATCGTGTCGAACGCGGAAGACATCGGCTGGATCATGGGCGCGGTGGACAGCACGGCGAACGGTCTGACGCTGTGCTCCGGCTCTTTGGGGGCGAACCCGGCCAATGATGTCCCCGCCATCGCACGGCAGTTCGCGCCGCGCATTCATTTTGCACATTTGCGCAATGTCACCAAAGACCCCGACGGATCATTCGAGGAGGCGGCGCATCTGGACGGGGACACCGATATGGTCGATCTGATCGCGGCGCTATTGGCCGAAGAACGCCGCCGCAATGAGGCGGGCCGCGCCGATTGGGCCATCCCGTTCCGCCCCGATCACGGGCACGAGATTTTGTCGGATGCAGACCGCGATACCCATCCCGGCTATCCTTTGGCGGGCCGGATGCGGGGTCTGGCAGAGTTACGCGGGGTGATCCGCGCATTGTCCCACCCGAAAGTGTCCTGGGCCTAGATACGTGCCTTAAGCCCGCTTAGAATGGATCGCAGGCGCAAAGGCTGAAGCGGTTTGTTCAGAACGACCACGTCGTCGGCCTTTGCGCGGACCACAAGTTCGGCGGAATGATCCGCCGTAATCAGCACGGCGGGAATGCTGCCGTAGCGGATGCGCAGCGCTTTGATGGCCTGAAGGCCGTTCAGGCCCTCGTCCAGATGATAGTCGGCGAGGATGACATCGGGGGTCACGCCGAGTTCGCTGATGACGCGGTCGGCCTGTTTCAGGTTTGCCGCCTCGATCGGGCTGGCGCCCCAACTGTCCAGCAACATCGTCATACCCAGCCGCACAGAGGTCTCGTTTTCGATGATCAGGGTGATCATATCCGTCAGATCTGCCGATTGCGATTGCGGGCGGCGGGGCGCGGGCGCATGCCCATCGGTCTTTGGCATGTGACAGGGCACCGTGACTGTGAACTTTGTGCCATACCCTTCGGTGCTTTCAAGTTTCAGATCGTGTTGCAGCAGGTCACAGGCGCGGCGCACGATGGCCAGACCCAGACCCATGCCATGGCTGCTGTCCTTTTGCCGGGTCAGCCGGTGGAATTCGTGAAACACGCGCTCCTGCTGGTCTGCGGGAATGCCGGGACCGGTGTCATGGATCTCTATCTCGACGTTGGTGCCGCGTCGGCGCACGCCGATCAGAACCTTGCCGCTGTCCGTATAGGCGATGGCATTCGACGCAAGATTCTGGATGATCCGGCGCAAGTAGGCCGCGTCGCTTTCGACATCCAGTCCGCAATCAATCACTGAAAAGCTTAGCCCTTTTGCCTTGGCGATGGCCTGGAATTCTTCCTCCAAGGGGCGCAAAAGCCTGCTGAGCGGAAAGATGGAAATGGTGGCAGAGGTGCCCGCATCCAGCTTCGAGATATCAAGCAGCGCGCCCAGTATCGTCTCGACGCTGTCGAATGCGCTTTTGATGCGGCTTGTGATGATCTCTTGTCCGGCCAGAAGCCTGGTTTCTTCAAGCGAGGAAATGAACAGTTTAGCCGCGTTCAACGGCTGAAGCAGGTCGTGGCTGGCAGCGGCCAGAAATCTGGACTTCGACGTGTTTGCCCGCTCTGCCGCGTCGCGCGCCTGTTGCAGTTCGGTGGTGCGTTCGACGACACGGTGTTCCAGGGTCTCGTTCGCCTCGTGCAGGGCCACGGTGGTTGCGCGTTCGGACGTCACATCGGTAAAGCTGATCACAAAGCCGAAATCGGGGGTCATCTCGCAAAAGACATCAAGAATGATGCCGTCCAGTCGGCTTAATTCCAGCCTGAGAGAGCCGCTTTTGCGGCGCTGGTTGACCCATTCGACGACCTTTTGCGGCCTCTCTTCGGACCCGAATATCCGCGACGAATTGAAATACTCGACAAAACTGGCAAAGCCGGTGCCGGCGCGCATCAGCTCCATCGGCGGCGACATGAGGACGTGCAGACGATTGTTCCACCCCGCCAGCCGGTCCTCTGCGTCAAAGATACAGACCCCCTGATTGATGTGGTCCAGTGTCGCGCGGACGATCCTGGCCTGATCGTCCAGCAGCCTTTCGCGTTCCTGCCGTTCAAGGCGCACCATGTCGGTGACTTCTGTTTGCAGGACCGCAGTGCTGCCGTTCGGCGTGCGCTGTTCGCTGACTTGAATCCAGCGATCCCCGCGCAGTTGTACGATGAAATTCGCATGGGCCAGATTGTGTTTCAGAACCCGCGCCGCGCGCCATGCTGCGGGGGTCATGCCGTCGGATAAAACCAGCGAGGAACTGGTCGAGATCAGGTCGATGTAGCGATGAAAATCAAGACCCGGGGCAATGTGGACGACCACATCGGGGAACATTCGGGCAAAACGGCTGTTCGTCATGATCAGGCGTTGTTCCGCATCGAACAGGGCAAAGCCCTCTTTCACGGCTTCCAGCGCGCCGGAAAGATCCTCTCGGGCTGTTTCCGCCTCTTGCTTGGCATCGGCCAGCCGGCCCTTAGACTGGTTCAACTGCGCCAGCGCGTCTTCCAGATCCTTGGTGCGGGCGCGGACCTGCGCCTCAAGCGCGACGGCGGTTTGGAAGTGTGAATAGCTGTTGAACCCGTCGCTGCCACCGGACTCGACCCGCTGCATCAGGACATCGACAATGCGCTGAAGCTTGACATTCTGGCGTGCCAGAGAGTCGTCCGGGTTCAGGATCGAAACGATGGATTGCGCGTCAGTCATCAATCGCTGCCGGAGGATAGATCGCGACGCCGGTGAATGTCTGGTTGACGTGCAGCATGTTGAATTGCTCGCCGTAGGTGTTGAAACCTATGACGTTGTAATCGGTCATGATGGCCGAGATTTTACGCTTGGCCTGACGCTGGTCAATCTCGAGCTTGCGCAGGATACATTCGCAGGCAACGATTGCGTCGGGGCGACCGTTCTGGGACAATTTCGCCAGTTCCCGTTCCAGATGCAGCACGATGTCCTCGGACTTCGCGACCGTCAGAACCAGCCCCTCGTCGATCGCACTGAAAAACCGCAGGTCGCCGTTGTCCTCGACCTTCTGGATGGCGCGGACGTGATATTGGCCGCCGACCTGCACCATCACCGGGCTGGCCGCAAAGACGAAGGGCGAAAGCTGACCGGGGTCTTTGCCCACCATCCGCGCGTATTCGGCGGCTGCGGGTTCGGCGTTGATCTCGCTGACCAGACGCTTTTCGGGGTCGGCCCTGGTCACGACCATGCGGGTCGCGGTCGGCCCGAAGTGATCGAACCGAAAGACCTTGATCGGGCATCTTGTGCGGAACACCGTCAAAAGCGAGGCATGTTGATGGAATTGCCCGTTGGCGAAAACGGCGGTCTCTTTAAAACTGAGCCCGTCGCCGGCAGAGCCGCCGAACAACGGAACCATCCCCAGCGCCGGATTGACCAGCGAGACAACGCGGTCTTCGTTTCGGGCAAGCCCGTCATTCAGCAAAAACGCGAATTCATTGCCCCAATCGGGCTGTTTGCGGGCGACTTCGTTCAACTGTTCCAGCACCACCTCTGTCATACTGGGGTCTCTTGTGGTTCTGGGTTCGACAACAAACCGCGTCGCAGCGCAAAAGCAGTTGTCCGGAAAGCCGACAGCAACCATGTGCCCGTCTTTGACGCCAAGGGGTGTGATCTCTCCGGCGGTTGTGCAGCCGATGACGGGCGTCGACCCGAAGATCGTATTGATCGCCTGTGCGGTATCCGGCCGGAAATAGGCTGGTGACAGAAAGATCGTCACCAACGCAAACTTTGCGTTACCCAGTTGAGTGTGAATGTCACGCACCGCATCATACGGATCCGGGGCACCTGACGATGCCCGTCGAACAACACTCCCAAATCCGGACAACGCCCCAACAGGATCAACCCCCCCTGTCAACGCCGCCTCCCATGCCAGATTTTCAAACCCTTTAATCCAGTATACCCGTATTCAGGATCGTGTCGAACCTTGCTTGTTGCGCAACCAGAACCGCCTGCGTCCGGCTGTGCACGCCCAGCTTTCGCAGGATCGCCGTCATATGCGCCTTTACGGTTGTTTCGGCGATCGACAGGTCATAGGCGATCTGTTTGTTCAGTTTACCCTCGCAGATCAGGCGCAGAATGCACGATTGTTGCGGAGTCAGGGTGACCAGCCGCGCAACGGCGTCGCGGTTGTCTTTCTGCATCATGCTTTCATCTGGCGCGACATAGTCATCGGGGGTGTACGATCCCCCGTTCCAGATGGTGGCAAAGGCCTGCGTGATCGTGTCTTTTGGTGAATCTTTCGGGATGAAACCGGCGGCCCCTTCGCGCATCACCATGGTGATCATCGCGTTTTCCGACAGCGACGACACGACGACGACCGGTGTGTCGGGCCTGGCCATTTTCAGCCGGACCAACCCGTCCAGCCCATCGACATCAGGCAGATTGAGGTCAAGCAGGATCACATCCGGCGATAGCCCGCCCTGCAACTGAAACAGGGCATCCTGCAGATTGTTCGCAACAGATATCCGATCGACCGCCAGACCGTTCCGCAGGGTCATCGACAACGCCTCGCAGAACAACGGGTGATCGTCGATCACCAGAACATTCCGCAGCTTCGGGCATATGGGCGTAGCGGCAACGTGCATTGTTGGCGGCTTTCGTATTGGAAGTCCTTAAATCCTAGCACATCGTTGGGGGCAGGGCAGTGCGACTAAAGCAGTAGATGCGAATATCGCCGATGTGCTGGCGCCGCGCGCTAAAAGCATGGTGACAAAATTAGAACATATTCCAGCGCTAGAAAAGCCCGGAACTTTGGCTAACCCAAGGGTTGTGTTAATAGTATGGTGTGGCGGTCTTTTCGGTTCGGCATTTTGCCAGTCGTTTGACCCGTCGCGCTGATCGCATTTCAACCCGCCCCGAGGGTTGTCTGTTTAAAGAGTCATGATGTTTTCAAGTCTGCCCGCAGCCGCGTTGATCGTCGGTTGTGGTTGGCTGCGTCACACAGGCGCCCTCTCGATCAAGCGGAAGGCACGACTATCATGCGACACATCGGGCGGGCATTTTTTGCGGGTGGGGGCAGTGTGCGCACAGGCGACAGCGATGCCCGGCCCAGTGTCGAAAATCGGCTGTCCGGCACGGCCCGCCGCCCCGGGTTTTTCCGAAACGAGGACGGTGCCGTCACTGTAGAGTATGTTGTCGTGGTCTTTGGCGCTGTCGCGCTTTCGCTGGCCATTGTCGCATCCGTCAGCGGCGGCGTATGGTCACTTTCCCGCGATATCGGTGATGGTATGCACGATGCGAACTTCGACTTGAGCGGTTCTGCAAGTGGTTCGGGCGATAGCGGCGACAGCGGTTCGGATGGCGGCGGCTCAGGCGACAGCGGAGCGGGCGATAGCGGGAATGGCAATGGCGACGACAACGGTGGCGACAACGGCGATGCTTGCACCGGGAATTGCGGTGTCGGCAAAGGCAAAGGCGGCGGGAACGGGACCGAAAACGAAGGAAAGGGAAAGGGTCACGGCAAGAGCGACGGTAAATACAACTATTGATCGCACAGCGCGAAATCCCTGAATTTCCCCAACTTTTGGGCAAATAGGTGTTCGGTCTATTTGAAGTGCTCCGGCAAAACTGGGCAGCGTGCCAAGATGTATCTAATCATGAAGACAGGATACACAGGTGATGACGAGACGTAGATTTTCAGGCAAGTTTTAGGCCACACTAGCGCTTGAGGCGCTGCGTGGTGACAAGACCGCGCAAGAGTGGACCTGTCACGCTTTAGCGCCGCTCCAAGTGCTCGTTTAGGCCACTTTCCGTTCGAAGGCGACAGGGCTTTTCCAACCCAATGCTAAGTGTCGTCGGCGTGGATTGTAGAAGCCATTGATGTATTCGAAGATTGCCATTTCAGCCTGCCGCCGGGTTTCCCATGACCGTCGCCAGATCAGCTCTGCTTTGATGTTCTTGAAGAACGTCTCGACTGCCGCATTCTCTGTCGGTGTGATGGATGCAGCCCTTGGGCGGAGCTCGGAAGGCAATGGCCATTTTCAGGACCCTGATCGCCAGATCACGCTTCATCCGGTTGCTGACAGCCCAACCGATCACGCGGCGGGAGTGCAGGTCGAGGATCACCGCGAGATACAGCCACCCCTCGCGGGTCCAGATGTAGCTGATGTCGCCCGCCTGCTACCCGGCAATGGTTTGCCTGCAAACCATGAGAGGGCATTTCTGGTTCGGCCCGGCCGCACTGAAGTCGTGTTTCAGCAGGTCCGGGGCGATGTTGAACGTGTGATCGCTGTCGGTGGTCGCCTTGAACTTGCGCGTTCTTTCAACGGAGATCCCGTTGTCACGCATCCATTGCCCGGCAGGCGACTGCGAAGCATTCTGCCGAGAGGGGGCGTCCGACACGCCCCCTCTCGCGGTTTGCAGGCAGACCGCTGCCGGGCAACGGATGGCCCACATCGATGCCGACTTCCTTCAGTTCCTCCGTCATCCGTGGGCGGCCATAGGGTTTGGATCGTAAAGAGGTGTTCCGGGACGTCATCAAAGGCCGCGATCGTCACGGTGTCCCCGATTGTAAGCTTGAGGTTGTCCATGACGGTTACCCCGCCCGAGAGAGCAGGATGGCAAGGACGATGCACAGGGTGACCTCCCCCTTCCAGCCAAGGTTGAAGGCGCGTCGCTTGATTGAAAAGTGGGCTGATACTGGATTGACGATCAAGGCCCTCAGGACCCAGATGACTGCGGTAGGCAACATGATGAAACTCCTTTTATGACATCATTTTAGATGCATGGAATTCCTCAGTTTTCTGGGTAGGGGGGCTGTTGTGATAGGGGCAATTTAGGCCATTGCTGCATCCATCATGCTGACAAATTCACGAGCATCGGAAAAATAATTTCGAAATCCAAATCGAACACTTTCCGGGTCGTCCGCCGCGACAAGAACGACATCAACGCCATCTGACTTTACTCTTTCCAGCTCAAAATATGCCTTGATAGCCGCCCGGAAATCTGGGTAGGTTCGGACTTCCGTTCCATCGGAGCCCTCGTTAAAAATGAGCAAAGTGTGCTTACTAAATGAAAACTCCGCTTGAGATGGCTGTACACCCACAAGCGTCCGCAGCATACCATGCTGACCCTCAAGCACCAAAAACTCGCTCTTGAGCTCCACATCAGTCAAATTCAGCTGCCGAGATGCAGTAGGCTCGAAATGACGGGCCAAGATTTCGCTCGCGAGGATGAAGTACCTTAGATAATCTTCAGGAGCATTCGAGAACTTCCCGTGATTATCAGTAAAATTATCACATATTTCAACTGCCGTTGCCCAAGCATGTTGGACCCGCGTCCGATACTGGATCTCGATGTGTAAGCCATTCCATTTTTCACCACCCACAGCTCGGCTTGGCCCAGACTGCTTCGCACGATATTCGAATACATCATGAATTCCCCTGTATCCCGAGGCCTTGGGGGTTTCTATGTAATTATATGCATCCACTTTGGAACCGTCGTGACGGGCTTTCTGTCGCCGTTTATGGTAAAATCTTGAACGATTAAAAGCACTTCTGAACTTGTACAAGCTCTCTAGGTCATCAAAAATTACGCGGCAACCTACTACATCATGCACGGTCATAGCAAGCCGAAGTCCAGCCCATTCGCCAACACCTCCCAGTCATCTCGCTTATTGTCCTCCTTAGAGCC
>NZ_JBGQOJ010000003.1:0-223433 GCF_052119585.1 Pseudogemmobacter sp. W21_MBD1_M6 | reverse complement strand
CTCAAGATGTCCACTTCTTTGGTGGACACTATCACCCACTCCATCACGCAGGCAGGGCAGTCAGACCGGACGGATACGAAGATTTTGCCATGTCTGCTGATAAGGTTGACCCCCCAAATGTGGAGGAGGCTTTGTATGACGCGGGCATTAAGTTCAGCCGACTAGGTGGTTGGGGGGGCGACTAGACCTTACCGCTCAGGGCTTCGGGCAGATGCCTTTTCGGCAGGCTATTCAGCTTGGATATATCAAATTGAGCCGCAATACCTGACCTAGACGCAGGGCATCTTGGGCGGGGCACATGCTCCGCTAGGGGGCCTCGGCTATGGGCAACTTCAAGCTTTCTACGCATTGCCGTTTGTGGGCCTCAGACGCTCCCCGTGTGTAGACTCCAAAAGTGATGTCCCTCTTGTTTGGAACGTGCCCCACCACGTCCCCGACGGTTTCACTTGGGTGCCCCGCATCTCGGGCTGACTGTACGAACCATCGACGGGCTGAATGGAAGTTGACCAAACTCCTTCGCCTGTCAGCATGCTTATCGTCTACGCCCAGCTTCAGACGGTAACGGTGGAACCTCTTGCCGAATGTATCGCCAGCGTCACGCTCATTCTGTAGCTCATGGAATAGCCATTCCTCCGGTCCTTTGCCTTTAGTCCTTCGTTCAACAATTTCAACGAGGTCAGGATGGATTGGCACCCTCCGTGCTGCCGCGTCGGTCTTGCCCTGCTGGATGTCGAACACGCCATCATGCACCTCTCCAGCCCACAAAGTCAGCACCTCAGCCATCCGCATTCCAGAGAGGAGCGACATCTTTAAGGCGTCCATGATTTGCTCCTGAAACTCTGGCCTTTGACGAACAGGGTAGGGGGAGTGTATCAACGTGATGACCTCTTCCGCAGTGAACGGACGTTCAGTGTCTTGGCTGCCACGTTCTACCCTCCTGCTGTTGTCTTTGATTTGCTGGCCGACCCATGCCCCCCCTTTGTCATCCCCGTTTGAGATATGGCCACGGGCATGAAGATAAACCCAGTAATGTCTTAGGGCGATCAGATGTGCATAGGCCGTTGTTGGATGCATGGCGTCAATTCGTTGCGTGACGTATCGCCCTATGATGCGGCGGTCTATTCGGTCCAGTGTCAGCTTCTCTTCAACACACCATCGGGCAAACTGGTTGATAAGCCCGCGACGCGCATTCTTAGTCTTCTGTGCCAGCTTTGCTCCGTTGAAATAGGCATCAAGAAAATGGTCAACCGGAACATGCGCCAGTAAGGCATCCTCATAGGCCCGCTTGGGTGCCCCGCGAAAGGCTTCCCTCTCGGCTTCCTCTGCGTGTCTCGCAATCTCCAGATCATCTGGCACAGCCTCCTCCGGCGTAAGTGACCATCCCAATTGGAGTTCCTCATTAGTTGGGGTTCTACTTTGCCTTGATCCAACTTGGTCTGTGTCAGCCTCATGGCCCACTGAAAGGGCCGACAAGGCCTCCCTCCAAAGGTTGCCACGATCACTTGCTGATGGCCCCGCTGGGCCTTTCCATCTGCCAGCGCGGATGTCTGCAAACATGCGGCCCGTCTCTATCTCCAGAATGTCCCGCCGCCCTTGAGCAATCCGCACATCTGCAGTTTCAAGGCTCCGCAGCCAAGCGGTCTTTCCATCAAGGACAGCGCGGCAATCGTGCGGAATGTCACGCTTGAACCACCATGTTTGGCCCTTCAGCGTCATGCGGCGCTGGGCACCCTTATTGCTTTTTCCTGCCACGATCAAACCCCATTCAGACCAACCATTCAGACCAATATTTCATCCGTAACCATCTGATTGTCAACAAACATTGGGGAAAGTGACTGCTTGGTTTGTAATCCCTTATCACCCACCACCTCATTCCTGAAAAGCGCACCATGAAAATTGGTGCGCTTTTTGTCTTTAAAGGGGTTGCATGCGCCCCGCGCTTCGGGCTAATAGCGCGTCAGTGGGTGATTAGCTCAGTTGGTAGAGCGCTTCGTTTACACCGAAGATGTCGGCGGTTCGAGCCCGTCATTACCCACCACTTACCGCCTTTCAATCCGGACATACCGTGTGGCCATGCCAGTCGAACGCGTCTGCACGATATGCGACAGGCGACCACACAAAAGGCATGGGCCATCAGCGCGGTCCTGCGCGCGTCCCGTCCAGATCGCCTGCGTCGACAGTTCATAATTCATCTGGCGTTTCTGGGTGATTCCACAAACATCGGTTCCGGGGCGCGAGAATGCCCCCTGATCCTGACGGATCAGGGGGCGGGCGGGCCGAACAGGACTTAATGGGGCCTTTGCCAAAGCAGAAATGCGCGTTTGATCGCCAATGAGCGCCGCTCTGACTTCATTCTTTTTCACAGAGTTGAAATTAGCGCTATCTGGCGCTTGACGGTCGTGGCAATGGTGCATATTACGCACCTCACGCTTGAGGCGAGACCTCGGGTGGGCATTAGCGGTTGTAGCTCAGTTGGTTAGAGTACCGGCCTGTCACGCCGGGGGTCGCGGGTTCGAGCCCCGTCAACCGCGCCACTTTTACTTTTACCGGTAAAGAAATTGGCCCCCTCACAGGGCCAGCTTTCTTTTGTTTTGCCCTTCTTTGTTCTGAAAATATCCGCGCCGCAGGCAAGATCCTTGAAAAGGATATTACGCGCTTCGCGCGAGAGTATTTGAACCGAGAAGAATGGCAAACATCAGTCCTCAAGGGCAGACAGGATGCGCGCCCAGCTGCGGATTCCCTTGTGAAAACTTTCCAGATCATATTTCTCGTTCGGAGAATGGATCTGGTCATCGTCCTTGCCGAACCCCAACAGCATCGAATCCATACCCAGGATACTTTTGAAATACCCCGCGATGGGAATTGATCCGCCGCATCCGACATAAGACGCAGCCCGCGCCCATTCTTCGGTCAGCGCCTTGCGGGCGATCTCAAAGGCGGGGTCACTGATTTCCATCTGGCTGGCCGGGCTGGCGCCGTGGTCGTGGAATTCAACCTCGCAGTCGGGCGGTAGCATTGCGCGGACAAAGGCGCGAAAACTGTCCCGGATCTTGTGCGGGTCCTGTGTTCCGACAAGGCGGAAACTGATCTTGGCATGCGCTTCGGATGGCAGGACGGTTTTGAACCCGTCGCCGGTATAGCCGCCCCAGATGCCGTTCACTTCGCAGGTCGGGCGCGACCAGATCATTTCCAGCGGGGTGCGGTCCTGTTCGCCCGCAGGCTGTGACAACCCGACATCTCCAAGAAATCTGGCATGGTCAAAGGCAAGGTTCTGCCACTGGGCGCGAATGGCATCGGGCAGTTCGGTCACGCCGTCATAGAAGTCCGGCACGGTGATCCGGCCCGTATCGTCATGCAGGGCCGCGATGATCCGTGACAGAACCCGGATCGGGTTCATCGCCGCGCCGCCGTACATGCCGGAATGCAGATCCTTGTTCGGGCCTTTGATCACAACCTCCTCGCCCAGTAATCCCCGCAGCATCGTGACGATCGCGGGAGAGGTCGACTCGAACAGGCCGGTATCGCAGATCAGGGCGACCTCTGCGCTCAGCTCTTCTTTGTTCTCGATCAGAAAGGGGATCAGGCTGGGTGAACCGGATTCCTCTTCTCCTTCGAAAAAGATTGTCAGGTTGCCGGGCAGGGAGCCGTGAACCGCCTTCCAGGCGCGGCACGCCTCAACGAATGTCATCAATTGGCCCTTGTCATCGGACGCGCCGCGCCCGCGTATGACCTTGCCCTTTGCGGTGTCCTCGATTGCCGGATCAAAGGGATCGCGGTTCCACAGGTTGAGCGGATCGACCGGCTGCACATCGTAGTGTCCATAGAACAGCACATGCCGCCCCGGCCCCTTTGATCGCGCGACAACCATCGGGTGGCCGGTTGTCGGCCTTACGCCGGCATCAAAGCCCAGATCTGTCAGGTCGCGCACCAGCCATTCGGCGGCAGCGACGCAGTCAGCCTGATACGCCGGGTCGGTGGAGATGGACCGGATCCGCAGCAGGTCCAGCAGGCGGTCGGTGGCTTCGGGAAGATCCTGGTCGATGCGGGTCAGGACGGCGTCAAGGGACATTGGGCAAGCTCCTGCAATGGGATATGCGCAGAGCGTATCAGGCGGTGGGGCCGTGTCCAGTGGGGTGGTCAGCCTGAGACAGGCGCGTTAGGATCGGGGCATTGCGGTCCGTGGAACGGAAAACCGGGCGGGGGCTTGGCCGAGGGCCTGTTGCGGCCCTTTCTGCGGGACAGGGGCATCCAGGTGATTCGTCTGGTTGCCTTGCCGAAGGAACCATGACGCGACGGCCTGCAACGATGGTGCCGCGCATATCGAAAAACGCGCCTGCAAGGTTATTGCATCCGCTTGATATGGATCATTTCGCGGGGTCGCGGCAATTTGTAGCCTCGCCTGATACGACATATGCATTTATATGCATGCAGACGCGGGGTCCGGCCCGTAGAGAAACTTGTTAGGGAGGACTTCGCTTGGATTATAACGCGAAGCTTGATGCGGCCATTGCGCGACTACACGACGAAGGCCGGTACCGGACCTTTATTGATATCGAGCGCCAGAAAGGCGCCTTTCCGCAGGCCAAATGGCGCCGTCCCGACGGAGAGCAGCAGCCGATCACGGTCTGGTGCGGCAACGATTACCTTGGCATGGGCCAGAACGCCGAGGTGCTGTCCGCGATGCACGAGGCACTTGACGCCACCGGCGCGGGGTCTGGCGGGACGCGGAACATTTCCGGCACGACCGTTTATCACAAACGCCTCGAGGCTGAGCTGGCCGACCTGCACCAGAAAGAGGCGGCGCTGGTCTTTACCTCTGCCTATATCGCCAATGACGCTACGCTTTCGACGCTACCGCATCTGTTTCCCGGTCTGATCATCCTCTCGGACGAGCTGAACCATGCCTCGATGATCGAGGGGATTCGCCGCTCGCGCGCGGAAAAGCATATCTTCCGGCACAACGACGTGGCGCATCTGCGCGCGCTGCTGGAAAAGCTTGACCCCGATGCGCCAAAAGTCATCGCCTTTGAATCGATCTATTCGATGGATGGCGATTTTGGCCCGATCGAGGCGATTTGCGATCTGGCCGATGAATTCGGCGCGCTGACCTATATCGACGAGGTTCACGCGGTGGGCATGTATGGCCCGCGCGGGGCAGGGGTTGCAGAGCGTGACGGGCTGATGCACCGCATCGACATCATCAACGGCACATTGGCCAAGGCGTATGGCGTGATGGGCGGGTATATCGCGGCCAGTGCCAGGATGGTTGATGCGATCCGGTCCTATGCGCCCGGTTTCATCTTTACCACCTCGTTGCCGCCCGCGATTGCGGCCGGGGCTGCGGCATCGGTCAAATATCTGAAAACGCATCAGGAATTGCGGGATCAACAGCAGCTTCAGGCGCGCATTCTTAAAATGCGGCTAAAGGCGCAGGGCCTGCCGATCATTGACCACGGCAGCCACATCGTGCCCGTTCATGTGGGCAACCCGGTCAAGTGCAAGATGCTGTCCGATCGCCTGCTGGAGGATTTCGGAATCTACGTCCAGCCGATCAATTTTCCAACCGTCCCGCGCGGCACCGAGCGCCTGCGCTTTACCCCGTCACCGGTTCATCAGGGCGGTGAAATGGACCGGTTGGTCAAGGCGATGGACAGTCTGTGGGCGCAATGTGCGCTGAATCGTGCCGACCTTGCGGGGTAGGCCTTTCCACGGGTGCAAATCGCCTTGTGCTATGGTAATGTTCGCTTAATAGGTTGGCACATCTTCGAATCGTCAGCCAGTTGGGGACATGCAGTGGCTTATACCGGGCAGATCATATGATCGGGCGTATTTTTGCGCCTAAGATAGCAGAAGTCACAGAGCCGAAGGGCTTTGACGATTTCGATCTGCGGCTTGGCGACATCATGCGCGGCGAGCGTGCCACCCTTGGAAAATCCCTGCTGGACGTCCAGCGAGAGCTGAAGATCAAGGCAGCCTATATTGCCGCGATCGAGAACGCCGACCCCCTGGCCTTTGAAACACCGGGGTTCATTGCTGGATATGTGCGGTCCTACGCGCGGTATCTGACGATTGATCCCGAATGGGCCTATACGAAATTCTGCGAAGAGGGCAACTTTGCCACCGCGCACGGGATGTCGGCGATGGCATCTTCGCCAAAGCCTGCGAAGATGACCTATCGGTCGAACGATGACCGAGACCCCTTTGCCAATCCCAACGCGACCTTCGTGCCGCGCAAACAGAAAGTCTTTGCCAATATCGAACCCGGTGCGCTGGGGTCTGTCGCGGTGCTGTTGATGCTGATCGGCGGGCTTGGCTACGGCGGATGGGCCGTGTTGCAGGAAGTGCAAAAGGTTCAACTCTCTCCCATTGATCAGGCTCCGGGCGTGACGTCGGATCTTGACCCGCTGGGCGGGACAGAAATCGCCCTTGCCGCTGGTATCAACGGGCCAACCGCGCCATCTGCCGGGTTCGAGGCGCCGGCGATCGAGGCGATGGACCGTCTTTACCGTCCGCAGGCGCTGGATGTGCCCGTTCTGGTGGCCCGTGACGGGCCGATTGCGGCGCTTGATCCATCCGCGTCGGGTGCGTTTGTTGTCGAAGGCCGGGACAGGCTTGTCTCTTTGGTGGCCGCGTCGGATGACGTGCCGGCAGCCGGGCCCGCCGTTCAGGTCATCGAGCCGCAGGCGGCTGACGTGATCCTTCTTGCCGTGCGCCCCGCGTGGGTGCGGGTTCGTGGTGCCGATGGCACGGTGATCTTCGAGAAAATCCTTGATGCGGGCGAAGAATACGCCCTTCCGAAAAGCGAAGAGCCGCCAATGCTGCGCGCGGGCAACTCCGGTTCGGTCTATTTCAAGGTAGCGGGGCAAACCTATGGTCCCGCCGGTACAGGCACATCGACCGCCAAGAATGTCGCGCTGTCGCCCGAAATGCTGACAGGCGCCTATACCGTGGCCGATATCGCAACGGATTCCGATCTGGCAAAGATCGTGAATGTCGCACAGGCGCAAACCGTGCCGGTCACGGAATAATCACCGCGTTCCGCGTTGCCAGTGGTCTGGTCAGGGTCTATCTAGGACGTAACGCCCGATAGACATAAAAGGCCATGTTCCATGTCGCTGAACCACGTTCGCCCCTGGCGCAATATTTACCGCCGCAAATCCCGCCAGATCATGGTTGGGAACGTCCCTGTCGGGGGCGATGCGCCGATTGCGGTGCAGACAATGACCAATACCGATACCTCGGATGTCAGGGCGACGCTGGCGCAGGTGATGGCCTGTGTCGAAGCAGGGGCGGATATCGTCCGCATCTCGACGCCCGATGAAAGCAGCACCCGCGCTCTGCGCGAGATATGCGCCGAAAGCCCGGTGCCGATCGTGGCCGATATCCATTTCCACTACAAACGCGCGATCGAGGCCGCAGAGGCGGGGGCTGCTTGTCTTCGGATCAATCCGGGCAATATCGGCGACGAGAAGCGGGTGAAAGAGGTCATCAAGGCCGCGCGCGATCACGGGTGTTCGATCCGCATCGGCGTGAACGCCGGATCACTGGAACGCCACCTGCTGGAAAAATACGGCGAGCCGTGCCCCGACGCGATGGTCGAAAGCGGCATGGACCATATCAAGATCCTTCAGGACAACGATTTCCACGCGTTCAAGATCAGCGTGAAGGCATCCGACGTGTTCATGGCCGCCGCGGCCTATCAGCAACTGGCAGAGGCCACCGATGCGCCGATCCACCTTGGCATCACCGAGGCGGGCGGGCTGACGTCGGGGACGATCAAATCGGCCATCGGCCTTGGCAACCTTTTGTGGATGGGTATTGGCGACACGATCCGCGTCAGCCTGTCCGCCGATCCGGTGGAAGAGGTCAAGGTCGGTTATGAGATCCTGAAATCGCTGGGGTTGCGGCACCGCGGGATCACGATCATCTCCTGTCCCAGCTGCGCGCGGCAGGGGTTCGACGTGATCAAGACGGTGTCGGCACTGGAAGACCGGCTGGCCCATATCAAGACGCCGATGTCGCTGTCGATCATCGGGTGCGTGGTGAATGGCCCCGGCGAGGCGCTGATGACCGACGTCGGGTTCACGGGCGGCGGGGCCGGGTCCGGCATGGTCTATCTGGCGGGAAAGCAAAGCCACAAGCTGTCGAACGAGCAGATGGTCGACCACATCGTCGAGCAATGCGAAGCGAAGGCGGCGCAGATCGAGGCGGCTCAGATCGAGGCGGCGGCCACCGAAGCTGAGGCTGCTGAATAATCCGCCCTGCGGGCCGGATGCCTGCGGCGCGGATATTTTCAGAAGGAAGAACGGCAAGGGGGCCGCAGGATGTGCAGCCCCTTTGTTCTATTGTTTGCGGATCTCGGCAGCGATCTGTTGCATGCCCTCGAGTGGCACATAGCCGCGCAGCAATTGGTCTGCCATCACGAAGGTCGGTGTGCCGTTGATCTGTAGCCGGTTGGCCAATGCGCGGGTGTCGTCGATTACCTTTGCCACCTCTGGCCCCGCCATCGCGGCCAGCACAGGCGCGGGATCAAGGCCAAGGTCAGCGGCGAGTTTTGCAAGGCTTTCAGGGGTCGCGTCGGCGCGCAGGGTGATCAAGGCGTCATGGGCCTGTTTGTAGAGGTCGTCGCCGTGGATCTGTTTGACGGCTATGGCGAATTGCGAAGATAGCAGCGATTGCGGCCCGAGGATCGGGAATTCCTTGATGATGTAGCGGATGTTGCCATCGCCTGCGACCAGCTCCGCGACCTCGGGGTGGGCTTTGCGGCAATAGCCACAGCGGTAGTCCGAGAACTCGACCAGGGTCAGGTCGCCATCCGGGTTGCCGCCGACCCAGGAATACCCGTCGTCAAAGATCGCGTCCTTGTTGACCTCGACCAGCGTCTGGTCGCCATTGACCTGTGCTTCTGCCTGACGGGATTCAAGCGCGTTGATCGCTTCGACCAGTACCTCGGGGTTTTCCACAAGGTAGGTGCGGATTTCCGCGCGCAGTGCGGCGCGTTCCGTGTCGGTCATCGCCGTCACATCAAAGGCCAGCGCGGGTGTCGCGAGGGTCAGGGCCGCGAAAGCTGCGACAAGGGTCAGGCGAGTCATGCGTTCAGTCTCCGTTCATTTTATTTTTGCTGCATCGGCAGCAGTCAACATCATATCTTGCGCCCTTTGCCAAGCGCTTGATCCGCGCGGCAACAATCCGGATGCGCGGGTGGCATGTGTGCTGGCGTCTTTCAGCCGGCCATTCAGGGCATAGCGTTCGGCGGTGACCAGCGAGGCCATGCCGTTTTGCCCCGCCTTGGCGTAGGCCACCGCCAGATCGCGCAGCAGACGCGGATCGAAGGGGTCGCGGGCGCGGGCGGTTTCCAGCACGCCAAGCGCCTTTGAATTCCCGTCCTTGGTGCCAAGCGCCAGCAAGGCCCGCCCGTAGCCCGCAAGGATCAGTGGCTGTTTGGGCGACAGGGCGACGGCGGTTGCATAGGCTGCGACCGCCTCGGGGAATTTACGGGATTCCAGCAGGATCTGCCCCCGGAGTTCTTGATAATAGGCGTCTTTCGGGGCCATCGCGACAAGGGCGTTGGCCAGTTTGATCGCCTCGGCCGGTTCCGGCTTGCGGTGCGTTGCCACGGCGCGGCGCATCAGGGCGATATCCGGGGCATCGGCTGATTTGATCTTGCGCAGGGTGGCAGCGGGGTTCTGGAGGAACGCGCCAAGTTTCCCCTGGGCGCGGGCAAAGAGGTAGTCGGCCTGCGGGTTGGTCTTTGCGCGGGTCTTGTAGGCGGCGGCATATCCTTCGACCGAGCGCAGGCGGTCACGCCACAGGGGGTGGGACAGCACGTAGGGGTCCTGTTGCACGACCGATAGCGCCTCTTGACCGCGAAAGATGTCCAGGACCTCCAGCATGGCGGCGGGGTCGGCGCCCGCATCGGCCATATACCGGATGCCAGCCTGATCCGCCGAGGATTCCTCGGCCCGCGTATGCGACAGCAACAGGCGTTGCGCGGCACCTGCGGTTCCAAGCGCCAGACCCGTTGCAGCCCGCCCGTTGCCCGACGCAAGTCCTGCGGCTGCGGCCAACGCGACGCCGATGCCCGCGGCGGTATTCGCGTTGCGGGTGTTCACGGCGCGCCGCATGATATGGCCGTTGGCGATATGGGCCACCTCATGCGCCAGAACGGATTGCAGCTGTTCGGCGCGCTTCAGCTTCAGGATCAGGCCCGAGGTGACGAATATGTTTTTCCCGTCGATGACAAAGGCGTTCAATCCGCTGTCCTGTATCACCAGAACATTGATCTGCGCAGGGCTCAGGCCCGCGCCCGAGATCATCGGGCGGGCCAGTTCATCAAGGGCACGTTCTATGTCGGCGTCGCGGATCAGGCCCTGCGCCGATGCGGGCAAGGCGGCCGCGGCCCAGAGAACGGCCGCCGCGATGATGCATCTAAAAGGTGATCCAACTGCCATTGACCTGCCCTGTCAGCACTGGGACAACGCCAGCACGACCAGTCTAACGAGGCGGACATGCGGAGTTCAAGGCGCGTGGGGATTGATCCCTTCATTGTGATGGCTGCCCAGGGTGCGGCGGGTGCGACATTCCCGGTGCCGGGGCGGGCCAATCAATCCAGCCGTCATGATGGCGCAGCACGGGGGGGCGCAAGATGCCCGTTTCATGGGGCGGGGGTTTGGCCTATAGTGCGGGAAAAAAGGACCAGAGGCCGATGCGCAGTTTTCTTGTGATTTTCCTGACCCTGATCTTGGGGGCCACGGCCCATGGGCAGGGGTTTTCCGGCCTTGCCCGCATCGACCCTGCAGGGTCGTCGATTACGGATGCGCGGCGCGGGCTGGTGGTGGATCTGGCGTTGACACAGGCGGTTCCATACCGCGTGTTTACGCTGGCCGACCCACTGCGGCTGGTGGTTGATTTCCGCGAAGTGGACTGGACTGGTCTGTCGCCCGAGGCGCTGTTGCAGGCCACCCATGCGACCGGCGTGCGCTTTGGCACGTTCCGGCCCGGATGGTCGCGGATGATTGTGGACCTTGCGGGGCCGATGGCGCTGGTCACGGCCCGTATGGCGACAGATGCCGCGACGGGCAAGGCGCGGGTCACCCTGCGCCTCGGCGATGTCAGCGCCGAGGGGTTTGCCGCCAAAACCGGCGCCCCCCGCGATCCCGAATGGGATCTGCCCGAACCGGCCAATGTTCCGGCCCCCAAGGCACGGCAAAGGGGCGACCGCCCGTTGCAGGTTGTGCTGGATCCGGGGCATGGCGGCGTTGATCCGGGCGCAGAGCGTGACGGCCTGACCGAGGCTGATCTGATGCTGCGGTTCGCGCTGGAGCTGAAGGAGGCGCTTGTTCGTGCGGGCAATTTCGAGGTGACGCTGACCCGCGAGGATGACAGTTTTGTTCCGCTGGAAACCCGCATCACCTTGGCCCGCGCGGCGGGTGCCGATGTGTTTCTGTCGCTGCACGCCGATGCCCTGGCCGAAGGCGGCGCATCGGGGGCGACGATCTATACCTTGTCGGGCAGCGCCTCGGACGAGGCATCCGAATTGTTGGCGCAGCGCCATGACCGCGCCGATCTGCTGGCGGGCATCGACCTGACCGAACAGGATGACGTGATCGCCTCGGTGCTGATGGAAATGGCGCGGCGCGACACGACCCCGCGATCCGACAGTCTGGCGGATCATCTGGTCAGATCATTGCGCGATTCCATCGGGCGGATGCACAAGCGACCGCGCCTGTCCGCCGGGTTTTCCGTGCTCAAGGCTCCCGATTTTCCATCGGTCCTGATCGAGGTCGGGTTTCTGTCCAGCCCGCAGGACATCAAGAACCTGCAAACGCCGGAATGGCGCGCGCGCGCAATCATGGGGATCAGGCAGGCGCTGCAATCCTGGGCCGTCAGCGACGCTGCCGAGGCGGGATTGTTGCGCCAGTAGGCGGTGTGGCCCCGGTCTCGCCTAAACGTGACGGAAAACATGGCGTGAATTGGCCGAATTCGGCGGGACTCGTTTTGACCCTGCCGCACGGGATGCGTATATAGTGCGTCAAACGGGTAAGGATTTCTTTGTGATCAGGGCTATATTCTCATTTATCGGCGCTATCTTCAGTTGGTTGACCATCGCGGTCTTTGCGGCTGCGTTCACCCTTGGCGCGATCTTCTGGATGTATGGCCGCGACCTGCCCAACCACGAGCAGCTTGCGCAGTATACGCCTGCCACGATCAGCCGGATTTATTCGGGCGAAGGGCAGATCATCGACGAATTCGCGACGGAACGGCGGCTGTTCGCACCCTCTGACGAGATCCCCGATCTGGTCAAGGATGCGTTCATCTCTGCCGAAGACAAAAACTTTTACACCCACAAGGGCTATGATGCCCGCGGCATAATCGCGGCGGCGATTGATGCGGTCGCCAGTCGCGGCAAGAACGTGCGCGGCGCCTCGACCATCACCCAGCAGGTGATGAAGAACTTTCTGTTGTCCGGCGACCGTTCGGCCGAGCGGAAGATCAAGGAACTGATCCTTGCAACACGGCTTGAACAGACCCTGTCCAAGGACAGAATTCTGGAACTGTATCTGAACGAGATTTTTCTGGGGCAGAACAGTTACGGCGTGGCCGCTGCTGCGCAGACCTATTTCAACAAGACGTTGAGCGACCTTGAACCACAAGAGGCGGCGTATCTTGCGTCGCTGCCCAAGGCCCCGTCGACCTACCACCCCGTCCGCGAGAAAACGCGCGCGACAGAGCGGCGGAACTTCGTGTTGCGCGAGATGTTCCAGAACTCGTATCTGACAAAACAGGCCTATGACGCGGCGATCGCATCGCCGCTGATGTCTGTGCAGAACGGCGATTACGGCGGGTTCAAGCAGGCGCTGCCGCCGCGCGACTATTTCACCGACGAAATCCGCCGCCAGCTGAGCCGCGATTTCGGGCAGGACGAATTCTTTTCCGGTGGTCTGACGATCCGCGCGACCGTCGATCCCGAAATGCAGGCAGAGGCAGCAAAGGCCTTGCGCACGGGTCTGGAAACCTTTGACCGCGGGCAGGGCATCTGGCGCGGCACGAACAAGGTTCTTCCGCCAGAGTCGTTGACCGCTGACACATGGCGAGACGCGCTGGCGGATGTCAAAATCGCCCGCGACATCGAGGGCTGGTCTGTCGCGGTGGTGCTGGAAGTGGGCGATAATGACGCCCGCATTGGCATCGAGGGCGTCGAGGATGACGCCGACGGCCACTGGATTCCGGCAAAGGACGTTCAATGGGCCCGCAAACGTCAGGGTGACGGGCGTCTGGGCAAAAAGGCGCAGGTGGCGGGCGATCTGGTCAGCGTCGGCGATATTGTCCACGTCCGCCGGATGACCGCAGACAGCGACGGGTCATTCGTGCGCTGGACCCTGCGGCAGGTGCCAGAGGTTCAGGGTGGCTTTATGGCGATGGACGTGGACACGGGCCGCGTGATTTCCATGCAGGGCGGGTTCTCGTATCAGCATTCCGTGTTCAACCGCGCCACGCAGGCCGCGCGTCAGCCCGGTTCCAGCTTCAAGCCATTCGTGTTTGCGGCGGCGCTGGACAGCGGCTATACGCCCGCCACGATCGTGATCGACGCGCCGATCGAGGTCGAGACGGCGCAGGGGCTTTGGACACCGAAGAACTCGTCGAACAAGTTCTATGGCCCGACGCCGTTGCGCACCGGAATCGAGCAGTCGCGGAACCTGATGACCGTGCGTTTGGCGCAGGAAGTGGGGATGGAAAGCGTCGCCCGCTACGCCGAGCGGTTCGGGGTCTATGACCGGATGAACCCGTTCCTGTCCAACGCTTTGGGGGCCGAAGAGACCACGCTTTATAAAATGGTCGCCTCCTATGCGATGTTTGCCAATGGCGGCGAGCGGGTCGAGCCGACCTTGGTTGACCGCGTGCAGGACAGGTATGGCAAGACGATCTACCGCCATGACACCCGCACCTGCGCTGATTGCGGCACCGCCGACCTGCCCTCAGGCCGCGCACCCACGATCATTTCCGACCGCGAGCGTGTGATCGACGCGATCACGGCCTATCAGCTGACTTCGATGATGGAAGGCGTTGTGCAGCGCGGAACCGCAGCAAGCTCCGTCAGGCTGCCGGTGCCCGTCGCGGGCAAGACCGGCACCACGAACGACAACAAGGATGCCTGGTTCATCGGGTTCACATCGAACATCGTGGCGGGTTGCTATATCGGCTATGACCAGCCGCGATCTATGGGGGCCCATGCCTATGGCGGCAACCTGTGCGGCACGGTTTTCACGGACTTCATGACAAAGGCGATCCAGAAATACGGTGGTGGCCGGTTTGAGGTTCCTCCGGGGGGGCATTTCATCAATATCGACCGGTTTACCGGTGCCCGCCTGTCCGACGGCGCATCCGGGGACAACGTCGTCGCCGAATATTTCCGCGATGGCGAAGACCCCATGTTCGGCATCACCTTTGACGGCGGCTTTGCCATGGGGTCGGACCTGCAACTGTTCAGCAACGGCGAGACCGACAGCCAGTCCACGACGTCGGTGCGCACCTCGTCCGGCGGCGTTGCGAAGATCCCGAAAAAGGCGACCTTCGGAACGCTTTCCTCTGGTGGCCTATACTGACCTTGCCGCGACGGGGCAGGGTTGGTATCAGGCAGGTCTGAAACAATATCCAAGGGTGCAAGTCATGCGTGCAGACACGCAAAACACGGTCGATGCGATCGAAAAGTCGATTGCCCTGCTGCGCCAGCGGCTGAACTGGGAGACGGTCGATCACCGTCTTGAAGAGTTCAACGCCATGGCCGAGGATCCCGACCTGTGGAACGATTCCGAAAAGGCACAAAAACTGATGCGAGAGCGTCAGACCCTTGTCGATGCCGTAGAGACAGCCAAGGGCATCGCGCAGGAACTGTCCGACAACATCGAGCTGATCGAAATGGGCGAGATGGAAGGCGATGCCGGTATCATCGCGGACGCCGAAGAGGCCCTGAAAACGCTGGCCAAGCGGGCCGCCGAGAAAGAGCTGGAGGCGCTGCTTGACGGCGAAGCCGATGCCAACGACACGTTCCTTGAAATCAATGCGGGTGCCGGCGGCACGGAATCATGCGACTGGGCCAGTATGCTGGCGCGGATGTATGTTCGTTGGGCGGAAAAGAAGGGCTACAAGGTAGAGCTTCAGTCTGAATCCGCAGGCGAGGAAGCGGGCATCAAGTCCGCCTCTTACAAGATCAGCGGGCCGAATGCCTATGGCTGGCTTAAGTCTGAATCGGGGGTTCATCGGCTTGTGCGCATCTCTCCCTATGACAGTGCCGCGCGGCGTCACACCTCGTTCAGCTCTGTCTGGGTCTACCCCGTTGTCGACGACAACATCGAAATCGAGGTCGCGCCGAACGACATCCGTCTGGACACCTATCGGTCATCGGGGGCGGGCGGGCAGCACGTCAACACGACCGACTCTGCGGTGCGGATCACCCATTTTCCCACGGGTATTGTCGTGACCAGCTCTGAAAAGTCGCAGCACCAGAACCGCGACATCGCGATGAAGGCGCTGAAGTCGCGGCTGTACCAGATGGAACTGGATCGCCGGAATGCGGCGATCAACGAACAACATGATGCGAAGGGCGACGCGGGCTGGGGCAACCAGATCCGGTCGTATGTCCTGCAACCCTACCAGATGGTGAAAGACCTGCGCACAGGGGTGGAAACCTCGGATAGTCAGGGCGTGCTGGACGGTGATCTGGACAAGTTCATGGCCGCGACGCTGGCCAAGGACGTCGCAGGGAAATCCCGCGCCGAAGCACAGGGCGAATAGCAGGGCGCAGCCCCCTTGACGTCACGGGCCCCGACGCGCGACACTCCGCCGACGCGCGAGCTTTGGGAGGAGCTGATCCGTGATGAACACATCTTTACCGGCCGCATCGGCCTTGCCTGACATCGGCAAGATCCGGTTCGTCGATCTGACCTCATCCCTGATGGCGGGTTTGCGTGATTTTCGCGCCGCACCGGAATTCGGGCTGTTCTTCAGCATTATCTATGTCGCGGGCGGTCTGTTGCTTTGGCGGCTGACGGCGTTCACCGGACAGACGTCATGGCTGGTGTTCGCGGCCTTCGGATTTCCGCTGATCGGGCCATTCGCGGCGGTCGGCCTTTACGAGGTCAGCCGCAAGCTGGAAGCGCTGGAAAAACCCCACTGGAAAGAAGTCCTGGGCGTTGTCCTTCACCAGAAAGACCGGCAGATTCCGGCGCTTTCGGCGATTATCATCCTGATCTTCATGTTCTGGTTCTTCATCGGCCACATGATTTTCGCGCTGTTTCTCGGGCTGAGCACGATGACCAATATCACATCGTCCTTTGACGTCTTCCTGACGCCCAACGGGCTGACGATGCTTGCTGTCGGGTCGGTTGTGGGCGGGTTGCTGGCGGCGCTGACGTTTTCGATCACCGTGATGGGCCTGCCGTTGTTGCTGGACAAGGAACTGGATTTCGTCACCGCCATGATCATCAGTTTCCAGACGGTGACCGCGAACCTGCCGATGATGATCCTGTGGGGGGCCATCGTTATGGTGCTGCTGCTGATCGGGATGGTTCCCTATTTTCTGGGGCTTCTGGTGGTTCTGCCGGTGCTTGGGCACGCCACCTGGCACCTGTATCGCAGGGCGCTGTATTTCGAGGTGTAGAACCCCGACGTTCCCCGGTTTACTAACGAATAAGGGCGCCAGAGTTGCCTCTGACGCCCTGAATTCTGATATCCGGCGATCTTAGCTTTTCGCTGGATCTTTCGCCGCAGGGATCGCTGGCAAAGGCTTGGTCGTGCCGTTGTTCAGCGGGTCGTCCTGACGTTGGACCGAGCCTTCGAAATGGGCGCCCGATTCAATTGCGATTGTCTTGTGGATGATGTCGCCTTCGACACGTGCGGTCGATGTCAGGCGCACCTTCAGGCCACGAACGCGGCCAATGACGCGGCCGTTGACCACAACGTCGTCGGCAATGACCTCGCCCCGGACAGTGGCGCTTTCGCCGACGGTCAGAAGATGGGCGCGAATGTCGCCCTCTATGGTGCCTTCGACCTGGATGTCGCCGGTGGTCTTCAGGTTGCCGGTGATCGTCAGGTCAGAGGACAAAACCGATGCGGGGGGCTTTGCCTTGGGCGCGGATGGGGTGAAGTCACCCATCGGCTTTGACACGGGCGCCTCGGGGGTCTTTGCCGTCTCTGAATCAGCCTGTTTCGGGCCGGGCTCGTTGATCCTGCTTTTAGAAAACATCGTTCGCTGCCTTGATATAAACCATTGGATTTACGGGCTTGCCGCCCACGCGCACCTCATAGTGCAAATGCGTGCCGGTAGACCGGCCAGTGTTTCCCATATCACCTATCCGGTCGCCACGCGAGACCCTTTGACCAACCTTCACGCGGATTTGGGATTGATGGGCGTAACTGGTTTCGATTCCGAACTGATGCTGGATCTTCACAAGGCGACCATAGCCCGATGACCACCCTGCGTGTGTCACGACACCGTCGGCGGTCGCATAGATCGGAGTGCCATGCGCGCCGGCAAAATCTGTGCCTGAATGCATCCGCGATCCGCCGGTGATCGGGTCACGGCGCACGCCGAACCCGCTGGTGAACCGGAATGCCGATTTGACGGGAATGGCAAAGGGCGCTTTTTCGGCGGCGATGCGATACATGTTCATCTTGTCGAGCGACCCGATGATCGCATTCGCACGCAGGCTGTCGATGTCCAACGGGTTGCCTTTGGTCGAAAAGGCGATGGGGGTCAGCGGGCCACCCTGGCCGGAATACCCGCGGCGCACCTCTTCGATAATCCGGTCTGTGGGCATGCCGGCGGCGCGGAACATCTTGTCCAGCGGGCTAAGCGAGACACTGACGGCCTCTTCCAGCTGGCCGAAAATCTTGTTGTTGCGGTCCTCCACCAGACGCGCCTCGTGTTCCAACTCTTGCACCTCCTGAAAGGCTTCGGCAGCGTCCGAGGCGATTTGGTCACGCTCTTGCGCGGTGGTATCAAGGGCTGCGGTCAGGAAATCGACAGTGCCTTCGATATCGTCGGCGCGGCCTGCGTCGGTGCGGGCGGACCCTGTGGTGCTTTCCAGCTGGGCGGTCAGAACGTCGGTTTCCTGAAGTGCCCCGTCGCGCTCTTTGACAACGCGCTGAAGGGTCTTCTGGATCACCTCGATCCCGGTTTCCAGCTCTTTGCGGCGATCTTCGGAGGCCAGATAGCTGGACTGCATCACCGAGACCTGCTCCAGCGCGACGCTGAAGCGTTGCTGGGCTGCGCTTGCCTCTTCGGCGCGCTTGTCCCGTTCCCGCGACAGCGCGTTCAGCCGTGCCTCGTAGGTGAATTGCTCGCGTTTCGCCTGTTCGCGGACATTGCCGGCCCCGATGCTGTCCATCAAAAGGATGGCCGTCGCGATGATCGTCCAGGCGACAACAAGCGCACTTCCCGTCAGGGCGATGGCCTGTGTGACGGGATAAAGCCGGATAAACCGGGTTTCATGATCTGATCTTAGAAAAAGCCGTTGTTCTGGAAGATGACGCTCTAATGCGACATTCAGTTTGTGTGCGATACGCGATTTCAATAGTTCTGCCCCGGTTGCCTCATCCCCATACGATAAAGTGCCTTGGACGTCCCCGCACCAAGACACTTGGGTCGTGATTAACGGCAGGTCGCCAATCCCGCAACATTTTTGAGCATTTGCACTGGGTTGCACGGCGAAACGGCGCCGATACCGGCGAGATTTCGCCTATATGCGTTGCATGTGGTTAACGATTGGCCTGCGCCCGCCCTGTCACGGCGCGGCATCCTCTGTCAGGGGCCAATAGAAATCCGGCGGTATTCCCGCCTCTGCGCGCTTTTCCTCGTTGAACGGCGGCTTCAGCGTGCTGTGGAAATAGCGGCGCACCAGATCGTGGAAAACCACTTTGGGATCAAGGTCATGGCGGCCACACAGAAAGTGGAACCATTTCGATCCGTAGGCCACGTGGTGCACCTCCTCGGCATAGATCACCTGAAGGGCGTCTATGGCGCGGGTGTTGCCCGCCTTGCGGAACACCTCGATCATGCCGGGGGTCACGTCCAGGCCGCGGGCCTCCAGCACCATGGGGACCACGGCCAGTCGCCCCATCAGATCGCCGGCGGTGTCTTCGGCGGCGTGCCACATGCCCGCATGGGCCGACATCGCGCCGTAGTGGCTGCCGACTGCCTCAAGACAGTCGCACATCAGATTGAAATGCTTGGATTCTTCGTCGGCTGATTTGACCCAGTCGTCATAGAACCCGACCGGCATCGGCACATGGCCGAAGCGGGCGATGATATCCCAATGCAGGTCCACCGCGTTCAGTTCGATATGGGCGACGGCATGCAAAAGCGCGATCCGGCCCTCGGGGGTGCCGGGGCGGCGGCGCGGCACGTCGCGCGGCGCCAGCAGCTCGGGCAGGGCCGGTCGGGCGGGCTGCATGGGCGGCGTGGCGGTGCCGATGGGCGGCACCGTGCCATCGGCGCGCGCGGCCTGCCACAGGGCGGCGTATGTGCGCGACAGGGCGGTTTTTGCGCGGCCATCGGCGGTGTTCAGCACCTCGACTGCCATGTCGGTCAAGGGCTTCATCACAGGGACTTCACGGCCTCAAGCACCTCGTCCACATGTCCGCCGACCTTGACCTTGCGCCAGACGCGGGCGACCATGCCGGTGCCGTCGATCAGAAAGGTCGCCCGTTCGATCCCCATGTAGGTTTTGCCATACATCTGTTTTTCAACCCAGGTGCCATAGTCCTCGCACAGGGTGCCATCCGCGTCGGACACAAGCGCTATGCCCAGTCCATGCTTGGCCACGAATTTGTCGTGCTTGGCGACTGTGTCCTTCGACACACCGATCACGACGGCCCCTGCCGCCTCGAACGCGGCCGCCTGTGCGGTGAAATCCAGCGCCTCGACGGTGCAACCGCTGGTGTCGTCCTTGGGATAGAAATACAGCACGACGGCCTTTGGCCGCAGGGCGGACAGGGTGATGTCGGTGCCGCCATCGCGGGGCAAAGTAAAGTCGGGGGCGGTCTGGCCTTGGTCGATCATGGTCTTGTGATCCTTGCTATCGCATTTGTTGACTTCTGTTTTAGCGCAAAACTTTGATAGATAAAGGCAAGAGGCGCCGATCGCGCCCGAATATGGCGAGGCGGATGACCCAAAGCAGTAAATCACCGGATCGAGAACGGCGAAAGCGGCGGTTGCGCTGGCGTCACATCTGGGTCGTGCTGCGGTTCAAACTGGCGCTGATAGTGGCGGCGGTTGCGGTGTCGCTGTTCGCGGTCAAGGCGCATCCGGTCAGGCTTCCGGATTGTGTGACCACGCGCGTCGAGACGCGGATGAGCGCGTCGATGGCGGGGGGCGCGGTGACGCTTGGGTCGATCACCGTCCGGATCGAGGATGACTGGACCCCAAGATTGCAATTGCGCGATGTGGTGGTGTTCGACGGCGCCGAACAGCCCTTGGCCCGCCTCAGCGATATTCGCGCCCGTTTTTCGATGCCCGCGCTGATGCAGGGGCAGATCCGGCCAAAGACCCTGCGTTTGTTCGGGGCCGATGTGGCGCTGCGACGGCTGAAGTCGGGCCAGTTCGACCTGTCCTTTGGCGATCTGGCGGCGCCGGCCGGGTTCACCGGTTCTATCGTCGATGTCCTCGAGGCGGTGGATCATGCCTTTGGTGTGCCCGCGCTGACCGCGCTGGAACTGGTCGAGGTCGAGCAGTTGAATATCCGTCTGGCGGACGCGCGGACCGGCAAGACATGGCAGGTCGAGGGTGGGGGCATGTCGTTGGACAAGCTGGACCGGAACCTGTCGATCCGCGTCGGGTTCGATCTGTTGGGCGACGGCGGCACAGTATCGACTGCGGCCTTCACGTTTCAGACGGATACCGGATCGCCGTCGGCGACTCTGGGTGCGACGATCCACAATGTGCCTGCCGCCGAACTGGCGGCGCAGGCCCCGGCGCTGAGCTGGCTTGCCGTGCTTGACGCGCCGATTTCTGGGGCGTTGCGGGTGGCGGTCAATGACGCGGGCCAGTTGGGAACGTTGAACGGGACGCTGGATATCGGCAAAGGCGTGGTGCAGCCGACGAAGGGGACAAAGCCGGTGGGGTTCTCGTCGGGGCGGGCCTATTTTTCCTACGATCCGCTGATCCAGATGATCGCCTTCAACGAGTTGTCAGTCGTCACCGATGCGGCGCGGATCAAGGCCGAGGGAAAGGCCTATCTGCGCGAGATGAAAGAGGGCTGGCCGCAGGCGCTGTTGGGGCAGGTGCGGTTCACCGATGTCTTGGTCAACCCGCCGGATATGTTCGAGGAGCCCGTAACATTCAACGAAGGCGCGCTGGATTTCCGGCTGCGCCTTGATCCGTTCACGATGGATGTCGGTCAGCTGGTTCTGACCGATGGCGACAGGGAACTTCGCGCCAAGGGCAAGGTGTTCGCCGCCCCCGAAGGCTGGGATGCGGCGCTGGATGTCAGGTTGAACGCGATCCAGCATGACCGCCTTCTGGCGCTTTGGCCTGCCGGGTTGGTGCCCAAAACCCGCGAGTGGATTTCGACGAACGTGCGCACCGGTTTGCTGTTCGACGTCAAGGGCGCGGTGCGGTTCAGGCCGAACGAGGCCCCGCGCCTGTCGCTGGGGTATGAATTTTCGGATGCCGAGGTGAAGTTCCTGAAAACCCTGCCGACGGTGCAGGGCGGTCACGGCTATGCGACGATCGAGGGAAAGACCTACACGATGGTTCTGGACAAGGGAGAGGTGCCAGCCCGGCAGGGTGGCGCGTTGAATGTCGCGGGGTCGGTGTTTATGATCCCGGATGTGACCCGGAAACCCGCGATCAGCCGGATCAGCGTTGTCAGCGAAAGCACGATCACCGCAGCCATGTCCATTCTGGACGAGGCGCCGTTCAACTTTATCGGCAAGGCGCAGCAGCCCGTTGATCTAACCGAAGGGCGCGCCAAAATCACCGCGCAGATCGAGGTGGCATTGCAAAAGGGAGTGCCGATCGAGGAGGTGACCTATCAGGCCAATGCCGTCCTGACGGCCGTGCGATCGGACAAGCTTGTCAAAGGGCATGTTCTAACGGCACCGGAACTGGCGGTCACGGTGGACCGGTCCGGTCTGACAGTCAAGGGCGCGGGCAAGGTTGACCGGGTGCCGGTGCGTGCCGCATGGCGGCAAAACTTCGGCCCCGAGGGCAAGGGGAAAAGCCGGGTCGAGGGAACCGTGGCGCTGTCGCAGACCTTTGTCGATGATTTCGGTATCGGGTTGCCCAAGGGTAGCGTGACCGGAGTGGGCGAAGGCACAATCGCGATCGACCTTGTGCGCGGCCAGGCGCCTGCGTTTTCACTGGTGTCAGATCTGAACCGTGTCGGGTTGCGCATTCCGGCGCTGGGATGGGCAAAACCGCCCGCTGCCAAGGGGCGGCTGGCTGTGTCTGGGAATTTGGGAACGCCGCCGCAGATCAACTCGATTGATGTGGATGTGGCGGGGCTGAAGGCCAGCGGCCGCGTCGATCTTGACGCGAACGGCGGGCTGAAGGTCGCGCGGCTTTCCCGCGTCCAGATCGGCGGATGGCTGGATGCGCCGGTGGATCTGGTTGGCCGGGGCAGGGGCCGCCCTGTGGGCGTTTCTGTCAAGGGGGGCATCATCGACATTCGCAAGACAACCTTTTCGCGGCGCGCTGGCGGGGCCGATGCCAGCGGCCCGATCGGGATCGCGCTGGACAGGCTGGTGGTGTCCGAGGGCATCAGCCTGACCGACATGCGGGGCAATTTCGGCACCAACGGCGGGTTCAACGGCAATTTCACCGCGCGGGTCAATGGCGGTGCGCCGGTCGCGGGGGCGCTTGCCCCGTCGAAAGAGGGAACCGCGATCCGCATCACCTCGGATGATGCGGGCGGCGTGATGCGGTCGGCGGGGCTGTTCGAAAAGGCCTTTGACGGGGCGATGGACCTCACGCTTGTGCCGCGCCGCGAGGCGGGCACCTATGACGGCAGGCTGACGGGCAAGAATATCTCTGTGCGCGGGGCGTCGGCCATGGCCGAACTGCTGAGCGCGATCAGCGTTGTGGGGCTTTTGGAACAGATGAACGGCGACGGGTTGATGTTCAACGATGTTCAGGCCGGGTTCCGCATGACGCCGACGTCCGTTACCGTCACGCAAAGCAGCGCGACGGGGGCGTCGCTGGGTCTGTCGATGGACGGGTTTTTCGATCTGGTTTCGAAAAAAATGGACATGCAGGGGGTTGTATCCCCGATCTATCTGCTCAATGGCATCGGCAGCATCTTTACCCGCAAGGGCGAGGGGCTGTTCGGGTTCAACTTCACCATGAAGGGCCCGGCATCCGACCCGTCTGTCAGCGTCAACCCGCTGTCGATCTTCACCCCCGGCATGTTCCGGGAAATATTCCGCCGCGCACCACCAGAAGTGACCCGATGAAACTGTCCGACTTTGATTTCGACCTGCCCGAAGACCTGATCGCAACCCGCCCCGCCAGGCCGCGCAGCGCCTCGAAGATGCTTGTGGCGACGCCCGATGCCATGACCGATTGCCATGCGTTCGATCTGGTCGATTATCTGGGAGCGGGCGACCGGCTGATACTGAACAACACAAAGGTCATTCCCGCGCGTCTGTCGGGCACCCGCGCCCGCGACGGGGCCGAGGGGCTGACCCGCGCACGGATCGAAGTGACCCTGCTGGAGCCGCGCGGCGACGGCACCTGGACTGCGCTGGTCAAGCCGCTGAAAAAGGTCAGGGACGGTGAGGTCGTGGTCTTTTCCGCCGACCTGTCCGCGTTGATGCAGGGACGGGACGACGGCACGGGGATCTTGCGGTTCAACCTGACCGGCGATGATTTCGATGCGGCGCTAATGCAGGCGGGGGCGATGCCCCTGCCGCCCTATATCGCGGCCAAACGCGCCGCCGATGCGCAGGACAATCAGGACTATCAGACCGTGTTCGCCCTGACGCCGGGTGCCGTGGCCGCCCCCACCGCGTCGCTGCATTTCGACGAGGCCTTGCTGGCCGCGCTGCGCGCCAAGGGGGTCGCCTTTACGCAGGTGACGCTGCATGTGGGGGCCGGCACGTTCCTGCCGGTCAAGGTCGATGATGTCAGCCAACACAAGATGCACGCCGAATGGGGCGAGGTGACCGCCGCCGCCGCCGCCGAGATCAACGCGACCAGGGCGGCAGGCGGTCGGGTCATCCCGGTGGGCACAACCGCGCTTCGGCTGATCGAAAGTGCCGCGCTTGCGGATGGCAGGGTGGCCGCGTGGCAGGGCACGACCGATATTTTCATTCGCCCCGGCTATGTTTTCCGGGTTGCGGATGCGCTGATGACCAACTTCCACCTGCCCAAATCGACGCTGATGATGCTGGTGTCCGCGCTGATGGGGCAAGACCGGATGCGGGACATCTACGATCACGCGATTGCCAACAGATACCGCTTCTTTTCTTATGGTGACGCGTCGCTTTTGCTGCCAAAGGGCAAAAGCGGTCGTTGAAGGGTCGCGCCTGCGCGTCATTCCAGATAGGGTTGCGTCCAGGTTGAAACCTGACGGAAACCGGAGCGCGCATGTTACAAGTATTGGGAAGTTCATGGCCACTTTTGCTGGGCATTATGCTTTTGATGGTCGGGAACGGCCTGCAAGGCACGTTGCTTGGTATTCGCGGCGGCATCGAGGGGTTTTCGACCCTGTCGATGTCCTTTGTCATGTCAGCCTATTTCGTCGGGTTTCTGGGCGGCAGTCGCCTGACCCCCGAACTGATCCGCCGCGTCGGCCATGTCCGGGTGTTTGCAGCACTTGGGTCGTTCATCTCGGCGATCCTGATCCTTTATCCGACGCTGGCCAACCCCTATGCCTGGACCATCGGGCGGATGATGATCGGGTTTTGTTTCTGCGGTGTGTATGTGACCGCCGAAAGCTGGTTGAACAACGCCGCCTCGAACGAGAACCGGGGCAAGGCGCTGTCGCTTTATATGATCGTGCAGATGTTCGGTATCGTCGCCGCGCAGGGGCTATTGACGCTGGGCGATCCGTCGGGGTTTATCCTGTTCGTGATCCCCTCGGTGCTTGTTTCTATCTCGTTCGCGCCGATTTTGCTGTCGGTCAATCCGACACCGGCCTTTGCCACGACAAAACCGATGTCGCTGCGGCGGCTTTACACCATCTCGCCTTTGGGGTGCGTGGGGATGTTTCTGCTGGGCGGGGTCTATTCGGCGCAGTTCGGCATGTCTGCGGTTTACGGGTCATTGGCTGGCCTTAGCATCCCGCAGATTTCCGCCTTTGTGTCGTCGATCTATATCGGGGCGCTGCTGTGCCAATATCCGATCGGCTGGCTATCGGACCGGATGGACCGCCGCAAACTGATCCTTGCAACGGCCTTTTTCGGCGGCGTCGCCTCTGCGGTGGCCTTTGTCTATAGCGGGTCTTTTGTGATGCTTCTGACAACGGCGTTTTTGATCGGTGGCACGTCCAACCCGCTGTATTCATTGCTATTGGCCTATACAAACGACTTTCTGGAACATGATGATATGGCTGCCGCGTCGGGCGGAATGCTGTTCATCAACGGGCTTGGGGCCATTGCCGGCCCGTTGATCACCGGTTGGATGATGGACATCTACGGCCCCGAGGGATTCTTTGTTTTGCTGACCTTCCTGATGCTGGCGCTGGCGGCCTATGCGGCCTACCGGATGACCCGCCGCAAATCACGCGGCATCGCCGAGCAAAGCACCTATACGGCCGTGGCGCCAAGTGCCACGTCGGTCGCGGTCGAGGTGGCGATAGAATCCGCCATCGACGAAGATGCACATAAGGACGGGCAGACCTAAGCTTTGGCTTGCCAAAAGGGTTCTGGTCTGGGACGCTCAGGTGTTCCAGGGGGGAATTGACCAACAGCCAGGGAGGAGAATCCGATGCTGAACCCGGAGGCAGTATTGGACTACTGGATCAACGAGGTTGGTCCAAAAGGGTGGTACGCGGGCGGGGAGGCCCTTGATGCCCAAGTGAAAGAGAAGTTCGAGGATGCGTGGCATACCGCGCGCAAGTCGGGATTCAAAACCTGGATGGCTGATCCGCGCGGGACGCTTGCGCTGGTCATCCTTCTGGACCAGTTTCCGCGCAACATGTTTCGCGGGACGGCGGATGCCTTTGCCAGCGACAATCAGGCGCGCGCGACAGCCAAAACCGCGATAGAGCGGAACTGGGATCTGAAGGTGCCAGAACCGGAGCGGCAGTTCTTTTATCTGCCCCTGATGCATTCCGAATGTCTGACCGATCAGGAGCGCAGCGTGCGCCTGTTCAAGACGCGGATGCCGGAAACCGGCACCAGCAACCTTTTGCATGCCCGGGCCCACCGCGAAGTGATCCGGCGTTTTGGCCGTTTCCCCACAAGAAACGAGGCGCTGCACCGTCCTTTATCCACCCCCGAATCCGCCTATCTGGCATCGGGCGGATACGGTGCTGTGGTGCAGTCGATCGAGGCTTAGGCCCCTTCGGGTGGCTGCAATGCTGTGTGCCTTTGCTGTTTGCAGGGGCACTATTGATGCGCGAAGCAATTTAGTTTAAGGCTAAACTAAATTTTAAACGGAGACAGAACAGATGGCAGCCACCTCGTTTGACATGATTGTAATCGGTGCGGGTCCGGGGGGCTATGTTGCTGCCATCCGCGGCGCGCAGCTTGGCCTTAGCGTTGCAATCATCGAGCGCGAAAATATGGGCGGCATCTGCCTGAACTGGGGCTGTATCCCGACAAAGGCGATGCTGCGGTCATCCGAGGTGTTCCACCTGATGCACCGCGCGAAAGAGTTCGGCCTGAAGGCGGATGGCATCAGCTATGACCTGCCTGCCGTCGTCAAACGCTCTCGGGGGGTGGCGGCGCAATTGTCGGGCGGGATCAGCCACCTGATGAAGAAGAACAAGGTCACAACCTTTATGGGCGTGGCCACTTTGGGCGGCAAGGGCAAGGTCAGCGTCACATCCGAAAAGGGCACAGAGGAACTGACCGGCAAGAACATCATCCTTGCCACCGGCGCGCGTGCGCGCGAATTGCCGGGCCTTGAGGCGGACGGCGATCTGGTCTGGACCTACCGCCACGCGCTGACGCCATCGCGGATGCCGAAAAAGCTTCTGGTGATCGGATCGGGTGCCATCGGTATTGAATTCGCAAGCTTTTACAACACCTTGGGCGCGGATACGACCGTGGTCGAGGTCATGGACCGCATCCTGCCGGTCGAAGATGCGGAAATTTCCGCCTTTGCCAAGAAGTCCTTTGTCAAGCAGGGCATGAAGATCATGGAGAAGGCGACGGTCAAGAAACTGGACCGCGCCGTTGGCAAAGTGACCGCCCATATCGAGGTGGGTGGCAAGGTCACGACGCAGGACTTCGACACGGTGATTTCGGCGGTGGGCATTGTCGGGAACGTTGAGAATCTGGGGCTGGAGGCCCTGGGGATCAAGATCGACCGGACGCATGTTGTGGTCGACGAATACTGCCGCACCGGCGTTGACGGGGTATATGCCATCGGCGACATCGCGGGCGCGCCATGGCTTGCGCACAAGGCCAGCCACGAGGGCGTGATGGTGGCCGAACTGATCGCGGGCGGCCATCCGCATGCGGTCCGGCCAGAGGCGATTGCGGGCTGCACCTATTGCTATCCGCAGGTGGCATCGGTCGGCTATACCGAGGCGAAAGCCAAGGAAAAAGGCTTTGATATCAAGGTCGGACGCTTTCCCTTTATCGGCAATGGCAAGGCCATCGCACTGGGAGAGCCGGAAGGCATGATCAAGACGATATTCGATGCGAAAACCGGCGAACTGCTGGGGGCGCATATGATCGGCGCAGAGGTGACAGAGCTGATCCAAGGCTACGTGATCGGACGCGCGCTGGAAACGACGGAGGAGGATCTGATGAACACGGTCTTCCCGCATCCGACCCTGTCCGAGATGATGCACGAAAGCGTTCTGGACGCCTATGGCCGCGTTATACACATGTAGAACCGGCGTGCACATCTGATGCACAACCGATGCATAAAGCATACAGACAGGCAGGCGGTCCAATGGGCCGCCTGTTTTGCATCTGGCGGGGGGCAGTCGCACGGGGTAGGTCATGGGATATGACACAGACTCGGACGCATTTCTGGCTGGTTCTGGCGCTTTGGGGGGCGGGCCTTGGGGCAGCGGCGCAATTCGCCAAGATCAGCGTGATGTTCACGGCGCTTGGCGTGATTTACCCGTCGGTCGGGCCGGGCATCGGGCTGATGGTATCGCTGGTCGGGGTCGTGGGCATTGTGTTCGGCGCGACGGCGGGGGTGCTGGTGCAACGGATCGGGTATCGGCGGGTGCTGGTGTCGGCGATGGTGCTGGGGGCGGTGATTTCAGCCTACCAATCGACCTTGCCGCCCTTTGCCCTGATGATGGTCAGCCGCGCAATCGAGGGGATGTCGCATCTGGCGGTCGTCGTGGCGGCCCCGACTCTGATCGCAGAGGCCAGCGCGAAGCGGCATCAGGCGTTGACGATGACCCTTTGGGCCAGCTTTTTCGGGGTGTCGTTTTCGATGGTGGCCTGGCTTGGCCTGCCGCTGGTCGAGGATCGGGGGCCGCAGGCGCTGTTCGCGGCGCATTCGGTTTACATGGCGGTTTTTGCGGCGATCCTTTGGGTGATCCTGCCGCGTGGGATGGTCCGGGTTGTGCCATCGGCGCCTTTGACCCTTTCGGGCCTGATCGCGCAACACGTGGCGATTTACCGGTCGGACCGCGTGGCGGCACCGGCCATCGGGTTCATGTTCTACACGCTGATGTATGTCGCGCTGCTGACCTTCTTGCCGCAACTGGTGGACCCCGGCGCGCGGGCCTTTGTGGCCACCGCGATGCCCTTGGCCAGCATCGCGGTGTCCCTGACACTGGGGGTCTATGCCCTGCGGTATATCTCGGCGGTGACATTGGCGCAGACCGGCTTTGGCTGCGCCGCAGTGCTTTTGGTGCTGCTGTGGGCCTTTGCCGATTTCGGCGCGGTGGTGGCGGTGCTTGCGATCCTGATCGCGGCGCTGTTCGGGTTGGTGCAGGGCGCGAGTTTCGCCGCCATCCCCGAACTGAACGCCAATGCTGATGCCCGTGCGCGGGCGGCGGGGGCGGTGGCGCAACTGGGCAATGTCGGCACCACCTGCGGAACGCCGGTTCTGGCGCTGTTTATCGCGGGGGCGGGGCTGCACGGGGTTGTGCTGTTCGCCCTGCCGCTGTGCCTTTGCGGCGTGCTGGCGCATGAATGGCTGAAGCGGCGGCGGGCGCGGCAGCGGTTCTGATCTGCCCGCCACGCAAACATCGGGCAGATCGGGCCGGTGGCGCGGAAATTCCGCGATTAATTCCATCTGAATCGCAATCTATCGCCCATGTTCCCCAAGTGTTCTCATTTTTCGATTGGAGACTCGGGCCCGAGCGCCTAAGTATGACCGGACCGTTAAGAGGTAGATCATGGCCGAGCAGAAGAACATCGAGGTGCGCGGGGCGCGCGAGCATAACCTGAAGAACATCGATGTGGATATTCCGCGCAACCAGCTGGTTGTGATCACGGGGCTGTCGGGGTCTGGCAAGTCCTCGCTGGCCTTTGACACGATCTATGCCGAAGGGCAGCGCCGCTATGTCGAAAGCCTGTCCGCCTATGCGCGGCAGTTTCTGGACATGATGCAAAAGCCCGATGTCGACCATATCAGCGGCCTTAGCCCCGCGATTTCCATCGAGCAAAAGACCACCAGCAAGAACCCGCGGTCGACCGTCGGCACCGTGACCGAGATTTACGACTATATGCGCCTGTTGTTCGCGCGGGTCGGCACGCCGTTCAGCCCCGCCACCGGCCTGCCGATCGAGGCGCAGCAGGTGCAGGACATGGTTGACCGCGTGATGGCGATGGAGGAGGGGACGCGCGGATATCTGCTGGCGCCGATCGTGCGCGACCGCAAGGGCGAGTATAAGAAAGAGTTCCTTGATCTGCGCAAGCAGGGCTTTCAGCGGGTCAAGGTCAACGGCGCATTTCACGATCTGGACGAGCCCCCGGTGCTGGACAAGAAGTTCCGCCACGACATCGACGTGGTCGTGGACCGGATCGTCGTCCGCGAGGGGCTGGAGACGCGGCTTGCCGACAGTTTCCGCACGGCGCTGGATCTGGCCGACGGGATTTGCGTGCTGGAAACGGCCCCCGCCGAAGGCGAGCCGGAGCGCCTTACCTTCAGCGAGAAATTCGCCTGCCCGGTGTCGGGCTTTACCATCCCCGAGATCGAGCCAAGGCTGTTTTCGTTCAACGCGCCCTTCGGGGCCTGCCCGTCCTGCGACGGATTGGGGGTAGAGCTGTTCTTTGACGAGCGGCTTGTGGTGCCCGATTCCGCGCTGAAGCTGTATGACGGGGCCTTGGCGCCCTGGCGGAAGGGCAAATCGCCCTATTTCCTGCAAACCATTGAAGCAATTGCAAAACATTACGCGTTCGACAAGAATACCCCGTGGAAAGATCTGCCCGCCCATGTGCAGCAGGTGTTTTTGTATGGTTCTGGCGAGGAGGAAATCCTGTTCCGCTATGACGAGGGGGGGCGTGTTTATCAGGTGACCCGCACCTTCGAGGGGGTGATCCCGAATATGGAGCGCCGCTACCGCGAGACCGACAGCGCCTGGATCCGCGAAGAGTTCGAGCGCTACCAGAACAACCGTTCTTGCGGCACCTGCGGCGGCTACCGTCTGCGCCCAGAGGCGCTGGCGGTCAAGATCGGTGGCTTGCACGCGGGCGAAGTGGTGCAGATGTCGATCCGTGAGGCGTTCGACTGGTGTTCTGGCGTGCCAGAGGCCCTGACCAAGCAGAAAAACGAGATCGCTCAGGCGATCCTCAAGGAAATTCGCGAACGGCTGGGGTTCCTGAACAACGTCGGTCTGGATTACCTGACGCTGGCACGCAATGCCGGCACCCTTTCGGGGGGCGAAAGCCAGCGGATCCGGCTGGCCAGCCAGATCGGATCGGGGCTGACAGGGGTTCTCTATGTGCTGGACGAGCCGTCCATCGGGTTGCACCAGCGCGACAACGACCGGCTGTTGCAGACGCTGAAGAACCTGCGCGATCAGGGCAATTCGGTGCTGGTGGTGGAACACGACGAAGAGGCGATCCGCGCGGCGGATTACGTGTTTGATATCGGGCCGGGGGCCGGTGTGCACGGCGGGCGCGTGGTGTCGCATGGAACGCCCGAGCAGGTGATGGCCGATCCTGCGTCCCTGACGGGGCAATACCTGTCGGGCGCGCGCGAGATCGGTGTGCCGGCGATGCGGCGCAAGGGTAACAAAAAGAAAATCACTGTGGTCAAGGCGACCGGCAACAACCTGAAAGAGGTGACCGCCGATTTCCCGTTGGGCAAGTTCGTCTGCGTCACCGGCGTGTCGGGCGGCGGGAAATCGACGCTGACCATCGAGACACTGTTCAAGACCGCCAGCATGCGCCTGAACGGCGCGCGCCAGACGCCCGCGCCCTGCGAGACGATCAAGGGGCTGGAGCATCTGGACAAGGTGATCGACATCGACCAGCGCGCGATCGGCCGCACGCCGCGGTCGAACCCCGCCACCTATACCGGTGCGTTCACCCCGATCCGCGACTGGTTCGCGGGACTGCCGGAATCAAAGGCGCGCGGATACAAGCCCGGGCGGTTCAGCTTCAACGTCAAGGGCGGGCGCTGCGAGGCCTGTCAGGGCGACGGCGTCATCAAGATCGAGATGCATTTCTTGCCGGATGTCTACGTCGAATGCGAGACCTGCAAGGGCAAGCGTTACAATCGCGAAACATTGGAAATACGGTTCAAAGGCAATAGCATAGCCGACGTTCTTGATATGACGGTCGAAGAGGCGCAGGGCTTTTTCCAGGCGGTCCCAAGCATCCGCGAAAAGATGGACGCGCTGATGCAGGTCGGGCTTGGCTATATCAAGGTCGGGCAACAGGCGACGACCCTGTCAGGCGGCGAGGCGCAGCGGGTGAAGCTATCGAAAGAGCTGGCGCGGCGGTCCACGGGGCGCACGCTCTATATTCTCGACGAGCCGACGACGGGGCTGCATTTCGAGGACGTGAAAAAACTGCTGGAGGTGCTGCATCATCTGGTGGAGCAGGGCAATTCGATGATCGTGATCGAGCATAACCTGGACGTCATCAAGACCGCCGACTGGATCATCGACATCGGCCCCGAAGGCGGGGACGGCGGTGGCGAGATCGTGGCCACGGGCACCCCTGAACAGGTGGCAGAGGTCGATGCATCGCACACGGGGCGGTATCTGAAGGACATGCTGGCAGGGCGGAAGGTCGCGGCGGAATAATACCGGGTGTTGCGCTGGTTCAAAAGGCAGGCATTAATCCGCCGCGCAGCGGCTTTGAGCGTGTTGTATCAAATTTCAATCATAAGTTCGCCGTAAGGCTCGGCGAATACTGAAACTCTTGGGTTTGTGTGGATGTAACCCGCTCTAGTTCAGCACCCGGCTGGCAGCTGTGATCAGATCAAGGACGACTTTCGTGTCGCGGTCGATCCGCACGAAGGTATCTCCGATGCGGTAGTACCGTTCATTTTGGCCCAGTCGCGGCAGCCGGTAGCGGTCGGGATCGCGGATATGGTCGTAGGTGTCGTCGTCGTGGAACCTTTCGCCGACATGGTAGCGATGCTTTGCCTGACCCGGCGGCGTACAGCCGTTGTGTTTTTTCGCAAGGCCGGGGGGCAAAACCTGTCGCTGTGTTCCGATCGGTGTTTGTCGCGCTTGTGGTCGTTCTTTTTGCCATCGGCTATGGCACCGGTGACAGAGGTCGCGCCAATCAAGGCCGCGAGTGTTAGTGAAATCAGGCGCATCGGATGTTCCTTTTTGCCGGGGTACATCAGGCATGGGGCAAGGCAGCCACGTTGGCAACGCGGCCGTCCTGCCATGCGCGGGTATCCGCCGGATCAATCGGGGCGATGGCGCTTTTCAAAACGGGGCAGCATGGCGCTGAAATCCATGCCCTTGCCGCCCTCGGTCTCGACGAAGGTCTCATAAAGTGCGGCTGCGGCCTGCCCCATGGGGGTGTCGGCGTCGACGGCCTTGGCTGCCTGCTGGCTGAGGCGCAGGTCCTTGAGCATCAGTTCGGCGGCGAAACCGGGTTTGTAGCCATTGTCTGCCGGAGAGGTCGGGCCGACGCCGGGGGCGGGGCAATAGACGTTCATGCTCCAGCTGGAGCCGGACGAGGTCGAGACGACGTCGAACATCTTTTGGCGGTCGAGGCCCAGTTTATCGGCCAGCGCGAAGGCCTCGCAGGTGGCGATCATGGTGACGCCGAGGATCATGTTGTTGCAGATCTTGGCGGCCTGACCATTGCCCGAGGGGCCGCAATGCACGGCCTTCTGGCCCATGATGTCGAACAGCGGTCTGGCCTTGGCGAACCCTGCGTCGGACCCGCCTGCCATGAAGGTCAATGTGCCGGCTGCCGCGCCACCAATGCCGCCAGACACGGGGGCATCCACGGCAAGAAGCCCTGCATCTTCAGCGAGTTGTGCCACGGCGCGGGCGCTGTCCACATCGACGGTCGAGCAATCTACGAACACCGCACCCTTGGCCATGACGGGGATGATTTCGGCGGCGACGACGCGCAGGATCGCGCCATTGGGCAGCATGGTGATGACCGCATCGCGGCCGGTTGCAGCCTCGGCGGCGGTTGCGGCGCTGGCGACGCCTTCGGGGCAGGGCGCGCTGAGGTCGAACCCGGTGACACTGTGGCCTGCGGCGACCAGATTGGCGGCCATGGGCGCGCCCATATTGCCAAGACCGATAAATCCGATGTTCATTTTGGTGTCTCCAAGATCAGGGTGTCGGGGCCAAGAGGCGCCAGCATGGTTTCGATGTCGTCGGGGGTGACCGCCTGCGGGCCTGTGTGGCGCCATTTCGGGGCGCGGTCCTTGTCGATGATCGCGGCGCGGATGCCTTCGAGGAAGTCCGACTGTTTCAGCGCGCGGTGGGTAAAGCGGTATTCAAGCTCCAGCGCCTGCTCGATTGTGCCGGCCTCGCGGACACGGCGGATCAGGTCAACCGCGCAGGCCATGGCGAGGGGCGAGTTTCGCGCGAGCGCCTTGGCCGCGGATATCGCGAGGTCGGAGGTGCCCGCTTGTGCGGCATGGACGATGTCCGCGAGGCTGGGCAGATCGAAGATCGCGTCGATGCCGGTTTGCCGCGCGGCGAGGGGGCTGTCGGGGGCCGTTAGCGCCGCGCGGGTTATGGCCGTGCTGTCGCCGGTGCCGATCAGGGTCTCTGTCAGCGCGGGCCAGTCGGCCTGCGGGATGTAGTGGTCCGCGAAACCCGCATGGATCGCGTCGCCCGGCCCCATGCGGGTGCCCGTGGTGCCAAGGTATTCACCCAAGCGACCCGGTGCGCGGGCCAGCAAAAGCGATCCGCCAACGTCGGGGATCAGGCCGATTGTGCATTCGGGCATGGCGATCTGGCTGGTCTCGCAGACCACGCGGTGCGATCCGTGGCAGCCAAGCCCGACGCCGCCGCCCATGGTGAAGCCCTGCATCAGGGCCGCGACGGGTTTTGGGTAGCGGGCGAGTTTGGCGTTCAGGCGGTATTCGTCGCGCCAGAACCGCTGCGCGTAGGCATCATTGCCTTTGGTGCCCGTGGCATAGATTTCGGCGATGTCGCCACCCGAGCAGAAGGCGCGATCGCCGGTTGCATCGAACAGGATCATGCGCACCCTGTCATCGGTGCGCCATGTGTCGATGGCGGCCTCGATCGCAAGGCACATGTCATAGGTCAACGCGTTCAGCGCCTGCGGGCGGGTCAGGGTGATGTGGCCAATCTGGCCGTCCTTGCGGAGGCTGATATCGCTCATCTGTTGGCCAGCATCTGGCGCGCGACGATCACGCGCATGATCTCGTTCGTGCCTTCGAGGATCTGGTGGACGCGCAGGTCACGGACGATTTTCTCGATGCCGTAGTCGGCAAGGTAGCCGTAGCCGCCGTGCAGTTGCAGGCATTGGTCGGCGGTGTTGCTGCCGGTTTCTGTGACGAACTTTTTGGCCATGGCGCAAAACATGGTGGCGTCGGAGGTGCCATTGTCCAGCTTCCATGCGGCTTGCCTTAAAAAGATGCGGGCGGCCTGCATTTCGATTTCCATATCCGCAAGACGGAATTGCAGCGCCTGAAATTGGTCGATGGATTTGCCAAAGGCCTTTCGGTCGCCCATGTAGATCAACGTTTGGGTCAGGGCGGATTGCGCCGCCCCTAACGAGCAGGCAGATATGTTCAGGCGGCCTCCATCGAGGCCCATCATCGCATATGTGAAACCTTGACCCTCTTCTCCCAGCAGGTTGTTCGCAGAAATGTTGCAATTGTCCAACTGTACTTGACGGGTCGGTTGACTGCGCCAGCCCATCTTATCCTCTAGCCCGCCAAAGCTGAGGCCCTTTGCACCGTCATCGACGACGAAGGCTGACACGCCTTTTGCGCCGTCGCCCCCGGTGCGGGCCATGACGATGTAGGCGTCGGAATAGCCGCCACCCGAGATGAACGCCTTTGTTCCGGTCAGGGAAAACCCGTCATCGCTGCGCGTGGCGCGGGTGGTGAGAGAGGCCGCGTCGGAGCCGGATGCGGGTTCCGTCAGGCAGTAGCTGAACAGTTTTTCCATACTGAGGGCGGCGTCGAGATACCGCGATTTCAGGTCGTCGGACCCGAAGCGGTCGATCATCGACGCGCACATGTTATGGATCGAGAGGAAGGCCGCGACAGAGGGGCAAGCCATCGACAGGGCCTCGAAGACGAGGGTGGCATCAAGGCGCGACAGACCGGAGCCGCCGTTGTCTTCGGACACATAAAGCCCGCCGAACCCGAGTTCGGCCAGTCGGGGCCAGAGGGTTTTGGGGATTGTGCCGTCTTTTTCCCACTGGCGGGCGTGAGGCGCGATGTGCTGTTGGCCAAAGTCATATGCCATGTCGAAAATGGCGGTCTGTTCTTCTGTCAGTGCGAAATCCAAGGGGTTTCCTCCCGAAATACCAGAATTGAACGCATGTTTAATTAAGTCACGTCAGCGCGTGGTTTACAAGGCATTGTGGCACATTCTGGTGCGTCAAAGTGGACGGGACGCGGTGTTTATCAAACAAAAAGGGCGACCCGATGGGCCGCCCGAATGCACGCGCTGACAGGGCGGTCAGACTAGACGGACCTGGGTGCCGATCGGCGTAATTTCGAACAGTTCTGCGATTTTTTCATTGTAGAGGCCGATGCAGCCCGACGACGACCGGCGACCGATCTTGCGCGTGTCGTAGGTGCCGTGAATCAGGTAGGCGGGCCATGTCAGATACATCGCATGGGTGCCAAGGGGGTTTTCGCCGCCTGCGGGCAGCATGTCGGGCAGGTTCGGATCCCTTTCGCGCATGCTGGGGGTCGGGGTCCATGTCGGGCCGACCTTTTTGCGCACGATTTCTGTATAGCCAAGGCGCGTCAGGTCATCGGTCATCGGCACGGTTGTCGGATACATGCGGTAATCGGTGCCGTCGTGGTTCCAGTAATGCAGGGCGCGGGATTTGGTGTCGCAGACGATGCTTGCCACGCCGAGGGTTTCGAAATGGTCGCGCCAGTCCTGGGTTTTGAAGCTGGAGATGTTGCGGCGGATCGTATCCTCTGCGGCGGCAGCAGCGGCGTCGGCCTGATCAAGGATCGCGGATTGGGCGCGGAGCACGGAGGGTGCAAGCAAGGGCAGGGCGGATGCGGCCAGACCTGTGAAAAACACGTTTCTGCGGGTAATATTTGTCATATGCCTCGGCCTCTTTTTATGGTTCGACGCGTCCTTCATACCAGTAAGACGCGGTGGGGTTAACACAAGAGAGGGGATATGCATTCGTTCTCACGAATTTGTGTCGAAAACGGCGGGATGCGCCCCGGCGGTCAGGCCGGGGCGCGGTGGGGTTAGTCCATGGGTTTAAAGTTGAACTCGCCGCCCTGACGGATGCCCGAGGGCCAGCGCGCGGTGACCGTCTTTGTCCGTGTGTAGAACAGGAACGAGTGCGGGCCGTGCTGGTTCAGGTCACCGAAGCCGGATTTCTTCCAGCCGCCGAAGGTGTGGTAGGCCAAGGGCACGGGGATCGGCACGTTGATGCCGACCATGCCGATGTTGATCCGCGATGCAAAGTCACGGGCGGTGTCGCCGTCGCGGGTAAAGATCGCGGTGCCGTTGCCGTATTCGTGGTCCATCGCGTAGGCCAGCGCCTCTTCGTAGGTTTTGGCGCGGACGGTGGACAGGACCGGTCCGAATATCTCTTTTTTGTAGATGTCCATGTCGGTGGTGACGTGGTCAAAGAGGTGCGGTCCGACAAAGAAGCCGTCTTCGTAGCCTTGTAGTTTGAAGTCGCGGCCATCGACGACAAGCTTGGCGCCCTGGTCGATGCCGGACTGCACAAGGCCAAGGATGTTTTTCTTGGCGGCGGCGGTCACAACGGGGCCGTAGTCGACGTCGTCGCCCGCAGTGTATGGCCCGACCTTAAGCTTTTCGATGCGCGGGATCAGACGCTCTATCAGGGCATCCGCCGTTACGTCGCCCACGGGCACGGCGACAGAGATCGCCATGCAGCGTTCGCCCGCCGCGCCATAACCGGCACCGATCAGCGCGTCGGCGGCCTGATCCAGATCGGCGTCGGGCATGATGATCATGTGGTTCTTGGCGCCGCCAAAGCACTGGACGCGCTTGCCGGCCGCACAGCCGCGCGAGTAGATGTAATGCGCGATTGGGGTCGAGCCGACAAAGCCGATGGCCTGAACGGTTTCGTTGTCAAGGATCGCATCGACCGCTTCCTTGTCGCCATTGACGACCTGTAGCACGCCATCGGGCAGGCCGGCCTCGGACATCAGTTCGGCCAGCATCAACGGCACGGACGGATCACGCTCTGACGGTTTCAAGATGAAGGCGTTGCCGCAGGCAAGGGCGGGGCCGAATTTCCACATCGGGATCATCGCGGGAAAGTTGAAGGGCGTGATGCCTGCAACAACGCCCAGGGCCTGACGCATGGAATACATGTCGATGCCGGGGCCTGCGGCGTCGGTGAATTCTCCCTTCAGCAGGTGCGGCGCGCCGATGCAGAACTCGATCACCTCTAGGCCGCGCTGGATGTCGCCCTTGGCATCGGGGATGGTTTTTCCGTGCTCGCGCGACAGCGCCTCGGCCAGCTTATCCATGTCGCGGTTCAGAAGGCGGACGAATTCCATCATCACGCGGGCGCGGCGCTGCGGGTTGGTGGAACCCCATTTGACCTGCGCCTTTGCGGCCTCGGCCACGGCGTGATCCAGTTCGGATGCGGACGCCAGCGGCACGCGTCCTTGCACTTCGCCGGTTGCGGGGTTGAACACATCGGCAAAGCGGCCCGAGGTGCCTTTGACGTGCTTGCCGTTGATGTAATGGGTCAGTTCGGTGGTCATATCGCGTCCTCCATTGAATTTGCATTACCTTAGTCTTGCATTTCTGGGTGGAAAAGCGGCAGTTTACCAAAAGGGTTTTGCAAAAATACAGGTATGACATGGCGGATCATTGGGACGACCTGCGGATTTTCCTTGCCGTGGCGCGGGCGGAAAGCCTGTCGGGCGCGGGAAAGGCGCTGCGGCTGGACCCGGCCACGGTGGGGCGGCGGGTGCAGCGGCTGGAGGACCGGTTGCAGGCGGCATTGTTCCTGAAGTCGCCGCAGGGCTATGCGCTGACTGACGCCGGAGAGCGCCTGATGGAGCGGGGCACGCAGGCGGAGCAGGCAATGGCGGCGGCGATCGAGGAGGTGCGGGGGGCGGCGGACACGCTGACCGGATCAATCCGCATCGGTGCGCCAGACGGGGCGGCGAACTATCTTTTGCCGCAGGTCTGCGCCGAGATATGTGAGGGAAATCCGGGACTTGAGGTGCAGATCGTGGCGCTGCCGCGGGTGTTCAACCTGTCCAAGCGCGAGGCCGATATGGCGATTGCGGTATCGCAGCCGACGGCAGGGCGGCTGACAGTGCAAAAGCTGGCCGATTACCGGCTGCATCTGGCCGCATCCGAGGACTATCTGGCGCAACACCCGCCGATTGAAACGCTGGCGGACCTGAAGGGGCACAGGATCATCGGCTATATCCCCGATATGATTTTCGACAAAGAGCTGGATTATCTGGCCGAACTGGGGGTCGAGGGCGTGGCGCTGGCGTCGAATTCGGTGTCGGTGCAGTTCAACTGGGTGCGACAGGGCGCGGGGCTTGGCATTGTGCACGACTTTGCGATGCCCACCGCGCCGGGTCTACGCAAGGTGCTGGCCGGGACCGTGTCGCTGAGCCGCAGCTTTTACCTGATCCGGCATATCGACGACCGACGGGTCGAGCGGTTGAACCGCTTTGCCGATCTTCTGGCACAGGGGATGAAGCGCGAGGTGGCGCGGCTGGAACGCCATGCTTGACAGACACCGCCACTTGGGGCGACGCTGGCAGGATAAGTGTATGGCGTTAGGGAGGTTTTGCTATGCTGGTCCACCAGATCTTGAAATCCAAGGCCGACGAGGGCGTTATCACGATCAAACCTGGAACATCCGTGGCGGCCGCGGCTGAAATCCTGTCCAGCCGCCGGATCGGTGCGCTTATCGTCTCTGCCGATGGCAAAAAGCCCATCGGAATTCTGTCAGAACGCGACATCGTGCGGGAACTGGGCCGTCGCGGCGTGGGCTGCATGTCGGATACGGTCGACGATCTTATGACTGCAAAGCTGGTCAGTTGCACCGCCGACCAGTCGAATGACGTGGTGCTGGAACAGATGACAGCGGGCCGGTTCCGCCACATGCCGGTGATGGCGGGCGACGAGATGATCGGGCTGATTTCCATCGGCGACGTGGTCAAGGCGCGCCTGTCAGAGCTGTCGATGGAGAAAGAGGCGCTTGAAGGGATGATCATGGGCCACTAGGCCGCAAGGCTGCCTGCGGAAAATCGACTTGCAAACCGTTGCGCAATATTGTTGCGTGCTCTGGACATAACGGAGGCGCCCATGCGTGTCGGACTCTATCCCGGAACCTTTGATCCGGTCACTCTCGGCCATCTTGATATCATCAAGCGGGCGGCGGCGCTTGTTGACCGGCTGGTCATTGGCGTGGCGATCAACCGCGACAAGGGGCCGCTGTTCACGCTGGAAGAGCGTGTCGCGATGATCGAGGCGGAATGTGCAATACTGTCAAAAGCAACCGGAACCGAGATTGTGGCCCATCCGTTTGAGAACCTGCTGATTGACTGCGCCCATGATGTCAGAGCCGGAATCATCATTCGTGGCCTTCGGGCTGTGGCCGATTTCGAGTATGAATATCAGATGGTTGGCATGAACCGCGTGCTGGATTCATCGGTCGAGACCGTGTTCCTGATGGCCGAGGCGCGGCATCAGGCGATTGCCTCCAAGCTGGTGAAAGAGATTTCCCGGCTGGGGGGGGATGTATCGAAGTTCGTACCGCCCGCCGTGAACGAGGCGTTGATCAACAAACGGCGGGCATGAAAAAACCCGCGCCGGTTGGGCGCGGGTCCTTCGTTTTGCAGAAGCCTTTGATTACAGCAGCTTGCCCATCGCAACGGCGGTGTCAGCCATGCGGTTGGAAAAGCCCCATTCGTTATCATACCACGACAGGATGCGGCACATCGTGCCATCCATGACCTTTGTCTGGTCCATGTGGAAGATCGATGAATGGGGGTCATGGTTGAAGTCCGACGAGACGTTCTGGACCTCTGTATAGCCAAGAATGCCGCGCAGCTTGCCGTCGGCGGCGGCTTTGATCGCGGCGTTGATTTCGGCGACCGTCGTTTCGCGGCTAGCCTCGAAGGTCAGATCGACAACCGAGACATTGGGCGTCGGCACGCGGATCGCCACGCCGTCCAGCTTGCCGTTCAGTTCGGGCAGCACCAGACCAACGGCCTTGGCGGCCCCGGTCGAGGTCGGGATCATCGACAGGGCGGCGGCGCGGCCGCGGTAAAGGTCGCCGTGCATTGTGTCGAGCGTGGGCTGGTCGCCGGTATAGCTGTGGATTGTCGTCATGAACCCGCGCGTGATCCCGATGGTTTCATTCAGGACATAGGCCACGGGAGACAGGCAGTTCGTGGTGCAGCTGGCGTTTGATACGATCAGGTCTTCGGCGGTCAGTGTGTCGTGGTTTACGCCGTAAACGATTGTTTTATCAGCGCCTTTTGATGGGGCAGAGACCAGAACGCGGCTTGCGCCGTTTTCAAGGTGGATCTTTGCCTTGTCCTTGTCGGTAAAGATGCCTGTGCATTCCAGCACGATATCGACATCGGCCCATGGCAGGTCGGCGGGGTTGCGCAGGGCGGTGACGCGGATCGGGCCACGACCGACATCAATCGAGTCGGCGGTTGTGGTGACGGTTGCGGGAAAGCGGCCATGGACGCTGTCGAACCGCAGCAGGTGGGCATTGGTTTCAACCGGACCCAAATCGTTGATCGCGATGACCTCAATGTCGGTGCGGCCGCTTTCGATGATCGCCCGCAAGACGTTGCGGCCGATGCGACCGAAGCCGTTGATAGCTACTTTGACAGACATAGTGCGCCCCTTTTCCAAAAGCAAAGCGGGGCGATGATTTGGCGGCCCGCGCTGTTAACGCTAACATCGCGATTTTTGGAAAAAGGTCAACCGCCTCGACGCCGACTTAGCGCCAGAACGCCAGCCATTGGGTCAGGGCGACAAATTTGCGCGCCAGAAACAGCGTCATGCCCCAGTGGAACACCAGAAGATCGGCGGCGAAAACCACGGCAATCAAGAGGAAAAGAACAAGTGCGATACGGTCGGTCATATGTGGCGCAGGGGCGTGGCCCCGATCTCCTTAATGCAGGAGGCGCCCCATTGCGGCGGCCACATCAGCCATCCGGCAGGAGAATCCCCACTCGTTATCATACCATGCCAGCACGCGAACGGTGCGGCCACCCACAACTTTGGTCTGGTCGGGGGCAAAGATAGATGACTGCGGAGTGTGGTTGAAGTCAATCGAGACCTTGGCTTCGGGGTCGTAGGACAGGACCGCGCCCATATAGCCGTTGGCTGCGGCCTGCATGATCGCGTTGACCTCTTCCACGGATGTGTCGCGGCTGGCCTCGAATGTCAGGTCAACGGCGCTGACGTTGGGGGTGGGCACGCGCATTGCGGTGCCGTCAAGTTTGCCCGCCAGTTCCGGCAGGACCTCTCCCAGTGCTTTTGCGGCGCCTGTCGATGTGGGGATCATCGCCATTGCTGCCGCGCGGGCGCGATAGAGGTCGGGATGGCGACGGTCCAGCGTGGGTTGGTCGCCGGTGTAGCTGTGGATCGTTGTCATGATGCCGCGCTCGATGCCGATGGCGTCGTTCAGCACCTTGGCCAGTGGCGCAAGGCAGTTGGTGGTGCAGGACCCGTTCGACACCATGCGATCGGTCGAGACCAGTTGCCGGTGATTGACGCCGTAGACGACCGTGCGATCCACATTGGTCGCGGGGGCAGAGATCAGGACTTTTTTCGCGCCGCGTTCAAGATGGATGGCGGATTTCAGGCCGTCGTTGAATTGGCCGGTGCATTCCAGCACCACATCGACGCCGGACCAGTCCAGTTCTGCGGGGTTGTAGGTGGACATCACCTCCATCGGGCCGCGGCCCAGATCAAGGGTGTTGCCCTTGACCCGCACCTCGCCGCCGAAGCGGCCATGCACGCTGTCGTATTTCAGCAGATGCGCGTTGGTTTCGATCGGGCCTGTGGCGTTGATCTTGACCACCTGAACATCGTTGCGACCGCTTTCGGCGATATGGGCAAGGGTGCAGCGTCCGATGCGGCCAAAGCCATTGATCCCTACGGTGACGGTCATGATGCGGTTCCTTCCGGTGATCTGGCGCGATCTGGTTGCCTTGGCGTCTCTTAGCAATCCTGACTGCGGGCACCAAGGAAAAATCGAATATCTATCAACATGTTAGCGCAAAACCGGACCGTTAGCGCCAACATTTGGCGGGGGATTGTGTGCGGTGGTATACGAAATGCGCCTCATCATGGCGCGGGCGGCGTCTGTGGCTCTGAAAATGCCTTTGGGACAGAATCACCGCGATGGTGGCAGGGTCTTGTATCATCCGCGCCCGGCGTTAGGGTGCGTCCGACATAACAAGAGGGTTGCTGGTATGAGCGGTTTGTTGGCGCTGTTGGATGATGTGGCTGCAATTGCAAAAATTGCGGCAAGTTCGGTCGATGATGTGATCGGGCAGGCGGCCAAGGCTGGCGCGAAGGCGGCGGGGGCGGTGATCGACGATGCCGCCGTGTCACCGAAATATGTGCATGGCTTTTCGGCAGAGCGGGAACTGCCGATTGTCGGGCGCATTGCGCTGGGGTCGATCAAGAACAAGTTGATCTTTTTGTTGCCCGCCGGTTTGCTGTTGTCCAACCTTGCGCCCGGCCTGATTGCGCCGCTGTTGATGCTGGGCGGTGGCTATCTTTGCTATGAAGGTGCGGAAAAGGTCGCGCACAAGCTGTTTCCGGATGCCCACCATCCCGATACCGTCGGTCTGGGGCCGGACGACCCCGCGCATCTGGAAGAAGAAAAGATCGCAGGGGCGATCAAGACCGACTTTATCCTGTCGGCAGAGATCATGACCATCGCGCTTGCCGCGATTCCCGCCAGTTCACTGGTGCAGGAAGCGGTGACGCTGGCAATTGTTGCGATCGGGATCACGATCGCGGTCTACGGCAGTGTCGCCTTGATCGTGAAGGCGGATGATCTGGGCCTGTTGATGAGCGTCTCGGGCCGGCTGCGTGCCACACGCGCTGCGGGGCGCGGGATTGTGCGTGGCATGCCTGGGTTTCTGATCGGGCTGACATGGGTGGGAACCGCCGCGATGCTGTGGGTTGGCGGGTCTATCGTGGTGCACGGGATGGAAGAACTGGGCGCGGGCTGGCTGGGTCACCACATCCATGACTGGGCGGTTGCGGTCGGTCATCTTGTGCCGCAGGCCGGGGCTGCGGTGGAGTGGACCGCCAAGGCGGCGATGGACGGGGTGTTCGGGCTGGCGCTGGGGCTGGCGCTGATCCCTGTTGCGGCATGGGCGATTGTGCCGGCGTGGTCGGCGGTGTCGGGTCTGTTCGCGCGGGCCAGAGGATAACGCTGCCGCCTTGGCCTGCGGTGTCACAAAGGCATCGCGGCCTCGGGCGGTAGGGGCGCAGGCGGCGCGGGGATAGCCGGCGCGGTCATCGGCCATGTCCCTTCGGAGGGCAACCAGTCGCCCGGATTGGCCCAGACCTGCGCCCCGCGCACAAAGACCTCGCGGCACGAGTCGATTGTTTCGGGATCGCAGGTATCGCTGCGCCCCATCATGACCACAACGGGATTAAAAATGCTTTCCTTCAGGCGCGACCCGGCAGACACGCTGCCGCCCGCCAGCACCGCCGCCGCACCCAAAGCGCCGATGGCCATCATGATCAACTGCCCGCTGCCCTTACCGTCAAGCGGGGATTTCATGCGGATTGAGACCATCACGATAATGAAAATCGGGCGGGCGATCATGCCAAGGAACACGACCAGCATGATCGAGGCGCCAGCCTGTCCGTGAAACGGGTGTGCAACCTGACGGATCATGTCATAGGGATCAAAATTCACGAAAGGTGAAAAAGCCAAGGAAATCATCATTATTGTAAACAACGCGATCTTTAATAGAATTCAATTAATTCAATTAATTCAATTAATTCAATTACGTTAGATGATTTTCACAGGCAATACAACCAAAAGCAGAACGCATCTGCGAAAGGGTTTGGTCCCTGTTTGTATCCCCGGCACCGCGCCGCGATCTGCGTCAGGCATGAAAAAGGCGGCCCGCAACGGGGCCGCCTTTGTGGTTCATCTCAAAGGTTGCCTTAGCCGATCAGGGATTTGACCTTTTCGGCCACATCCTTTGCGGTGATGCCGAACTTTTCATACAGCACCTCGGCAGGGGCTGACGCGCCGAATCCGGTCATGCCTACAAAACCCGCCTTGCCGTTCTTGCCACGCTCGCCGGTCAACCAGCGATCCCAGCCGAACTGGATGCCGGCCTCGACGGCGACCCGCACCGGGCCACCGGGCAGAACGCGGCGACGGTAGGCTTCGTCCTGCTCCGAGAACAGCTCCCAGCAGGGCATGGACACGACGCGCGTGCCGATGCCTTCGGCCTGAAGCAGGTCACGGGCGGCAAGGGCGATTTCAACCTCGGATCCGGTGGCCATGATGATCGCCTCGCGCTTGCCTTCGGCGTCGGCCAGAACATAGGCACCTTGCGACACAAGGTTCCGGTTCTTGTGGTCTTTGCGGACCGTCGGCAGGTTCTGACGCGACAGGGCCAGAACCGAAGGCGTGGTTTTGCTGGTCAGGGCGATTTCCCAGGCTTCGGCGGTTTCGACCGTATCGGCGGGGCGGAACACATAGGTGTTGGGGGTGGCGCGCAGCATTGCCAGATGCTCGACCGGCTGGTGGGTCGGGCCATCTTCGCCAAGGCCGATGCTGTCATGGGTCATGACATAAACGGTCGGGATCTGCATCAGGGCCGACAGGCGCATCGCGCCGCGGGCATAGTCGGTAAAGCACATGAACGTGCCGCCATAGGGCCGCATGCCGCCGTGCAGCACCATGCCGTTCATCGCCGCCGCCATGCCATGTTCGCGGATGCCGAAGTAGATGTAGCGACCCTTGCGGTTGTCGGGGCCGAAAACGCCCAGATCCTTGGTCTTGGTGTTGTTAGAGCCGGTCAGGTCGGCAGAACCGCCGACGGTTTCGGACATCAGGGGGTTCACGACCTCCAGCACCATTTCGGACGATTTGCGGGTCGCGACCGAAGGGGCGGATTCCGAGATCTGGCGCTTGAGCGCCTTGATCGTTGCGCCAAGGCGTTTGGGTGCATCAAGCGCATAGGCACGGTTGAACTCGGCCTGTTTGCTTTCGGATTGGGCGGCAAAGCGGGCCTCCCATTCGAGGCGGCCTTTGGCGCCGCGGCTGCCGATGGCCTCCCACTGGGATTTCACGTCGGCGGGGATTTCGAAGGGCCCCCATGTCCAGCCATAGGCGGCGCGGGTGTCGGCGATCAGTTTCGCGTCGGTCAGGGCGCCGTGCCCCTTGGACGTGTCCTGCGCCGAAGAGCCAAGCGCGATATGGGTCTTGCAGGCAATCATCGTCGGCTTTGTGGATGTCTTGGCGGCGGTCAGGGCGCGGTCAATATCGACCGGATCATGGCCGTCGCAGGACAGAACGGTCCAGCCGGATGCCGCAAAGCGCGCCTTCTGATCGGTGACGTCGGAAATCGACACGGCGCCGTCGATGGTGATGCCGTTGTCGTCCCACAGCACGATCAGCTTGGACAATTCCTGCTTGCCGGCAAGGCCGATTGCCTCCTGACTGACGCCCTCCATCAGGCAGCCGTCGCCCGCGATCACATAGGTGTGGTGATCGACGATCTTCTTGCCGTAATGTGCGCGCTGGATTTCCTCGGCGATGGCAAAGCCCACGGAATTGGCAAGGCCCTGACCAAGCGGTCCGGTCGTCGTTTCGATGCCCGCGGCATGGCCGAATTCGGGGTGACCGGCCGTTTTGGCGCCCCACTGGCGGAAGTTCTTGATCTGGCCAAGGGTGATATCGGCATAGCCGGTCAGATGCAGCAGCGAATAGATCAGCATGGAGCCGTGACCCGCAGACAGGATGAACCTGTCACGATCGGGCCAGTTCGGGGCGGCGGCGTCGAATTTCAGGTGCTTCTCGAACAGCACGGTGGCGACATCGGCCATGCCCATCGGCATGCCGGAATGGCCGGAATTCGCGGCGGCAACGGCATCCAGCGTCAAGACGCGGATGGCGGCGGCTTTTTTCCAATGATCGGGGTGGTCTTTCTGCAACGACTGGATATCCACGGGCATGTGTCCTTTGGGTCGGGAATTAGGCTTGCGGCGGTGATACCAGCCTGACAGGAGAGTTCAAGCGCCGCGCATAACCCATTGGGCGGAAAGGGGGCGCAATTGGCTTTGGCTTTAGGTAAACTTTGGGTCGAGAGTGCCGTTTGCGATTCGCGCCCCGACCCACAGAGGCCGCACGCATACGGCGAAACGAGCAGGGACACACAGATATGAGCGAGATTGCAGATCTGGAACGTCGCATCACCGACGCTTTGGCGCGGATCGGGCGAGCGATGGAAACGGCCGCTGATGCGCCAGAATCCGCCGCACCCGTGGCCGACGACAGCAGCGCGGCGATGGCCGCCTTGCAAGAGGCGCTTGCGGCGGAAAAAGAGGCGAATGCGCAGCTGACCGAGCGGGTCAAGGCGATCAAGGAAAAGCAGGATACGTTGATGCAGCAAAACGAAAAGCTGATCGAGCGTCAACGCGCCCAGCTTGCCACCTTTGAGGCGGATGTCGCGCGCCTGTCGCGGGTCAATGACCAGCTGCGCCACAACAACGAGGCGCTGCGCACCGCGAATGCGGAAGGGCTGGCCGATCCGCATCTGATCAACAAGGCGATGCTGACGGAACTGGAGGCGCTGCGCGCCGTGCGCACCGCAGACCGTGACGAGATCGACGCGATCCTGTCGGAACTGAAACCGCTGGTCGGAGAGGGCGCGTAATGGCTGACGTCGATATTCACATCGGGGGGCGGACGTTTTCGGTCGCCTGTCAGGATGGCGAAGAGCATTTCCTGCATTCCGCAGCCAAGCTTCTGGATGTAGAGGCGGATGTCCTGCTGAAACAGGTCGGCCGCATCCCCGAAGCGCGGATGTTGTTGATGTCGGGGCTGATGCTGGCGGATAAGACCGCCGGACTGGAAGAGCAGTTGCGCCAGTTCGAGGCAAAACTGACAGCGCAGGCACAGTTGATCGAAGAGCTTCGGAACCGTCCCGCCCCCGCGCCGGAACGGATCGAAGTAGCGGTGATCCCTGATGTCGTCACCGACACGATGGCGGAAATCGCGGCCCGTGCCGAGGCTTTGGCCGAAGCGATGGAAGACCGGTTGAAGGCAGGTTGATCCCTGCCCGTGTTTTTTGAGTATTTTTGCCGAGAAGAATGACAAGAGAAGGGCCCCTGTCCGGATGCGGAAGGGGCCCTTTCTTTCTTTGTTCTTGAAATATCCCCGCCGGAGGCGGAGCCACGTTCAAGCGTTTGCTTCGCGGATCTTGTCGGCGGCGACCTTGTCGTAGGCGACGCCTTGCTGTTCGAACAGCGCGTCCAGTTCGCCCGACAGGGTCATTTCGGTGATGATGTCACAGCCGCCGATGAATTCCCCTTTGACGTAAAGCTGGGGGATCGTCGGCCAGTCCGAGAAATCCTTGATGCCCTGACGGATGTCGGCATCGGCCAGAACGTTCACATCGGCGAATTCCACGCCCATATAGTTCAGAACACCGGCGACCTTGGACGAGAAGCCGCACTGCGGCATTGTCTTGGTGCCCTTCATGAACAGAACGACGTCGTTATTGGTGACGGTTGCCTTGATCGTATCGGTTGCGTCGGTCATGGTTTACTCCGGTGCTTTGGTTGTCAGGGCCAGGGCATGGAGTTCGCCATTGGCGCCATCCATTTTCCCCTTGAGCGCGGCATAGACCGCACGTTGTTGCTGGACGCGGTTCATGCCTTTGAACGAGGCGTCGATCACCTCTGCCGCGTAGTGGTTTCCGTCGCCTGCCAGATCGGTGATCGCGATCTTCGCGTCAGGAAAACTTTCGCGGATCAGGGCCTCTATGTCGTGGGCTTCAATCGCCATGGGTGCATATGTCCTTTGGTACTGTCACAGAAATGTAGGGCGGCGCGGGCCGTCCTGCAAGGTCAGGCGACGGTTGCGGCGAAAGAGCTGCGGAAGATCTGCGACAGCTCTGCCATAGGCGCCTCGGAGGTGCCCAGCTTGACCGTATGGCCAGTGAACCGGCCGACGGTCGATGCGGGCACGCCAGCGGCGCTTGCGGCGACCATCAGCGCCTCGGCCTGATCGAAAGTGCAGGCGACCAGATAGCGGGCCTGATCCTCGCCGAAATACTGCGCGGTGGTGGCGGGTTCCATGTGGAGGCCGATGCCCGCGGCCTCGGCCATCTCGAAGGCGGCCAGTGCGAGGCCGCCATCCGACAGGTCGGTGCAGGCGGAAAAAAGCGTGCGATTGGCGAGGATGAAGTCGCCATGCTTGCGTTCGGCGTCCAGATCGACATGCGGTGCGTCGCCGTCTTCGCGGTTGAACACCTCTGCCAGAAGGGCGGACTGGCCAAGGTGGCCCAGTGTCTCGCCGATCATGATCGCCAGATCGCCGTTTTTCGGCAGGCCAGAGATCAGGTCGGTGTCGATGTTGTCCAATAGGCCGATTGCGCCGATGGTGGGGGTGGGCAGGATGCCGGTACCGTCGGTTTCATTGTAAAGCGACACGTTGCCCGACACGATGGGCATGTCGAGCGCGGTGACCGCCTGACCTATGCCTTTGATCGCGCCGACGAACTGACCCATGATGACCGGCTTTTCGGGGTTGCCGAAGTTCAGGTTGTCGGTCGTGGCAAGCGGGCGCGCGCCGACGGCGATCAGGTTGCGATATGCCTCCGCCACGGCCTGTTTGCCGCCCTCGAAGGGGTTTGCCTTGACGTAGCGCGGGGTCACGTCGCTGGTAAAGGCGACGGCCTTTGGGGTGCCGTGGATGCGCACGATGCCCGCGCCGACGCCGGGCGCGCGCACGGTGTCGGCCATTACCATGTGGTCATACTGTTCGAACACCCAGTTCTTGGCGGCGTAGTTGGGCGAGGAAATCAGCGCGCGCAAACCATCAACCGCGTCGATTTCCGGCACCGGGGCCAGATCGCCTGCGGGCGGTGTTTCGACCCATGGGCGGTCATATTCAGGGGCGGTGCCCGACAGCGCCTTCAGCGGCAGGTCGGCCTTTACCTGATTGCCGTGCATGATGATAAAGCGGTCTTCGGCGATGGTTTCGCCGACGATGGCAAAGTCGAGATCCCATTTGTCGAACACGGCTTTTGCCTCTGCCTCCAGGGCGGGGTTGAGGACCATGAGCATCCGCTCCTGGCTTTCGGACAGCATCATCTCGTAGGCGGTCATGTGAGTTTCGCGCACGGGCACATCGTCAAGGTTCAGACGCACGCCCAGATTGCCCTTGTCGCCCATTTCCACCGCAGAGCAAGTCAGACCGGCGGCGCCCATGTCCTGAATCGAGATCACGGCGCCGGTTTTCATCAGTTCCAGCGTCGCCTCCATCAGGCGCTTTTCGGTGAAGGGGTCACCGACCTGCACTGTGGGCCGCTTTTCCTCGATGGTATCGTCGAATTCGGCAGAGGCCATCGTGGCGCCGCCAACCCCGTCACGGCCGGTTTTGGCCCCGAGATAGACAACGGGCATACCGACGCCCGAGGCCGCCGAATAGAAGATTTTGTCGGCATCGGCCAGACCGGCGGCAAAGGCGTTGACCAGACAGTTGCCGTTATAGGCCGCATGAAAGCGGACTTCGCCGCCGACATTGGGCACGCCAAAGCAGTTGCCATAGCCGCCGACGCCCGCGACGACCCCGTTGACCAGCTGGCGGGTCTTGGGGTGTGAGGGTTCGCCGAACGACAAAGAGTTCATCGCGGCGATGGGGCGCGCGCCCATGGTGAAGACATCGCGCAGGATGCCGCCGACGCCTGTTGCCGCGCCCTGATAGGGTTCGATGTAGGAGGGGTGGTTGTGCGATTCCATCTTGAATACGATAGCCTGACCGTCGCCGATATCGACGACGCCCGCGTTTTCGCCGGGGCCGCAGATGACCTGTGGGCCGGTGGTGGGCAGGGTGCGCAACCATTTCTTCGACGACTTGTAGGAACAATGCTCGTTCCACATGGCAGAGAAGATGCCAAGTTCCGTAAAGGTCGGCTCACGACCGATGATCTCGAGGATCCGCGCGTATTCATCCGGCTTCAGGCCGTGCGCTGCGATAAGGTCTTCGGTGATTGCTAGTTCTTGCATGTGAGAGCATCCCTTTACATCTTGGCGCATCTCATAAGCCAAGGGCCGGTTCGGGGGAAGACCCAATGCCATATCATCATCATTGCAAAAAGGCGTTGGACAAAAAAAGAGGCCGAGACAAAGCTCGGCCTAAAGTCCAACAGGGAGGTATGAAAGGAGGCGCATCTGCGTCTCACCTTCGCCATTTGAACTAGGCTGTGTTCCCCGTTCGATCAAGGCGCAATTCGCCGCAAGCGCAGCATAGCCGCTATGCAATTCATGCATAGCTGCGCCGCGTCACCCGTTTGCTTGTTCGTTGGCCTGATCGTCACGCAACTTTTTACGTCGTGCAATTATTTCTTCGGTTACGAAGTCGCGAAACGCTGCAATGCGCTTTGATTGGCGCAATTCCTCGGGATATGCCAGAAAAACAGGCACTTCGTTACTTTCTGTATCTGGCAAAAGCCGGACCAGTTGCGGGAAATCCTCTGTTACGTAGTCGGGCAGGACACCGATTCCGAGATGACTGAGAACAGCCTGCAACACGCCGAAGTAGTTGTTCACCGTCAGGGTGGACCGGACATCATAGGATAGGATCTGTTGCACAAGGGACGCACCCGCAGCGACCTGCGCGCTGCCGATGTTCTGGCAAATCAGGCGGTGGGTCGAGATATCGCTCATGGTCTGGATGGTGCCGTTTGCCTCCAGATATTCGGGCGTGGCGTAGAGGCGCATCTGGATATTCATCAGTTTGCGGCGGATCAGGTCGGCCTGCGATGGTTCTTTCATGCGAATGGCGACGTCGGCCTCGCGCATGGGCAGGTCAAGAACCCGCTCTTCCAGCATCAGGTCGATCTTGAGGTCGGGGTATTTCGCATAAAGCGCGGGCAGTCGGGGCACCAGCCACAGGGTGCCGAAAGCGGTGGTGGTGGTGACGCGCAATTCGCCGAACACCTCCTCCTCGCTGTCGCGGATGCGGGCGGCGGCGGTATCAAGGCGTCTGACCATGGCATTGGTCGCATCAAACAGCAATTCGCCCTGTTCGGTCAGAATCAATCCGCGGGCATGGCGGTGGAACAGCGTTGTGTTCAGTGATTCTTCCAGCGCCCTGATCTGTCGGCTGACCGCAGATTGGGACAGGTGCAGGGTGTCACCGGCCGCCGTCAGGCTGCCCGCGTCCGCGACCGCATGAAATATTCTTAGCTTATCCCAGTCCATATTGTCCCATATCACATAAAATCGCTACGCTAACATGACGTTTTCTTATCGGATCGCGGTGTGCAAAGGCAAACGGACTTTGTCCCGCAGAATTGATTTGTAGGTCAGTTGTTTTGACCTATACTGATTTCAGGCTGATTACGTAGGGAGGTGCGCAATGAGTAGGCAGGATGTGTCTTTGCATGACAGGTTCGATTTGGAAAAATCGCCGGTATTGCTGAACGGAACGCAGGCCCTTGTGCGGCTGATGCTGATGCAGCGCGCCCGCGACGTGGCCGCCGGACTGAATACCGCAGGATATGTGACAGGCTATCGCGGCTCGCCCCTGGGGGCGGTTGATTTGCAGATGATGCAGGCCCGCGCCGATCTCGAGGCGTCGCAGATCACCTTCAGTCCCGGATTGAACGAGGATCTGGCCGCGACCGCCCTGTGGGGCAGCCAGCAGGCAGAGCTGCGCGGAGAGGGCAAATACGACGGTGTCTTTGGCCTGTGGTATGGCAAGGGGCCCGGCGTTGACCGGTCCGGCGATGTGATGCGCCACGCCAATATGGCGGGATCGTCAAAACACGGCGGTGTCGTGATGGCGATGGGGGACGACCACACGGGCGAATCCTCGACCACGTTGCACCAGTCGGACTGGGCGATGGTGGATGCCTACATGCCGGTCGTGTCGCCCGCCGGTGTCCAGGAAATCATGGATTACGGGCTTTATGCCTTTGCCCTGTCGCGCTTTGCCGGCGTCTGGGTCGGGCTGAAGACGATGAAGGACACGGTAGAGGCCACGGCAGTTGTCGATGGCTCTGCCGACAGGATGAGCTTTGTGACGCCCGATGTGCCGATGCCCGAGGGTGGGGTGAACATCCGGCTGATCGACACGCCCGTGGCCCAGGAGGCGCGGATGATCGACTATAAGCGCTTCGCAGCCGAGGCGTTTTCGCGCGCGAACAAGATGGACAAGCGGGTATGGGGCAAGGCGGGGGCAAAGATCGGGTTTGTCGCGGCGGGCAAGAACTGGCTGGATCTGGTGCATGCCATGCAACTGCTGGGGCTGGACGCGGACGAAGCAACGCGTCTGGGGATCACCACCTACAAGGTGGGGCAGGTCTGGCCTATGGATATGGCGGGCTTTCACGATTGGGCCGAGGGGCTGGACCTGATCGTTGTCGTCGAGGAAAAGCGCAAGCTGATCGAGGTGCAGGTCAAAGAGGCGATCTTTGACGATCGCAACGGGCGCCGCGTTTACGGCTGGCACAAGGGGGACGAGCATTCGGAGGGCCGCAGGGAAGAGCTGTTCCCGACGCGGTTCGCGCTGGAGCCGGTGATGATCGCGCAAAAGATCGGCGGCATCTTGCAGGACGAGGGGATCGGTACGGAGCGCCTTGCCGCCGCGCTTCGGTTGCTGGACGAGGCCAAGACATCGGATAACGCCACAGAGATCGCGGCGCGGTTGCCGTATTTCTGTTCGGGGTGCCCGCACAACTCCAGCACCAAGGTGCCGGAGGGGTCGCGCGCCTATGCCGGGATCGGCTGCCACTATATGGTGCAGTGGATGGACAGAGAGACCGTGGGCTTTACCCAGATGGGGGGCGAGGGCGCCAACTGGGTGGGGGAGTCCAACTTCTCGACCCGCGATCATGTGTTCCAGAATATCGGGGACGGCACCTATAACCACTCTGGCCTGTTGGCCATTCGGGCGGCTTTGGCGGCGGGCACCAATATCACCTACAAGATCCTGTATAATGATGCGGTCGCGATGACCGGCGGGCAGCACAACGAAGGCGGGCTGGACGCGCCGCGAATTGTGGCGGAAATCAAGGCGATGGGGGTGCGCAACATCGCCGTCGTCTATGACGAGAAAGAAGCACCGGATCTGAGCCTGTTCCCGAAAGATGTGGAAACCCACGAGCGGGCGGATTTCGAGGCGGTGCAAAAGAAGTTCCGCCATTTCAAAGGCGTGTCTGCCATTGTCTATGTGCAGACCTGTGCCGCCGAAAAGCGCAGACGTCGCAAGCGCGGCACCTTCCCCGATCCCGACAAGCGGGTTTTTATCAACACCGATGTCTGCGAGGGCTGCGGCGATTGCGGGGTGCAGTCGAACTGCGTGTCCATCGTGCCGGTAGAGACGGAGCTGGGCCGCAAGCGGGCGATCGACCAGTCGTCCTGCAACAAGGATTACAGTTGCGTCAAAGGGTTCTGCCCGTCGTTTGTCACCATAGAAGGCGCAAAAATCCGCAAGGAGGCGAGCGTCAGGGTTGATATTCCCGATCTGCCGATGCCCGAGTTGCCCGTGATCCATGGCACCCATAATGTGGTGATCACCGGCGTCGGCGGCACCGGCGTTGTTACCATCGGCGCGATCATGGCAATGGCCGCGCATATCGACGGCAAAGGGGCCGGCATGATGGAGATGGCGGGTCTGGCGCAAAAGGGCGGCGCGGTGCATATCCATTGCCGTCTGGCAAATGCCCCCGCCGACATCAGCGCGATCCGTGTGGCCACGGCCGAGGCAGATGTGGTGATCGGCGGCGATCTGGTGGTCAGTGCCGGTGCCAAGACCATCGGGTTGATGAAAACCGGCAAGACGGGCGCGGTGGTCAACAGCCACGAGATCATCACCGGCGATTTCACCCGCGACACCGAGTTCAAGCTGCCGGTGGACCGGCTGACCCTTGCGCTTCAGGCGCGGTTGCAGGACCGGTTGCAGATGTTCGATGCCACGAGCCTCGCAAAGGCGCTTCTGGGGGATTCCATCTATTCGAACATGATGGTGTTCGGGGCCGCGTGGCAGAAGGGCTGGGTGCCGCTGTCCCATCAGGCGATCATCCGTGCAATAGAATTGAACAAGGCGGCTGTCGAGGGCAACACGCGGGCGTTTGAACTGGGGCGCTGGGCGGCGCTTTATCCTGACCGTGCGGACAAGGTGTTGAACCCTGTGTCAATCGAAAAGCCGGATACGATCGAGGACACAATCGCGTTCCGCATCGCGCATCTGACGGCGTATCAATCGGCGCGGCTGGCCGAACGGTATCGCAGGTTGGTGGACGACATTGATGCGCCACGCCTGAAAGAGGCGGTCGCGCTGGGCTATCACAAGCTGTTGTCCTACAAGGACGAATACGAGGTGGCGCGCCTGTTGCAATCGACCGAAGCCAAAGCGCGCGAGGAATTCGACGGTGATCTGAAGCTGTCGTTCCACCTTGCGCCGCCACTTATCAGCCGGACAGGCGCAGACGGGCGGCCAAAAAAGATCGCCTTTGGCGGCTGGATCATGCGGCTGTTCCCCTATCTGGCGAAGATGAAGCGCCTGCGCGGAACGCCCTTTGACCCCTTTGGCTACACCGCAGAGCGCAGGATGGAGCGTGCGCTGATCCGCCAATACCAGGCGGATATGGCAGAGGTGCTGCGCGACCTGACGCCTGCGCGGATGGACGCGGCCGTGTCGCTTGCCGCGCTGCCGCTGAAAATTCGCGGATTCGGTCCTGTGAAGGATGCGAACCAGCGCGACGCGGCAAAGCAGCGAGAGGTTTTGTTGGCGGAATTTCGCGCAGGCGTCGAGACGGTAAAGCACGCGGCAGAGTAGGCGTCACCGGACTGTCATATAGACTAGGCAGAACGGTTAAACCGATATAGACGCCCCGCCATGGGTCCAGGGTTCGGGTGGCGGGGCGTTGCAAGGGGGCGGCGGATGACAAACCGGAAAGAGGTTGCGCGCGAGATCAGTTACGCCAGCTCTGCCGCGACGCGGGGCGGGCGGGCCTTGATCCGTGTTCTGGAGAATGCGACCGGACGCTTGCGCCTGATCAAGCGCGCTGCGGGCTACGAGATCGACGTAGAGCAGGGGCGCGATTTCTGGGAGGTCATGGTGGAACGCTATGGCCTGAGCCTTGAGGTTGTCGGCGGCAGTCTGGATAATATCCCGAAAACCGGCCCGCTGATCCTGATCGCCAACCACCCCTACGGCATTCTGGACGGCCTGATGATGGGCCATATCCTGAGCCGCGCGCGTGGTGATTTCCGGATTTTGGCAAACCATGTGTTCCGCAAGGCAGAGCAGTTGAACAAGATCATCCTGCCGATCAGCTTTGACGAGACAAAAGAGGCGGTGCGGCAGAACCTTGAAACCCGCGCCGAGGCGCTGCGCTATCTGGCGGAGTGTGGGGCGATGGGGATATTTCCGGGCGGCACCGTGTCTACGGCGGCCACGCCCTTTGCCCGCCCGATGGACCCCGGCTGGCGCAAGTTTACCGCCAAGATGGTGGCGAAATCAGGGGCGACCGTGGTGCCGGTCTATTTCGAGGGGCACAACAGCCGGCTGTTCCAGATGGCAAGCCATTTGCATTCCACACTGCGGCTTGGGCTGTTGATAAAAGAGTTCCGCTCGCGCATCGACGAACCCGTTCGGGTGGTCATCGGCACACCGATCCCGCCGGACGAACTGGCGCTGCGGGCAAAAGACCCCAAGGCGATGATGGATTTTTTGCGCCGTTCGACGTATGACCTATCGCCCGTGCCGCTGAAGTCTTATGACTACGGCTACGAGTTCGAGCAGAAATACAGGACCTGACATGGCGGTGGGCGTTTTCGATAGTGGTTTGGGCGGGTTGACCGTGCTGGACGCGGTGCAGCGGCGCTTGCCGGATGTGCCTTTTGTCTATTTTGGCGACAATGCCAACACGCCCTACGGGGTGCGCACGCCGGACGATATTTTCAACCTGACCTGTGCCGCGACAGAGCGGTTGTGGGACGAGGGATGCAATCTGGTGATTCTTGCCTGCAACACCGCCTCGGCCGCCGCGCTGAAGCGGATGCAGGAAACCTGGATCCCGAAGGACAAGCGCGTTCTGGGAGTATTCGTGCCCCTGATCGAGGCGCTGACCGAACGCCAGTGGGGCGACAACAGCCCGCCGCGCGAGGTGTCGGTCAAGCATGTGGCGCTGTTTGCGACGCCCGCGACCGTGTCCAGCCGCGCGTTCCAGCGCGAACTGGCCTATCGCGCGATCGGCGTCGATGTCGAGGCGCAGCCCTGCGGCGGCGTTGTCGATGCGATCGAGCAGGGCGATATGGTGCTGGCAGAGGCGCTTGTGCGCAGCCATGTCGAGGCACTGCAACGCCGGATGCCGGAACCCGAGGCGGCCATTCTGGGCTGCACGCATTATCCGCTGATGGAAGACATCTTTCGCGCGGCTTTGGGGCCGGATGTATCGGTGTATTCGCAGGCCAATCTGGTGGCCGAAAGCCTGGCCGACTATCTGGCGCGACGCCCCGAAATGCTGGGCACCGGAACAGAGTCGAAATTCCTGACGACGGGTGATCCTGCACGCGTTGCAAACAAGGCCACCCAGTTCTTGCGACGCAAGATCGACTTCGAGGCGGCCTATCCCGCAGCGACATAATTGACCTGCGGCGATATACGGCCTTTGAAACCCGCCGCAGGTTTCCTACATTCCACTCAGACAAAAGCCGGAGAAAATCATGACGCATAAAATCGCGATTCTGGGGGCCAGCGGCTATACGGGCGCGGAATTGGTGCGACTGATTTCGACCCATGGCGGGATGGAAATTGTGGCGCTGTCGGGCGACCGCAAGGCGGGCATGGAATACCGCGACGTGTTTCCGCATCTGCGCCATCTGGATCTGCCACGGTTGCAGATGATCGAGGATATCCGGTTTGACGATGTCGATCTGGTGTTCTGTGCCTTGCCCCATGCGACCAGTCAGGCCGTCATCAAAGAGCTGCCGCGCCATCTGAAGATCGTCGATCTGTCGGCTGATTTCCGGCTGCGCGACCCTGCCGCATACGAGAAATGGTACGGCAAACCGCACGCCGCACCCGAGATGCAAAAAGAGGCCGTTTACGGCCTGACTGAATTCTACCGCAACCAGATTGCCGGTGCGCGTCTTGTGGCCGGCACCGGTTGCAACGCTGCGACGGGCCAGTTCGCGCTGCGCCCGCTGATCGAGGCGGGGGTGATAGATCTGGACAATATCATCATCGACCTGAAGGCGGCTGTGTCGGGGGCGGGGCGGTCGTTGAAGGAAAACCTGCTGCATGCGGAACTGTCCGAAGGGGCGCATGCCTATTCTGTGGGCGGTGTGCATCGCCATCTTGGAGAGTTCGATCAGGAATTCTCGGCGATTGCCGGTCGTCCGGTTCAAGTGCAGTTCACCCCGCATCTGATCCCCGCCAACCGCGGTATCCTTGCGACGGTCTATGTTCATGGCGAGGCGGGCGCGATCCATCAGGCGCTGGCGGCCCGCTACGCGACAGAGCCGTTCTTGCAGGTGCTGCCGCTGGGCGAGCATCCGTCGATCCGCCATATCCGCGGGTCGAACTTTTGCCATATCGGCGTGGTGGCGGACCGCATGCCCGGTCGGACAATCGTAATCGCGACGCTGGACAACCTGACAAAGGGATCGTCCGGTCAGGCGTTGCAGAATGCCAACCTTATGCTGGGAGAGGCGGAAACACGGGGGCTGATGATGGCCCCGCTGTTCCCGTAAAACATCATGCGCGGATTGAAAAAAACAAGACGAATACAGATTATCGCCCTGGCGGTTGTGGCCCTTGGCCTGTCAACCGCGCTGATCGGTTATGCGATGCGCGACGGGATCAATTTCTTTCGTGCGCCCAGCCAGATCATTGCAGCCCCACCCCCCCCGAACGAGGTGTTCCGCATCGGCGGTCTGGTCGCGGACGACTCTATCGTGCGCGGTCAGGGAGAGACCGTCACTTTCAGCGTGACCGACGGCGGGGCCGTGGTGCCTGTATCGTTTACAGGCATCCTGCCGGATCTTTTCGGCGAGGGTCAGGGTATGGTCGGCACGGGGCGCTACATTGACGGCACATTCCAAGCGACTGAAATCCTTGCGAAACATGACGAAAGTTATATGCCGAAAGAGGTCATCGACGCGCTGAAGGATCAGGGCGTCTACATCGACCCGAACGCCACCCCGAACGCCGAGGCAGCAACTAATTAACCGGAGTTAAGCAGCCTTCCACATGAGAATTCTCATGCCTTGGGAGGCCCGCTTTGATTTCAGTTCGCGATATCGCTGACCAGATTGTCGCCCGCGAGGGTGGCTTTGTGAATGATCCATCTGACCCGGGTGGCCCGACAAAATACGGTGTTACGTTGCGCACGCTGGCGGCACTTGGTCTTGATGCAAACGGCGACGGCAAGGTCTCGGTGGCCGACCTGAAGGCGCTGACGCGGGCGCAGGCGTCTGACATTTTCCTCCGCCACTATTTCCAGACCCCGCGATTGGATCTATTGCCAGAGGCACTGCAACCGTCTGTGTTTGACATGTATGTCAACGCGGGCGCGGGCGCCGTTCGGGTGTTGCAGCGCCTGTTGATCCAGATGGGGCGGGGCCTGACGGCGGACGGTGTGATCGGGCCGAAAACGGCGCTGGCTGCGGGCCTGGCCTTTGATCTGGCACCGGATCATCTGGCCGACGCCTACGGCATTGCGCGGCGCAACTATTACTATGCTTTGGCCGATGCCCGCCCCGCCAGCCGGAAATATGCGCGGCGGCGCGACGGGGGCAAGGGCGGCTGGATCACCCGCGCAGAAGAGTTCATCGCCCCGAAATACCATCTGACAGAGGCGCAGCATCGCGCAAGGGTGTCGGCATGGGCGTGATTGGCAGCATTTTCACTGCGCTTTTCGGCGGCGGGCACAATGTGGTCGTGGAAACCGCGCAGGTGTTCCGCGAAAACGCCGAATTCGCCGCCACCCGCGAGGCAGATGCGCGAACCGGGGCCCTGGGGCAGTTCGGGGCGGAATTCGCCGCTCCGCGTCAGGGCGGGTTTGATCGGTTCATGGATGGCGTGAACCGTCTGCCGCGCCCGATGCTGGCGCTTGGCACGCTTGGGCTGTTCGGGGCGGCGATGGTCGATCCTGTGTGGTTTGCCAGCCGGATGCAGGGTCTGGCGCTGGTGCCGGAACCGCTGTGGTGGCTGATGGGGGCGATCGTGTCGTTTTATTTCGGCGCACGGTATCAGGTAAAAGGGCAGGAGTTTCAACGCTCTGTCGCACAGACCATGGCGTTGGTGCCGCAGGTGACGGCCAATCTTGCTGTCCTGTCGGATCTCGGGGCGAACCATGCGCCCGATGCCAACGCGGCCCTTTTGGACTGGAGGGCGCAGAATGCCCGATAGTGTCTGGGTGACGCTGGTGTCGGAAAACGGGCCTTGGGTGATGTTGGTGTTCTACCTGCTCTACCGCGATTTGCAAAAGGATCAGGTGACGCGCGATGTCCTGAACAAGAATACCGAGGTGCTGATCGAGATGACAACCATGATCCGCGAGCGGCTGCCGCGCAGCGGGGTGTCGCAATGAGGCTTTGGCGGGCTTTTCTGGACTTTCTCGGCAACAGGCGGCTGCGCAATGCGATCCGCCGCAACACATCCGCGGCCGAAAATCTGGACCGCGCGGTCAGGGAGATGCTGAATCCATGAAACAGGCGATATTCGGTTTTCTGTTGCCTGTGGTGGCTTTGTTTCTGGTGTCGGCCCGGTGTGGATATGCTGCGGCCTATCTGATCGGATACGGCGTCTTGACGTTGATGGCGTTTTGGATCGCGCTGACATTTCTGTGGCTTTGGCTGCAACGGGCAACGCCTTTGGCGCTTGGGATGGTGTTCGGCTGGGCGGGGGCCGCGCTGATCATGGGGTGGTGGTATGTCTATGCCCTTCTGGGTCAGCCTGTGTGGATGTCGGGCAACCGCCTGTTGTTCGTGCCGCTGGCGGTTTATCTTGGCGGCGCGGCCATTCACAGCCGGGTGATCTGGGCCGCTGTTGTTGCGGACAATCGCGGGCATTGGGTGCCTGTGGGGCTTGCGACGCTGGTGTCGGGGGGGCTGTGGCTGGGGCTGCGATAACACCTGTGTGATCGAGGCTGTGCATCAGTGTCGCGGGTGCGTAATACCAATTGCGCAGGTCGGGGTTCGGTCTATATTTGGCGCATGTTTACAGAACTCGGTCATTTTGCCCTCGCCCTTGCCTTCGCCATTTCCTTTGTGGCGTCAATCGCACCGCTTGTCGGAGCCCATAAGGGCTGGCAGTCCTGGATGGCCGTGGCAGAGCCCGCAGCCACCGCGATGTTCCTGCTGGTCGGGTTTTCCTTTGCATCGCTGATGTATGCCTTTGTGACGGATGATTTTTCGCTGTCACTGGTCGTCAACAACTCGAACCTGGCGCAGCCGATGCTGTATAAAATCACCGGGGTCTGGGGCAACCACGAAGGCTCTATGCTGTTGTGGGTGTTGATCCTGACCTTTTATGGTGCGCTGTGTGCGTGGTTTGGGGGCAACCTGCCGCCCGCCCTGCGCGCCCGTGTTCTGGGCGTTCAGGCCAGCATTGCCGTCGCCTTTCTGGCCTTTATCCTGTTCACATCAAACCCGTTCCTGCGTCTGGTTGTGCCACCCTTTGACGGGCAGGACCTGAATCCGCTGTTGCAAGACCCCGGTTTGGCGTTTCACCCACCGTTCCTGTATCTTGGCTATGTCGGCCTTTCGATGAGCTTCAGCTTTGCCGTTGCCGCCCTGATCGAGGGGCGCGTCGATGCCGCCTGGGCCCGCTGGGTTCGCCCCTGGACCCTGACCGCTTGGCTGTTTCTGACGGTCGGCATCGCGCTTGGGTCTTGGTGGGCCTATTACGAACTGGGTTGGGGCGGCTTCTGGTTCTGGGACCCAGTCGAAAATGCCAGTTTCATGCCCTGGCTTATCGCCGCTGCGCTGTTACATTCGGCGATCGTGGTGGAAAAACGCGAGGCGCTGAAGGCTTGGACGATCCTGCTGGCGATCCTTGCCTTCGGGTTCTCGCTGATTGGCACGTTCATCGTCCGGTCGGGGGTGATCACGTCCGTCCACGCCTTTGCCAATGACCCCGAACGCGGGGTATTCATCCTGATGATCCTTGGCATCTTTATGGGCGGTGCCTTGATGCTGTATGCCCTGCGTGCCGGCGCGATGGAGGCGAAGGGCGTCTTTTCCCTTGTCAGTCGCGAAAGCGCGCTGGTCGTCAACAACGTGTTGCTGGCCGTTGCAGCCTTTGTGGTGTTCATCGGCACCATCTGGCCCCTGTTCGCAGAGCTGCTGTTTGACCGCAAACTGTCGGTCGGGGCGCCGTTTTTCGACGCGGCCTTCACCCCCTTCATGGTGGCACTGGCCTGTTTACTGCCACTTGGTGCGCTCCTGCCGTGGAAACGCGCCAGCCTGACCCGTTCGATGCGGCCATTGTGGGGCGTGTTGGTTCTGTCGATCGTGCTGGGCGCATTCGTGTGGACCATGCAGACCGGTCGGTCGATCCTTGCGCCTGTCGGGATCGTTCTGGCAACATGGACGGTTCTTGGGGCGGCTGTCGAGCTCATGGTGCGATCCGGTCGCGGGTCGCTGATGTCCAGAGCACGCCGGTTGATGCACCTTCCGCGTGCCGACTGGGGCAAGGCCGTGGCCCATGCGGGACTTGGCCTGACGATCTTTGGCATCTCGGCGCTGACGGCCTGGCAACAGGAAGACATCCGCACGGCCCGCATCGGCGACAGCTATACGGTTGGCGCATTCGATATCGGTCTGGTGGATGTTCAACGCAAGAATGGCCCGAACTACATCACGACCATGGCAGAGATGACGATCAGCCGGAACGGTACCGTGGTCGCCACCATGTTCCCCGAAAAGCGCGTTTACCCCGTATCGGCGATGCCCACGACAGAGGCCGCGATCAACACGACAGTGCTGCGCGATGTCTATCTGGTGATCGGTGATCCACAGGCTGATGGCAGCTGGGCCGTGCGAACTTATATCAAACCCTTCGCCTTCTGGATCTGGTTCGGCTGCATCGTCATGGCCGCAGGCGGGGTTCTGTCCTTGACCGACCGGCGCTACCGTGTGGCTGCCGGCGCCCGCAAGGCCGCGATCAAGGCGGTGCCTGCCGAATGAAGCGCCTTGTCCTGATCCTGTGCCTTATGGCATCGCCTGTCTTTGCCGTGCAACCGGGCGAGATGATGACCGATCCGGTGCAGGAGGCCCGCGCGCGCGACCTGTCCAAAGGGCTGCGCTGCCTTGTCTGCCGAAACGAGTCCATCGACGAATCCAATGCCGAACTGGCCCGCGACCTGCGCCTTCTGGTGCGCGAACGCATTGCGGCGGGTGACAGCGACGAACAGGCCATCGCCTTTATCGTTGACCGCTACGGCGAATATGTCCTGCTGCGTCCCACTGTATCCGGCTCTAACATCGTGCTCTGGATCGCGGGGCCTGTGATGCTGATCCTCGGGCTTGGTGTTGCCGGGCTTTATGTGCGCCGCAGGCGCAATACGGCCGAAACCCCGATTGCAGCGCTTTCGCTTGATGAAGCGTCGCAGCTTAAAAAAATACTTGAGCAGTGACGCTCGGTTTCCCTTTCCTAAACGGAACGGTTCACTATCCTTGTGGGCAACCGGCCCCCTGATCCGGACAAGGAACGGAAGCAATGAATTACAAAACCATCCGATTTGCGGTGCGCGACAACATCGGCATCCTGACCCTCAACCGCCCCGAGGTGATGAACGCCCTCGACACCCAGATGCGGGCCGAAATTCTGCATGCGGTGAAAGAGGCAGAGAAAACCGCCCGTGTTCTGGTGATCACCGGCAAGGGTAAATCCTTTTGCTCCGGTCAGGATCTGGGCGACCGCGCCAATGCCGCCGACATTGATCTGGAACGCACGTTGCGTGACGAATATGTCCCGATGCTTGACGCGATCTTCAATTGCTCCATCCCGACCATTTCTGCGGTAAACGGCGCAGCCGCCGGGGCAGGGGCCAATCTTGCCCTTGCCGCAGATGTCGTCATTGCCTGCAAAAGTGCGTTCTTTTCGCAGGCTTTCACCCGGATCGGCCTGATTCCCGACGCGGGCGGCACCTATTGGTTGCCGCGCCAGGTCGGCTTTGCCAAGGCGATGGGCGCCGCCCTGTTCGCCGATAAAATCTCGGCGGATCAAGCCAGCGACTGGGGCATGATCTGGGACTCCGTGCCCGACGAAGAGTTTGATACGCATTGGTTCGGCCGTGCGACGCAACTGGCCAAAGGGCCAACAGTGGCCTACCGGAATGTGAAAGCCGCGCTGCGTCAGTCCTTCAACAACTCCCTCGACGAGCAGTTGGCGCTCGAGGCAAAGTTGCAGGGCGACTGCGGCCAGACGCGGGACTTCAAGGAAGGCGTCATCGCGTTTCTGGAAAAGCGCCCGGCACAATTCGAAGGCCGTTGATCCCCGTCTTTTTGGCTTAAATATCCAAAGAAAAAGGCCGCCCTCCGGGGCGGCCCTTCACTTTTCAGCGTTTTTCGACGTCGATATAATCGCGGGCGGTATCGCCCATATAAAGCTGCCGGGGCCGCCCGATTTTCAACTGTGGATCGGCAATCATCTCTTTCCACTGTGCAATCCAGCCAACAGTGCGGCTCATCGCAAAGATCGGCGTGAACATCGAGGTGGGAAAGCCCATCGCGTCCAGAATGATACCCGAATAGAAATCGACGTTCGGATACAGCTTCTTGTCGATGAAGTACGGATCCTCAAGCGCGATACGCTCCAGTTCCTTGGCAACCTTCAGCGTCTCGTTGTTCTCGATCCCCAGAAGACCCAGCACCTCGTCGGCGCTTTCCTTCATCACTTTTGCGCGGGGGTCGAAGTTCTTGTAGACGCGGTGACCAAAGCCCATCAGGCGGAACGGATCGTCCTTGTCCTTGGCGCGGGCGATGAATTCGGGAATACGGTCGACGGTGCCGATTTCGCGCAGCATTTCCAGGCACGCCTGGTTTGCGCCGCCGTGGGCCGGACCCCAAAGACAGGCGATACCGGCCGCGACGCAGGCAAAGGGGTTGGCGCCCGATGACCCGGCAAGCCGCACCGTGGATGTCGATGCGTTCTGCTCGTGGTCAGCGTGCAGGGTGAAAATCCGGTCCATTGCGCGGGACAGGATCGGGTCCACCTCATACTCCTCGGCGGGAACCGAGAAACACATGCGCAGGAAGTTGGAAGCATAGTCCAGATCGTTGCGCGGATAGACGAAGGGTTGGCCGATCGAATACTTGTAGGCCATCGCGGCAATCGTCGGCAGCTTGGCGATCATGCGAATGGACGCAACCTCGCGCTGGTATTCATCGGTGATGTCGGTGCTGTCATGATAGAATGCGGACATCGCGCCGACCACACCGACCATCGTGGCCATCGGATGCGCATCGCGGCGGAACCCGCGAAAGAACATGTGCATCTGTTCGTGCACCATGGTGTGGCGAGTGACCAGCGTTTCGAACTTTTCGGCTTCTTCGGGGGTTGGAAGCTCGCCGTATAGCAGAAGATAGCACACTTCTAGATAATGCGATTTGTCTGCCAGCTGTTCGATGGGATAGCCACGATACAGCAACTCTCCGATATCGCCGTCGATATAGGTGATCGTCGAATCACAGGCCGCAGTAGAGGTGAAGCCGGGATCATAGGTAAACACGCCCGCTTGCGCGTAGAGTTTGCGAATGTCGATGACATCGGGGCCAACGGTTGGCGAATGGATCGGCAATTCGTAGGTCTTGCCATCCAGCGTCAGGGTTGCGGTTCTTGGGGTATCAGCCATATCAGTCCCTCTTGCTAAAACCGTCGCACGGTTTGCGACGGTTGATATATCATCGGTGCCGAGAGGCGGATTACCCCTGTTTTTCAGGGCTCCCCGTGTCTCAGGCGGCTGCGTCTGCAAGGCGCGCGCGTGTCTCGTCGCGTCCAAGGACCAGCATCATGTCGAAAACGCTTGGTGACACCGACCTGCCAGCCAGGGCGGCCCGCAAGGGCTGCGCAAGTTTGCCAAGCTTTGTGCCATGAGCATCTGCAACTTGGGCCACGATAGCCTCAAGCGTTTCACGGTTCCAGCTAGCATTTTGCAGGTGCGGCGTCAATTCCGCCAGTATACCACGGGATACCGGATCAAGCGCCGCTTCGGCCTTCGCGTCCCGCTCCACTGATGGTGTGGCAAGAATAAAATACGCCTTTTCAATAAGTTCCGGCATTGTCTTGGCGCGTTCCTTGAGGCAATACATGCCGCGCAGCAGCCCGTCTTTTTGTGTGCCAGTCAGGGCGGGTTGCTGATTGATCGCCAGATACCCCTCCAATTCATGCAGCAGTGCAGCATCGTCCATCACGGCGATATGCTGACCCGAGACATTTTCGAGCTTTTTGAAATCGAACCGGGCGGGTGATTTTCCGATTCCATTGAAATCGAACCATTCCATCGCCTGCTCGGTGGTAAAGAACTCGTCGTCACCATGGCTCCAACCTAATCGGGCCAGATAATTGCGCATGCCGGCGGCGCAATAGCCCATCGCCTGATATTCCTCGACCCCCAGCGCGCCGTGGCGCTTCGACAGCTTCTTGCCGTCTGGCCCGTGGATCAGCGGGATATGGGCAAAAACCGGAATATCCCAATCCATTGCGCGATATACCAGAATCTGGCGCGCGGTATTGGACAGGTGATCGTCGCCGCGGATCACGGTCGTCACACCCATATCATGATCGTCCACAACAACTGCCAGCATATAGGTCGGTGTACCATCGGATCGTAAACAGATCATGTCATCCAGATGTTCGTTCTGGAAGGTGACCGTTCCCTGCACGCGGTCCTCGACGATGGTCTGGCCGTCGCGCGGGGCTTTCAGGCGCACCACATAGGGCGCATCGGGAAAACTTGCCGGATCGGCGTCGCGCCAGGGGCTTTGGAACATGGTCGATGTTCCCGCCGCCTGTGCCGCCTCGCGAAAGGCGGCAATCTCGTCCTGCGACGAGAAACACTTGTAGGCGTGTCCGCGCGCCAGCATTTCATGCGCAACTTCGGCGTGGCGGTCGCGGCCCTCGAACTGGCTGACCGCGTCGCCGTCCCAGTCCAGCCCAAGCCATGTCAGGCCGCGCAGAATGGCCGCTGTCGCCTCGGGGGTAGAGCGTTCGCGGTCGGTATCCTCGATCCGCAGCAGGAACTTGCCGCCGCGCCCGCGGGCGTAAAGCCAGTTGAACAGCGCGGTCCGCGCCCCCCCGATATGCAGATAGCCCGTGGGTGACGGGGCAAAGCGGGTGACAACGGGGGTATCGGACATAGGTATTAACCTTCGGCTAACTAAAGGGGGAATAACGTTGCCGCAGGTTTAACGAACGGGTCTCGTAAGAACAAGGGTGGCGACGATATGAGGCATCCCATGGGGGTGATTCTGGCGCAGCGCGGGCATCTGTTTCCATGGGTGCCGGTCTGCCTTGCCATTGGCATCGGTGCGTATTTCTCGCTTGCGGGCGACCCCTCTGCAACCGGATGGCTGATGATCGGGGCCGCGCTGCTGTGTCTGGGGATTGCCGCCCGTTTCTGTGGTCCGCAGGTCTTTCCGCTGTGCCTTGGGGTCGGGCTGGTCTTGTCGGGTGTGTGTCTGGCCGGATTTCGGGCCAACCATGTCGCGGCCCCTGTGCTTGGCTATCGCTACTACGGTCCGGTCGAGGGGCGGATCGTCGCGATCGACCGCTCTGTCAGTGACCAGCCGCGCCTGACGCTGGATCGCGTGGTTTTGCACAATCTGGCACCGGACCGAACGCCCGCACGTGTGCGCATCACCTTGCACGGCGATATGTCGTGGCTATCTGCGGAACCGGGGCTGACGGTGATCCTGACCGCCAATCTGTCGCCCCCCGCCGGTCCGGTCGCCCCCTACGGGTTCGATTTCCAACGCATGGCCTGGTTCCAAAGGCTGGGCGCGGTCGGCTATTCCCGCACGCCGGCGCTGGTGTTGGCACCTGCCGAACAGGGGCGCGCGGGGTTGATGATACATCGCTTGCGCCTGCGCCTCAGCGCGGCCGTTCAATCGGCCATGCCAGAGGAGGAGGGCGCCTTTGCCGCCGCCCTGATGACCGGCGACCGCTCTGGTATGTCGCAAGCCACCCTTGCCGATCTGCGGGCGTCGAACCTGGCGCATCTTTTGGCCATTTCGGGGCTGCATATGGGGTTGCTGACGGCGTTCATCTTTGGGTCGCTGCGCTATGGCCTGAGCCTGTTCCGGCCCCTGGCCCTGCGTATTCCGGTGAAAAAGCTGGCCGCCGGTGTCGCTTTGGTCGCTGCGGCGGGCTATCTGGCGCTGTCGGGCGGCAATGTTGCCACTGAACGCGCCTTTGTCATGGTCGCGGTCATGCTGGGTGCGGTTCTGGCCGACCGCCGCGCATTGACCCTGCGGGGGGTGGCCATCGCCGCGCTGATCATTCTGCTGCTCCACCCCGAGGCCTTGATCGGACCGGGGTTCCAGATGTCATTTGCCGCGACTACGGCGCTTGTCGCGGTGTTCGGTGCGCTGCGGGGACGGGATCGGCCACGTCTGCCCGCGGTGCTGCGGCCCTTGGTGGCGGTTGTGCTGTCCTCGGCTGTGGCGGGGGCGGCGACAGCCCCCATCGCCGCCGCCCATTTCAACCAGATTTCGCATTTTGGCCTGCTGGCCAACCTGCTGACGGTGCCGTTGATGGGCGCGGTGGTGATTCCCGCCGCCGTGGTTGCCGCCTGCCTTGCACCCTTTGGGTTGGCCTGGCTCGCGCTTGAGGTGATGCGCTGGGGGTTGGTGTGGATTCTGGGCGTTGCCCGGTATGTTGCGCATCTGGACGGGGCCGTGTCGCAGGTGGTCAGCCCGGCTGCTGCGGTGTTGCCGGTCTTCGCGTTGGGGATGCTCTGGCTTATCCTGTGGCAGGGGTGGTTGCGCTGGGGCGGGGTCTTGGCTGTCGCTGTGGCTTTGGGGCTTTGGGTGCAGACGGAGCGCCCGATGCTGCTGGTGTCCGGGACAGGCGGGCTGGTGGGGGTGCTGACGGATCAGGGGCGCGTGTTGAGCAAACCAAAGGGTGACGGATTTTCCGCCGACAACTGGCTGGAGGATGACGGCGATCCCGCCACGCAACTGGCCGCGTTCGAGCGCGGAGTGCCGCAATCGGCCAAAGGCCGGTTCGAGGCCCGCATCGGGTTGCAACGCATTGTGCATCTGTCGGGAAAAGGCGCGGTGGCGCGGGCGGAGGAACTGTGCCGCGACGGTATCTGGATTTTCACCGCCGCAAAGATCGACCCGCGCCCGGACACCGCAGGCAATTGCACCCTTTGGGATGCTGCAACCTTGCGAAAATCGGGCGCATTGGCGGCATATGACACGGGCGGCGCACTGCGATTGGTCTCAGCAAAAGAGGCGGCCGGTCGCCGCCTCTGGAATACTCCGCAAAGGCGTCAGTAGGTGCGGATCAACCCAACCAGACGCCCCTGCACCTTGACCTGATCCCCACGGAAAACGCGGGTTTCATAGGCAGGGTTCGCCGCCTCCAGCGCGATGGCGTCACCCTTGCGGCGGAACCGTTTCAGCGTCGCCTCGTGCCCTTCGACAAGTGCGACAACGATGTCGCCGTTGTCGGCCACGTTCGTTTCGCGGATCACCACAACGTCACCGTCGTTGATCCCCGCGTCGATCATCGAATCGCCTTTGACCTCCAGCGCATAGTGGTGTCCATTGCCTGACAGCATGCTGCCCGGCACGGCGATATTATGCGAGACCTCGCTGATCGCCTCGATCGGGGTGCCGGCAGCGATGCGGCCCATGACCGGCAATTCGATCGCATCGACAGTCTCGATCGGCAGGGCGTCGCGTCGCGGCGCGGGGCGGTCCCCCTCGATCACACGCGGGGTAAAGCCCGCTTTTTCGGTGACAGCGGCACCGCCGCCCATCGCATCGGGCAGCTTGATGATTTCCAGAGCGCGGGCGCGGTGAGCCAGTCGGCGGATGAACCCGCGTTCCTCCAGCGCCGTGATCAGGCGGTGGATGCCGGATTTGGACCGCAGATCTAGCGCCTCTTTCATTTCGTCGAAACTGGGCGGGACGCCGTCACGCTGCACGCGTTTGTCGATAAACTTCAGCAATTCCAGCTGTTTCTTGGTCAGCATGTCCTGCATCCTTCGGTCAGATTGCGTGGGCCGATCAGTCCGGCGTTCGGGGTATGTTCTATCCCTGTTCCCGTTTTATGTCAACGGTCATGGATCGGGCCCGATTTACAGGCGGATCACATCCACCAGATCGCCCGCCACCCGCGCCGCGTCGCCCACAGGGCGCACGACCAGCACGTTGGCTCCTGCCAGAACCGCCATAAGAGAGCTGTCCTGCCGGTCAAAAACCGTGACAGCGCCGTCAGCCTCATGGGCGCGCATGTAGTGTTCGCGCGGGCCGTTGGCGGATAGGGGCCGCGCAAGTGGCAGCGCCACGCGCGGGGTTGCTCGGGCGGGCAGGCCCCGCATGACGTCAAGCACGGGACGGATGAAGATGTGACCGCAAACCATTGAAGATACGGGGTTTCCCGGAAGCCCGATCATCGGAATCCCGTTGATCCGGCCCGCCATCAGCGGTTTTCCGGGGCGCAGCGCGACTGTGTAGAACGCCCGTTCCATGCCCAGATCCGTGGCGACGGTGCTGACGATGTCATAGTCGCCCACCGACGCGCCGCCGATTGTCACGATCAGGTCGGCGCTGGCGGCCAGATCGAACGCCATCCGCAACGAGGCGCCGGTATCGCGGGCGATGGGCAGGATGCGTGCAATACCGCCGTTTGCCTCTATCATCGCCTTCAGGCCGAAGCAGTTCGATGCGATGATCTGGTCGTCGCGCGGGGCCTCTCCGGGCATGACCAATTCGTCGCCTGTGGCGATCAGGGCCACGACAGGGCGGCGCGTGACCGGCACTATTCCGATGTTCATCGCGGCGATCAGGGTCATGTCATTTGCCCCCAACACGCACGGCGCTGTCAGGGTATGGCCAACGGTGAAGTCGCCACCGGCAGGGCGCACATGGGTCGCGGCGTCAAGGCTTTGCACAATGGTGATTGTCTCTGCGCTTCGTGTGACATCCTCTTGGATCACAATGCGATCTGCCCCGGCAGGCACGGGCGCACCGGTGAAAATGCGCACCGCCTGTCCGGCACCGACGACCCCGTCAAAGGCGTGACCGGCGGCGGCCTCTGCGATCACATGCAGGACGGCACCGGCGGCGACATCCACGTTGCGCACCGCGTAGCCATCCATCGCCGAGGACGCAAAGGGCGGCTGGTTGCGCGTGGCCGTCAGGGGGGCGGCCAAAGTCCGGCCAGCCGCCTGCGCCAGGGGCACATGTTCGATGTCCAGAGGGCGGACCAGATCAAACACATGGGACAGGGCCTGCGAGACGGTGATCATCACTCGGCCTCGAACCGGCCCGATTTTCCGCCCTCTTTCATCACCAGACGAACGTCGGAAATCACCATGCTTTTCTCGACGGCCTTGACCATGTCGTAAACGGTCAGGGCCGCAACCGTCACAGCGGTCAGCGCCTCCATCTCGACGCCGGTCTGGCCGGTGGTCTTGACGGTTGCCTCGATCCATACGCCGGGCAGCGACGGGTCCGGCACCAGATCAACCGCGACCTTGGTGATCGGCAGCGGGTGGCACAGCGGGATCAAGGCAGAGGTCTGCTTGGCCCCCATGATGCCCGCCAGACGTGCCACACCCAGAACATCGCCCTTTTTGGCGCGACCTTCGGTAATGATTTCAAGCGTTTCTGCGGACATCTTGATGCAGCCTCGCGCAATGGCGGTGCGGCTGGTCACGTCCTTGTCCGAGACATCGACCATATGTGCATGGCCATCATTGTCAAAATGGGTCAGGCCCGACATCACATGCCCCTTGCGGTCAATGGATTGGCAAGCAGCTTGCGCGTTGCGGTTTCGACATCGGCTTGCCGCATCAGGCTTTCCCCGATGAGAAAGGCGCGGGCACCGTATTTGGCCAGCCCGGCCAGATCTTCGGGCGTGTTCAGCCCGCTTTCGGACACCAGCGTGCGGTCCTCGGGGGCGAGCCGGGCCAGCCGGCGGGTCGTATCAAGCGAGGTCTCGAAGGTGTTCAGATCGCGGTTGTTGATCCCGATCAGCGGCGATTTCAGCAAGGCGGCGCGTTCCAGCTCCGCCTCGTCGTGGACCTCTATCAGAACGTCCATGCCCCAGTCTGTCGCGGCCTGTTCCAGTTCTGCCGCCTGCGCGTCGTCGACAGAGGCAAGGATGATCAGGATGCAGTCGGCATGCAGCGCGCGGGCCTCGGCGACCTGATAGGTGTCATACATGAAATCCTTGCGCAGGGCGGGCAGGCTGACCGCGTCACGCGCGGCGGTCAGATAGTCGTCGGCCCCCTGAAAGCTTGGCGTGTCGGTCAGCACCGACAGGCAGGTCGCGCCACCGGCCTCATAGGCTTTGGCAAGGGCGACCGGGTCGAAATCGGCGCGGATCAGGCCCTTGCTGGGGCTGGCTTTCTTGATCTCGGCGATCAGGCCATAGCCGTTGTTGGTGGCGTCGATCAGGTGCTTGGCAAAGCCGCGCGTGGCGGGGGCTGCGCGCGCGGCGTCCTCGACCTGCGACAGGGGGCGCTTTTCTTTGCGGGCGGCGACCTCTTCCAGCTTGTAGGCTTTGATTTTGTCCAGAATTGTACTCATCACGCGGCCTCTGTCGTTAGTTTTGCAAGCTGTTCGATTTTGGATTTTGCCGCACCGCTGTCAATGCTTTGTGCCGCAAGTTCAACACCTTCCGGCAAGGAACGCACCTTGTCCGCAACCAATAGCGCGGCTGCGGCGTTCAGCAGGACCGCGTCGCGGTAGGCCGATCCCTCGCCCGCCAGTAGCTTGCCGAAGGCAATGCCGTTTTCCTGTGGCGTGCCGCCCAGAATGGCCTCGAAGGGATGCACCGGCAGACCGGCATCGGCGGGGGTAATCTCGAATTCGGTCACGGCGCCGTTCTTCAGCTCTGCAACCCAGGAGACGCCCGCAATCGACAGCTCGTCCGTGCCGTCTGCCCCGTGCACAAGCCACGCCTTTTCAGAGCCGAGCTGTAACAGCGTTTCCGCCATCGGCCGGATCAGCGCGCGGGAAAACGTGCCGGTCAACTGGCGCGTGACGCCCGCAGGGTTGGTCAGCGGCCCGAGGATGTTGAAGATCGTGCGCGTGCCCAGTTCGGTCCGCGCGGGCATGACATGCGCCATCGCGGGGTGGTGCATCGGGGCCATCATGAACCCGATGCCGATCTGGTTGATCGCGCGGGTGACAACCTCTGCCCCCACCATCACCTTGATCCCCATCGCCCCCAGCGCGTCCGCCGCGCCCGACTTGGATGACAGGTTGCGGTTGCCGTGCTTGGCCACGGTGACGCCTGCGCCCGCCACGACAAAGGCCGTCGCGGTGGAAATGTTCAGCGTGCCCTTGCCATCGCCGCCGGTGCCGACAATGTCCATCGCACCGGCAGGGGCGTCAACCTTGTTGCAGCGCGCGCGCATGACGGCGGCGGCGGCGGCGAATTCGTCCACCGTTTCACCCCGCGCCCGCAGCGCCATCAACAGGCCACCGATCTGGGCAGGCGTCGCCTCGCCGTTGAACAGAACCTCGAAGGCGGTGACCGCCTCGGCGCGGGTCAGAGGGCGGTCTGCGGCGATCCCGATCAGGGGTTTAAGCGCGTCACTCATGCGGGAACCTTCACAAAATCAGGCACAAAATCAGGCACAGAATCAAGAAAGTTTTTCAAAAGCTGGTGCCCGTGTTCGGACGCAATGCTTTCGGGGTGGAACTGCACGCCCTCGATCGGCAGGGTCTTGTGACGCAGGCCCATGATCGTGCCATCCTCCAGCCAGGCGGTGATGTCCAGACAGTCGGGCAGGCTCTCTCGTTCCACCACCAGCGAGTGATAGCGCGTTGCTTGAAACGGCGAGGGCAGCCCCCTGAACATGCCTTTGCCCGCGTGGTGCATCTGCCCCATTTTGCCGTGCACAATCTCGTGGCAGCGCACAACCTTGCCGCCAAACGCCTCGCCAATCGTCTGATGCCCCAGACAAACGCCCAGAAGCGGGGTCTTTGTCTCGGCGGCGGCGGCGGTCAGTGCCAGACAGATACCCGCCTGCGCAGGGTCGCAAGGACCGGGGGACAGCACGATTGCCGACGGGTTCAGCGCCATCGCCTGTTGCACATCCAGCGCATCATTGCGTTTCACAACCACATCTGCGCCCAATTCGCCCAGATAATGCACTAGATTATAAGTGAAACTGTCGTAATTATCGATCAGAAGCAGCATGATCCCGTCTTTCGTTAACTAAGGGGTGAACCCGAGGGATTGTCGCGGTATACATGTTCAGGCTTGGCGCTTAGGGTCAAGGCCAAGCCGGCGTGAATCAAGACCTAAAAGACGGAGAGAGCGGTGGCACGAGGATTGTTTTCAGGGATGCTGTGGGGCGGTGTCGTCTCGGTCGTTGTCGCGGCGGTGGCCTCGTTGATGGGGGCGGAGCCTCGGTTGCTGTCATCGACGCCCCCAGAGCCGGCCAAAGTCGAGGTGCCGGACACAGGGTTTTCGGGCGACAGCGCCGATACGCCCCCCCAGATGCCCGCGCCGACCGATGACACAAACGCAACCAGCATGCCCGCCGTGGCCCCGACCGTAGCCCCGACAACGGGCGCGACATCAGCGCCCGTCGCCGATACGGCGCCCGGCAACCAGCCCGACGCACCGATGGTGCCCGCGCTGGAGACGCCGGACATTGTCGCCCCCAATCTGCCGCAAGACACCGCACCCGAAGAGCCGGTCTTGCCCAGCCCGCAGGCAATGGCCCCCGATGCCCCCGCCACCGATGCGCCCGTTGCGCCGGGGGTAGAGGTGCCCGCGACCCCTGCGGCACCTGTCGTAAAGATCACGCCAGAGCCAGAGCCAGCGGCTGCGCCAGAGCCGGAGCCTGCGCCAACACCGCAAACTGCTGAAACGCCGCAGACCGCCCCGCTTCCCGAGCCACAAACAGAGCCTGCCGTGACACCGGATCAGAACGCCGGGACCGCACCGGAGGCCCCCGCGCCACCAACAGGTGTTCTGACGCCCGCGCCGGGGATCGGCGATCTTGCCCCCGGTGTCCTGACAAACCGTCTTCCGCGGATCGGCGATGCGCCTGCGGGTGCGGGGCAGGTGGCTGACAATGGCGCCGTGCCGGCATTGATCGCCAATTCTGTGGCGTTCGAGCCGACAGAGGATGGCCCGCTGATGTCGGTCGTCCTGATCGACATGGGAGAGCCGAGACCCGACGCCGCGACGCTGAAGGCATTTCCCTTCGCACTGACCATCGCGATTGATCCCGTCCGCCCAGATGCCGCCGAGGCCGCCGCCTTTTACCGCGCGGCGGGGGCCGAGGTCTTGATCCTGACCAACCTGCCCGAAGGGTCAATGCCCGCCGATCTGGAGGTGGCGTTCCAGTCCTATCTGTCGATGATCCCCGATGCGGTCGGCGTTCTGGATGTTCCGGTCAGCGCCGTGCAGAAGAGCCGCGACCTTGCGAAGCAACTGGCGCAGATCCTTGTCGCGAGCGGTCACGGTCTGGTGACCTTTCCCAAGGGGCTGAATTCGGCCCAGCAGGAGGCCAAGCGCGAAGGCGTCAAGACCGCGCTGATTTTCCGGTCGGTGGACAATGACAAACCCGCCCCCGACGTATTGCGCCGCGCGCTGGATCAGGCTGCGTTCCGTGCAGGTCAGGAAGGGGGGGTAATCGTGATCGGCCATACCTATCCGGATACGATCACAACGGTGTTGGAATGGGGTGTCGACGAGCGCGCCGGCGGTGTGGTGATGGCGCCCGTGTCAGCAGTTCTTTCGACAAAATAGCGGCGCGTTCCGCGCCATTCCCTTTGTCTCGCCCCCGCTGGCGCGGGGGCTCGTGTTTTTGCGTTTCGCGCGTGTATATTTAAGGAACAAAGAAAACGGCGGTTTCTTTTGACCGGATCAGGCGTTGCCGTTGCGGGCGAACAGCCCTGCATCCTCGGCGGCGCGGCGTATCGCGTTCGATTTATGGACGGTTTCCTGATATTCGGCCTCGGGGTCGCTGTCGTAGACGACGCCGCCGCCTGCCTGGATATAAAGCTTTTCGTCTTTGATCACCGCCGTACGCAGGGCGATGCACATGTCCATATCGCCGTTCGCCGCGAAGTAGCCGCAGCCGCCGCCGTAGACGCCACGTTTTTCGGGTTCCAGCTCGTCGATGATTTCCATCGCACGGACCTTGGGGGCGCCGGATACGGTGCCTGCGGGCATGCCTGCAAAAAAGGCATCGAGCGCGTCCTGATCGTCTGCCAGTTCACCCACCACATTCGACACGATGTGCATCACATGGCTGTAGCGTTCGACGATGAATTGTTCGGTCGGGCGGACCGTGCCTATTTTTGACACCTTGCCGGTGTCATTGCGGCCCAGATCCAGCAGCATCAGATGTTCCGCCAGTTCCTTTTTGTCGGCCAGCAGGTCTGCTTCCAGCGCGCGGTCCTCGTCGGGGGTTTTGCCGCGGGGCCTTGTGCCCGCGATCGGGCGGATGGTGATTTCCGAGCCGAAGACCCGGACAAGGATCTCGGGGCTGGCGCCGACCACCTGAAAACCGCCGAAGTTGAAGAAGAACATGAACGGCGAGGGGTTGGTGCGCCGCAGGCTGCGATAGAGCGCGAAGGGGGGGAGGGTGAAGGCCTGCGTCCAGCGCTGGCTGGGCACCACCTGAAATATGTCGCCCGCGCGGATGTAGTCCTTGGCCTTTTCCACCGCAGCTTTGTAGCCATCGGGGGTGAAGTTCGACACGGGCGGCTCTGTCGGCGTGATCTGGCCCAGATCGCGGGTTTCGCCCGCAGCGTTCCGTTCCAGATCGCGCAGCGCGTCTGACACGCGTTCTGCGGCCTGCGCATAGGCCGCGCGTGCGCCAAGACCACTGGCGACCCAGGCGGGGGAAACGATGATGACCTCTCCCTTGACGCCGTCCAGAACCGCGATCACCGAGGGGCGCATCATCACCGCGTCGGGCAGGCCCAGCGGATCGGGGTTCACATCGGGCAGATGTTCCACAAGGCGGATCATGTCGTAGCCGAGGTAGCCGAACAGGCCCGCCGCACTGGCGGGCAGGTCGTCTGGCATGTCGATCCGGCTTTCGGCGATCAGCGCGCGCAGGCCGTCCAGCGGCGCGGCGTCCTGCGTGACAAAGGCGTCCTCGTCAAAGCGGGCCTGACGGTTCAGGCGGGCGACGGTGCCGTGACACTGCCACACCAGATCGGGCTTCAGCCCGACGATGGAATAGCGCCCGCGCACCTCGCCTCCGGTCACCGATTCCAGCATGAAGCTGTCCTTGCGGGCCCCCGCAAGTTTCAGCATCAAGGAGACCGGCGTATCCAGATCGGCGGCAAGGCGGGTATAGACGATCTGATTGCGACCAGCGGAATATCCGGCCTCGAAACTGTCAAAACTTGGGGTCAGGGCCATTGTATACGTCTTTACGGAAACTGGGCGTGAACGGCGTTGATCGCCGCTTGATCAAGCGTGATGCCGGCCTCTGCGGTCAGCGCACGCGAGAAGAATTCAAATGTGTCCTGTGCGATGCCTTGTGCCGATTGCGTGGTCAGGGCGGTTTTCACCCCTTCCATATCCGGATTGGCCGGATCGACGGGCATAACCGCGTCCAGCTTGACCACAAACACCGCGCCATCGCCCTTCAGGCTGCGGACCTCGCCCTGCGCCATGTCGAACACCTGCACCATAAAGTCGGCCGGTGTGCCCTCGACAAAGGCATCGCGGGTCATGACGGTCTCGACTGTGGCGGTGACGCCGAAGCCTGCGATGTCCGCGCCATCCTTGATCTGCGGGATCAGGGTGGTGACCAGCGCGTCAAGACGGGTTTCGGTTTCCTGTGTCTGCCAGCCGGCGACGACCGCATCGCGGACCTTGTCCATCGGTTGCAGGGCGGGGGGGATGGTGTCGTCCAGGCGCATCGCGAAGATGCCGCCATCGTCCAGCCGGGTGACGACGGGGTAGTCATCCCCGGTCAGGTTTGCGGCGGCAACGGCGAAGGTGTCATAGGCGGCGATGCCGTCCTTCATGGCGTCATACCAGTCGATGGTGCCGACCTGCATGTCGGTTTCCTTTGCCACATCTTCCAGTGTCGCACCGCCAACCAGCAGGTTGTCGATGGTCTCTATTTCGCCGTCGATGCGGCGGCGGGCGGCGTCGATGGCGTATTCTTCGACCAGATCGGGGCGGGCCTGTTCGAAACTGGTGTTCTGGGCGGCAAGGATGCCGTTCATGCGGAACAGCGCCGGTCCGACACTTGACGGCAACGGGCCGACGACGCCGGGTTCGGTTAGCGCGAAAATCGCGTCACCGGCCGCGCCAAGATCGCCCTGCGCAAGGTCGCCCAGGTCAATATCGTCTATTTTCAGTCCGCGTTCTGCCACCAAAGCGTCAAAATCGGCGGTGCCATCGTCAAGGCGGGCCTTTGCGGCGGTCGCGTCTTCCTCGGTCGGGAAGACCAGACGTTCGATCAGTCGGCGCTCGGGGCGCTGATATTCATCGCGGCGCTCGGTATAAAGGGCGCGAAGCGCGTCCTCGTCGACTGGTGTGCTGTCCAGTATCATCTCTGGCGCAAGCCACACATAGGTGATGCGCTTGGACTCCGGCAGGGTGAACTGCGGCGCGTTGGCGGTGTAATAGGCGGTCAGCTGGTGCTGCGTCGGTGCCGCAATCGGCTCTGGCAGGGTGCTGTCGTCGAACCTTGCCCAGGTGAAACTCCGGCGCTCGCCCACATAGGACAAAAGCGTGTTGATATAAGTGTCCGCGGGCACGATGCCGCCCGCGACTGCGCCCTGCATCAGGCTGCGTGTGGTGTCGCTGCGGATGCCGGCCTCGAATTCCGGTTCTGTCATTCCGGCGCGGGACAATGACTGGCGATAGGCGTCGCGGTCAAAGCTGCCGTCAAGGTTGCGGAAGGCCGGGATTGCCAGAACCTGCTCGCGGACCTTTTCGTCGCCGACCGATACGCCAATCGTCCTGGCCTCGTCGTCTAGGGCGGCATTGGACACAAGACGCTGGATCACGGCCTGATCTATGCCGAACTGCTGCGCCTGCGAAAGGGTCATGGACTGGCCGGTCTGCGCTTCTATCGCGCGCATTTCCTGCTGAAGTTCGCGGCCATAGGCGCCGGTGGTGATGTCCTGATCGCCGACCTTGCCGATCGTCTGGACCGCGCCGCCAAAATTGCCGACGCCGAAGCCCCCAAGACCCACCACAAGCAGGACCATAAGGATCCACACCAAGATGTTGCCGCTTTTCTTGCCAAGGCTTTTGGCCATGCTGACGCCCTTCCTGTTTTACCAAGGTGATGTTTATGCTGCGCGGGTCCGGGGGGCAAGCGTCAGATCGAAAGGTTCGACAATCGCCGGAACAGCTCTTGCACGCCGGCGCGGTCGATATTGGCGAATGCGATGCGCATCTGGCGTTTTCCCCCGGCGCTGCCTTCGGGCATGAACATGGTGCCGGGCAGCATCAAAAGGCCGGCAGCCCCGACCAGCCGTTGCGCCACCTCGTTCGAGGGCAGGTCGTAGGGATGTTCGGCATAGGCGAAATAGGCGCCACAGCCCAGAAGGCGCCAGCCGTCCAGCGCGGGAAATCCTTCGGCCATGGCGGCGCGGCGGTCCAGAATTTCGGCCCGCTCGCCGGCCAGCCACTGGCCGAGGTTTTCCATCCCCCAAAGCGCGCCGATCTGGCCGATCTGGCTGGGGCAGATGGTGACCGTATCCAGAAACTTTTCGACCTCGGCCAGCCGTTTCACACTGGCGGTCATCGCACCCACTCGGTGGCCGGTCAGCCGGTACGCCTTGGAGAACGAGTAAAGCTGGATCAGCGTGTCGGCCCAGTCGGGGTCGCTGAACAGATCATGCGGCGCGCTGGTGCGGCTGTCGAAGTCGCGGTAGGTTTCATCAAGGATCAGCGCCAGCCCGTGCTTTTGCGCAAGGTCATAAAAGGCGTGGACAAGGCCCGCCGGGTACTCGACGCCGCCGGGGTTGTTCGGGGTCACAAGGACAATCGCGCGTGTGCGCGGCGTGATCAGCGCCTCTGCCGCGTCCGGGTCGGGAAGCAGACTGTCGCCCGTTGCCAGCGGAACAGTGTGGATGCCCTGCATGTCCAGCCACATTTTATGGTTGAAATACCAAGGGGTTGGAATGATAACCTCATCTCCGTCTCCCGCTAGTGTGGCAATCGCCGCCGCAAAGGCCTGATTGCAGCCAGAGGTGATCGCGACCTGCGACGCCTGAACCGTGCCGCCATAGCTGCGGGTCCATTCGTCGGCCACGCGCGCGCGCAGGGCGGGCAGGCCAAGGACGGGGCCGTAAAGATGGCTTTCGGGTTGCGTCATCAGCGCGTCCGCCATCGCGGCACGCAACGCTTCGGGCGGGGGGGCGACCGGCGCGGCCTGACTGACGTTGATCAGCGGGCGGTCGTCGGGATGAATGACCCCGTCAAGCCAGCGGCGCGCCTCCATCACGGGGGGCGGAAAGGTAGCGGCGAAACGGGGGTTCAATGTGAATGTCATGGGGCCACGCATAAGGTCAGGGTGCGCTCAGCCTAGCAGCGGGGTCCGGGCAGGGAAAGGCCCGGCGATCAGGATATCCTGTCGGCATTCGGGCGGATCATGCCGCACCGTCGCCGATGATCTGCGTTTCCCTGTCGCAGCCACGCTGGCCTATTTGCCGCGATAGGGTTCGACGTATTGCAGCGCCATATCCCAGGGGAAGAATATCCAGGTGTCCTGACTGACCTCTGTGATAAAGGTATCGACCATCGGGCGGCCCTTTGGCTTGGCGTAGACGGTTGCGAAATGCGCCTTGGGGTAAAGGCCGCGCACGATTTCAAGGGTTTTGCCGCTGTCCACCAGATCGTCGACGATCAGGATGCCGGTGCCGTCGCCCATCATCTTTTCGTCGGGGTATTTCAGGACGCTGGCATCCGCTTGCGACTGGTGGTCGTAGGATTTGATGCTGATCGTATCAACCGTGCGGATGTCCAGTTCGCGCGCGACGATCATCGCGGGGGCCATGCCGCCACGGGTGATGGCGACAACCGCTTTCCATCCGCCGTCTGCCGGACCATGCCCGTCCAGCCGCCATGCCAGCGCGCGACTGTCGCGGTGGATCTGATCCCAGCTGATGTGAAAGCCTTTTTCGTGGGGCAGGCGGTCTGTCATGGTGATCTCCAGAGGGAACTTTGGTTTAAGTGGCTGCGATTTTCAGGCCAAGCAGGGCCAGAAGCCCGCCAAAGGCACGGTCGATGACGGATTTAAGACTGATATAGCCGCGCCGCGTGCGCTCGAACGAGAACAGACGGGCGACCGCGATATTCCACAGGGTCTCGTTCAGGAACACCACGGTCAGAAGGGCGGCGATCACCCAAGGAGAGGTGCCCGCGGGGACGGTTCCGACAAAGATCGCGCTGAACAGGATCGCGGGTTTGGGGTTGGCAAGCTGGGTCATGACGCCAAGGCGAAATGCCGATCGCGCAGAGCGTGGCAGGCGGTTGGCGGCACCCATATCCAGCGGGGTATCGGCATTGCGCCACATGCCATAGGCCATGCGGATCAGGTAGATCCCACCGGCAATCTTCAGCGCCCACAAAAGCGCGGGCGCGACCTGAAACACCAGCGCCAGACCGAACAGCGCCGCCGCCGCCCAGATCACGCCGCCGACACCGATGCCCGCCGCAAGAAACGCGCCGGTGCGCAGCCCTTCGGTGACGCCGGTGCGTGCCGCCATCAAAACGGCGGGGCCGGGGCTGATGGCCGCCATCAGGTGCAGGACTGCAACAGCAAGAAAGGCGGCCAGCGTCACCGGATCAGCCCTTTTCGATATCGGGGGCGTCAACGGCTTTCATGCCGACGACGTGATACCCCGAATCCACATGATGCACTTCGCCCGTCACCGCCGAGGACATATCCGACAGCAGATACAGTGCGGATTTGCCGACTTCCTCTGTTGTCACGGTGCGCCGCAGGGGCGAGTTATACTCGTTCCATTTCATGATATAGCGGAAGTCACCGATGCCCGATGCGGCCAGCGTCTTGATCGTGCCCGCCGAAATCGCGTTCACACGGATATTCTTCTTACCCAGATCCTCGGCCATATAACGGACCGATGCCTCCAGCGCGGCCTTGGCGACGCCCATGACGTTGTAATGCGGCATGACCTTTTCGGCACCATAATACGTCAGGGTCAGACAGGACCCGCCGTCGGTCATCATCTTTTCCGCACGCTGCACGACTGCTGTGAAGGAATAGACAGAGATGTCCATCGACATGTTGAAGTTGGCGCGACTGGTGTCAACGTAACGCCCGCGCAGCTCGTTCTTGTCGGAAAAGCCGATGGCGTGCACGACAAAGTCCAGCTTGCCCCATTTTTCCTGCAAGGTCGCGAACAGCGCGTCCAGCGATGCCTCGTCGTTCACGTCGCATTCCACGACGATATCGGACCCGACTTCGGCGGCCAGCGGGGTCACCCGTTTCAGCAGTTGTTCGCCCTGATAGGAAAACGCCAGCTCGGCCCCTTGATCGGCCAACGCGCGGGCAATGCCCCATGCGATCGACTTGTCGTTCGCAAGGCCCATAATCAGCCCGCGTTTTCCGTCCATCAGTTTCATTGACATTCGCCGCCCCTAAGTCACGATAGTGTTGACGTGACGTTTAGGCGATAGATCGGGTTGCTTCAAGTGCGGCGACAGATGTAGCGATGTCGCTATTCGAAACGCGTGCCCCAGGCACCGGAACTCAGGAGAAATCAATGGCCGACCGGAGTGGTATTTTCGCGGGCGACGACCCTTTCGAGATCGCGCGCGCCTGGTTGGCCGAGGCAGAGGCAACAGAGCCGAACGACCCCAATGCCATCGCTTTGGCAAGCGTCGATGCCGCCGGATTGCCAAACGTGCGGATGGTGCTGTTGAAGGAGATTGAGCCTGAAGCCTTTGTGTTCTATACTAATTATGAGAGCGTGAAGGCAGGCGAGGTGTTGACCTCCGGGAAAGCGGCATTTGTTCTTCATTGGAAGTCACTGCGTCGACAAATCCGTGTGCGTGGACTTGTCGAAAAGGAAGACGGGCCGCTTGCGGATGCCTATTATGCGTCCCGATCGCTGCAAAGCAGGATCGGGGCATGGGCATCAAAACAATCCAGACCTTTGCGGTCGCGTGCGGCGCTGCTTGGCGAAGTTGCTAAGATAACGGCAACGAAAGGGACGAACCCGTCAAGACCACCCTTTTGGGGAGGTATACGGATAAGGCCCGTTGAAATAGAGTTCTGGGCAGACGGAGCGTTCCGTTTGCATGACAGATTCAAATGGTCCCGCGACAGTGTTGTGGATGACTGGGATGTAGAGAGGCTCAACCCTTGAGCCGCAATGACACGGCGGACTGGCATTAATGCAGCGGTTTTCCACTTGCATCGTCGGTTTTGTCAGTAAACACAGTGCAGGTGGCCTGAGTAACGATTGATCGAAAAGTAAACTTGTTTCGCACAATCAGCGGGTAGACATGACAACCGAGAATTTAGACATAAAGACCGTATACGGACAGGTAAAATGGTTCGACCCCTCAAAGGGATTCGGCTTTGTCGTGTCCAGCGAGGGCGGGCCGGATATCTTGCTGCACGCCAATGTTCTAAGGAATTTTGGCCAAAGTTCGATCGCGGATGCGACCGGAATAGAGATTTCAGTGCAAAAGACGGATCGCGGCATGCAAGCTGTTGAAGTCCTTCGGATTGATCCGCCGGTGACCTTGTCCAACCAGATGGAGGACATGGCGTATCTGTCCCCAGCCGAGCTTGACCTGATTCCAATTGTGCCCGCACGGGTCAAGTGGTTCGACAAGGCGAAGGGATTCGGCTTTGCGAATGTTTACGGAAAAGCCGAAGATGTGTTCATCCACGCAGAGGTTTTGCGCAGTTCCGGCTTTGCGGATTTGCAACCGGGCGAGGCGGTCTGCCTGCGTGTGATTGACGGACAGCGGGGCCGCATGGCCGTTTATGTGCTAAGCTGGGACGCGGCGATCCGTCATGTCGATGCGCCGGTTGCGAACGAGGCTGTCATAAACGAATGAAGTTCGGTTTTGTGGTTCTGTGTACCTTGTTCTGTGCAACCTCTGTCGGGGCGTCGGATTGTGCGCTGTCGCGGGTGGATATCCGGGGCGCGGGGGGGCTGGTCCGCTTCAACGTCGAAATCGCCGATGACGCGGGCGAACGGGCCTTGGGCTTGATGAACCGCGCGACGATGCCGAAAAGCTCTGGCATGTTGTTCGTCTATGACCGGCCACAGGCCGTGGCGTTCTGGATGAAGAACACATTGATTCCCCTTGATATGATTTTTGCCGGGCCGGACGGCCGGGTGCGCCGCGTCCATTCCAATGCCGTGCCGCACGATCTGACACCGATCGACGGCGGCGACGGGATTTTTGCAGTTCTAGAGATAAACGGCGGCCTTTCCGGGGCGCTTGGCATCACCGAAGGCGCTGTAATCCGGCATCCGGCCTTTGCGCAGGACAAAGCAATTTGGTCTTGTGAAAAAGAATAGTCGGTTAGGGCTTTTCATCCGGATAATCTGTGCGTATTAGGACGCTGTGAGCGGGGCGTAGCGCAGTCTGGTAGCGCGGCGGTTTTGGGAACCGTAGGTCGTAGGTTCGAATCCTATCGCCCCGACCACCCTTCTGATGTTGCTTTTATGCAGCACAGAATAAAACAGATCCACCTTGGTAGTTGTGTATCGATCCACCCCCGTGTGGGCGCCGTGCTGGTGCGCGATCACGTCAACAAAATCCCGTAACCAGACCTGACCAAATGGAAAATGCCATGTGGCGTTTGCCGCCTCTGGCCTGCGGGTTTGAAACCATCCACAGGGGTGAATCATCCAGTTCGGGGCGGGTCAGAATAATCGGCCTTGGTCAATCACCAATAATCACATTTCCGTTCAATATTTCCGTTGACCAGATAGGGCAAACTACGCCAGTTTGTGTTTGCTGGATATGACGCCACTAAATGTTGTGGTTGCCAAACTTTAAAACATAGACCCTGATATAAGCGGCCGGTCATAGGACGGGACGCGCCCGGCGAAGGAATTGCCGCCACAAGGGCCATGAATTTGAAGATACGGCAGAGTGCGGTGCAATCGTCCGTCGAGATGTGAACCGCGAACTGTAGAAAAAAATTTGCGATGGGGCAGATGCTATGAAAATCGAACGTAATTTCACGAAATCGGGTGCGGGCGCTTATGCAGATGTTCCATTCGCGACCACGGCTTCCGAGATTCGCAATCCTGACGGAACCATCGTTTTCCGCCTTGATCAGGTCGAGATCCCAGAGGGCTGGTCCCAGGTCGCATCCGACGTCATAGCCCAGAAATATTTCCGCAAGGCAGGTGTTCCGGCTGTTCTGAAAAAGATCAGGGAAAAGGGTATGCCGGAATTCCTTTGGCGGTATGTCGCGGACGAAGAGGCCCTGGCCGACTTGCCCGAAGAGGATCGCTTCGGCGGCGAGACCTCGGCCCGTCAGGTGTTCGACCGTTTGGCCGGTGCCTGGGCCTATTGGGGCTGGAAGGGTGGCTATTTCACCACCGAGGAAGATGCCCGCACCTATTTCGACGAGATGCGCTATATGCTGGCGACGCAACGCGCCGCACCGAACAGCCCGCAGTGGTTCAACACCGGCCTGCACTGGGCCTACGGCATCGACGGTCCGGCGCAGGGTCACTACTACGTTGATTTCAAAACCGAGAAACTGACCAAATCCGCGTCCAGCTACGAGCATCCGCAGCCGCACGCCTGCTTTATCCAGTCGGTCAAGGACGATCTGGTCGGCGACGGCGGCATCATGGATCTTTGGGTCCGCGAGGCACGGCTGTTTAAATACGGCTCTGGCACCGGCACCAATTTCTCGTCGCTGCGCGCGGACGGCGAGAAACTGTCGGGCGGCGGCAAATCATCCGGCCTGATGGGTTTTCTGAAAATCGGGGACCGTGCGGCGGGCGCGATCAAGTCGGGCGGCACAACCCGTCGCGCGGCCAAGATGGTGATCATCGACGCCGACCACCCCGACATCGAAGCCTTCATCAACTGGAAGGTCATCGAAGAGCAAAAGGTGGCCTCTATCGTCGCCGGTTCCAAGATGCACGAGCGGCACCTGAACGAAATCTTCGCCGCGATCAAAGCATGGGACGGCAAGGCCGAAGACGCGGTTGACCCATCGGTGAACGAAACCCTGAAGGCCGCGATCAAGGGCGCCAAGAAGGTTGCGATCCCTGAAACCTACGTCAAGCGCGTTCTGGACTATGCCAAGCAGGGCTACACCAGCATCGAATTCCCGACCTATGACACCGATTGGGATTCCGAGGCGTATTCGTCCGTGTCCGGCCAGAACTCTAACAACTCGATCCGCGTGACAGATGCCTTCCTGAAGGCGGTCAAGGACGACGCCCCATGGGAACTGATCCGCCGCACCGATGGCAAGGTCGCCAAAACCATTTCCGCCCGCGATCTGTGGGAACAGGTCGGCCACGCCGCCTGGGCTTGTGCCGATCCGGGCATCCAGTACCACGACACCGTGAACGCCTGGCACACCTGCCCCGAAGACGGCGCGATCCGCGGATCGAACCCGTGTTCGGAATACATGTTCCTGGACGATACCGCCTGTAACCTTGCGTCGATGAACCTGCTGACCTTTCTGAAGGACGGCGTGTTTCAGGCAGAGGACTACATGCATGCGACCCGCCTTTGGACCCTGACACTGGAAGTGTCGGTGATGATGGCGCAGTTCCCGTCAAAGGAAATCGCGCAGCGGTCGTTCGATTTCCGCACGCTGGGTCTGGGCTATGCCAACATCGGCGGCCTGTTGATGAACATGGGCTACAGCTATGACAGCGACGAGGGCAGGGCGCTTTGCGGTGCCTTGACCGCGATCATGACCGGCGTTTCCTACGCGACCTCTGCCGAAGTGGCGGGCGAGTTGGGCGCGTTCTCGGGCTATGCCCGCAACAAAGAGCACATGCTGCGCGTCATCCGCAACCACCGCACCGCCGCCTATGGCAAAACCGAGGGCTATGAGGCGCTGGAAATAAAGCCGGTCGCGCTTGACCACGCGAACTGCCCCGACAAACGTCTGATCGCGCTGGCAAAAACCAGCTGGGACGAGGCGCTGCGCCTTGGCGAGATACACGGCTACCGCAACGCGCAGGTGTCGGTCATCGCCCCGACGGGCACCATCGGTCTGGTCATGGATTGCGACACCACCGGCATCGAGCCCGACTTTGCGCTGGTGAAGTTCAAGAAGCTGGCCGGTGGCGGCTATTTCAAGATCATCAACCAGTCGGTTCCGGCCGCCCTGGAAAAGCAGGGCTACGGTTCGGCCCAGATCGAGGAAATCGTCGCCTATGCCGTGGGGCATGGCACCATTGGCAACGCGCCCGGCATCAACCACACCGCGCTGATCGGTCATGGTTTCGGCCCGAGAGAACTGGAAAAGATCGAGGCGGCGCTGCCATCCGCCTTTGATATCCGCTTTGTGTTCAACCAGTGGACGCTGGGCGAGGACTTTTGCACCGGCACGCTGGGCATTCCCGCGACCAAGCTGAACGACCCGACCTTTGATCTGCTGAAGCACCTTGGTTTCACCCGCGCGCAAGTCGAGGCGGCGAATGATCATGTTTGCGGCACGATGACGCTGGAAGGCGCGCCGTTCCTGAAAACCGAGCATTACAGCATCTTCGATTGCGCCAACGCCTGCGGCAAAACGGGCAAGCGCTTTCTCAGCGTGAACAGCCACATCTATATGATGGCCGCCGCGCAGTCGTTTATTTCCGGCGCTATTTCCAAGACGATCAACATGCAGAACACCGCCTCGATCGAGGATTGCCAGAAGGCTTATGAATTGAGCTGGTCGCTGGGGATCAAGGCGAATGCGCTGTATCGTGACGGATCGAAACTGTCGCAACCTTTGGCCGCGTCCCTTGTCGAGGACGACGAAGACGCCGAAGAGATCATGCTGAACGGGTCCAACCACGAAAAAGCGGCGGTGATGGCCGAGAAGATAGTCGAAAAAATCATCATCAAGGAAATCATCAAATCGCACCGCGAAAAGCTGCCCGAGCGGCGCAAGGGCTATACCCAGAAGGCCATCGTCGGCGGTCACAAGGTTTACCTGCGCACCGGCGAGTATAAGGACGGCCAGCTTGGCGAGATATTCATCGACATGCACAAAGAGGGCGCCGGCTTTCGCGCGATGATGAACAATTTCGCCATCGCGGTGTCGGTCGGTCTGCAATACGGCGTGCCTCTGGAAGAATTCGTCGACGCCTTTACCTTTACCAAGTTCGAACCGGCTGGCATGGTTCAGGGCAACGAGACGATCAAGAACGCGACCTCGATCCTTGACTATATCTTCCGCGAACTGGCCGTGTCCTATCTGGATCGCACCGATCTGGCCCATGTCCAGCCGCAAGGCGCCACGTTCGACGATCTGGGCCGTGGCGAGGAAGAGGGCAAGCGCAACTTTGGCGAAGTCAGCGAAAGTGCCGCGTCCAAGTCGCTGGATGTGCTGCGCCAGATCAGCTCTACCGGCTACCTGCGCAAGCGGGTTCCACAGGAACTGATGGTGTTCCAGGGTGGAATGAGCATGAACGCGGTGGCCTTCGATACCGCTATGGACCCGATGGCAAGCCTGCAAACACTGGTGCCAGAGATAGGGGCCTCTGTATCGTCCGTGTCTACGACGTCGATCAGTTCGGGCACCGTTTCGATGGATGCGCGGGTCAAGGCCAAGATGCAGGGCTATGAGGGTGAGGCCTGCGGCGAGTGCGGCAACTACACGCTGGTGCGCAACGGCACCTGCATGAAGTGCAACACCTGCGGCGGCACTAGCGGATGTAGCTGACGAATTGGGGTTGGTGTAGGTCGGGGCAAAGATTGTCCGGGGCTATGAAAACAAGGCGCGCGGGGTGGTCCTGAATTCGATATTTCGGAGAGCCTTCGGGGATAAGTGAATACGAGTTCCGGGGCGGGTGCGCTCGCCCTTGACGCCGATCAGGCCGCAGGCAGAAAACCGGGCGGTACAGAGAATGAGCCTGATTTGCGAAACTGGGGTCCCTTCGGGGGCCCCTTCTTCTGTTTGGCGGCATGGTTGTTGCGAAGTCACCCGCGCGCCTTTTGCAGAGCCTGAAGATATTCTGAAACCTTCAGGCCCCCCGTGCTTTATCAGGCGGATTCGAATTGCGCCATGAACGCGTCGAATTCGGCATCGCTTATCTGAACCTGATGTTCCGCACCGGGATAAAGCGCGGTGTCTACCTCTGCGCGGAACGTCGAAAACGCGGCAATTCGCATTGCCTGAAGCCTTTCGTATTCGGTTGCGAAATCGGCATAGGTTTTTGCATGGCGCGGGCGATGGCCGCGGGTGCAGCCCAATACGTCTTCGGCAAACAGATACTGGGCGTCTGCGCCGGCACCGGCCCCCATGGACAACAAGACCAGCGAACTGCGTCTCGCAATTTCAGAGGCGACGCGCGACGGGACCACCTCGAATTCGGCGCCGAAGGCCCCCGCATCTTCAAGCGCCTTTACGTCGTTCCAGACCGACAGGGCCGAACCTGCCGTTTTGCCGACAGCCTTGAACCCTCCGGTCCATGTGCATTTGGACGGGATAAGGCCGACGTGCCCGACAACGGGAATCCCTTCATGGGCGAGGGCCGCAACTGTGGTCAGCCCTGCGGCGCAATACACGCAGTCGCCCCCGATCCTGACAGCGGCATGGGCCGCCCGCAGGTAATCTTCGGTTGTGACCAGTTCGCCATACAGCAGGCCTACCTGCACAAAGCAATTGCCCGCTGCCTGACGCATTTCCGGCGTCCAGAGCGGCGCGATGATCGACAACATGTCGATACCTGCGGCTGCCGCTGCGCGGGCTTCGTCAAGCGTTTCGACATAAAGCATGGTCATTTGCCGTTTACCTTTCAGGGCACGCACATCTGCGACGGTCATTCTGGATAGGGCCAATTTTTCTTTCCTTTATCGTGCCGCGCTAAGACCGCAACAAGGTCTTGAGGGTCACGGATGGGTCTGCAAGGTCGTCGGGTGACGGTGTGGAGCTTCGGGCGATCATCATCTCGGCAAGCCGGATATCCTTGGCCACAGCATTACCGGGGCCTAAACCGACGGCTGCGGTCAGGGTGCCATCCGGCGCGCTGAAAAACGTGATGGTCGCACCCTGCCCAAGATCGCGGATCGTTGCGGTGTTCTGCGGGTCGGGGTGCCCTGTGATCTGAAGGCCAAGTTCGTATTGATCGGACCAGAACCACGGGGTCTGGCGAAAGGGGGCATCCGCGCCCAGCATGGCTTTCGCGGCCCAACCGCCTTGGTCCTGTGCATTCCGCCACGATTCAAGCCGGATCTGCCCAAGGTCGGGATGATCGAAATTCGCGCAATCTCCGGCGGCAAAAATGCGCGGATCACTTGTGGCCAAAGTCGCGGATACGGTGATGCCGTTTGCGCAGGCCAGACCCGCCGACTCGGCAAGGGCTGTGTCTGGGATCACGCCAACGGCGGCGACAATCAGATCGGCAGGCAGGATCTCGTTGCCGCTCAGGGTCACGGAACCGGCCGCTATGCTTTCAATCCCGGCATCGAATCGGAATTCAACACCGGCGTTGCGGTGGCGGGCCACGATCCTGTCCGCCGTCGCGTCCGGCACGGCCCGACCAAGGGCGCGCGGCGCCATTTCAACGACGGTCACGGCGATGTCGCGGCGGCGCAGTTCCGCGGCAAGTTCCAGCCCGATCAGGCCGGCACCGATGATGACGGCACGGGATGCTGACTGTGCGCGGGTATAGATCCGGTCTGCGTCGTCTTTCGTGCGCATCATCAGGGCATGGCCCTGCGGGTCGCAAGATAAGGAACGCGGTGTTGCGCCGGTTGCCAGCAACAGCCTGTCATAGGTGTGACTGCTGCCATCCGACAGGGCGATGAACGCGTTCGGGCGATCAATCGCGGTGACAGTGACGCCGGACAGCAAGGTTATGCGAGCCTTTTCAAGACTGTCCGCCGTCGCGATCTCTGTCAGAAATCCGCCCTGCGCGTTCGGCTTTGACAACGGCGGGCGGTCGTAGGGCAAACCTGCCTCTGCGCTCACAAGCATTACGTCACCGGCGAATCCGGCCTCGCGCAGGGCAAAGGCGGCGCGGGTGCCGCACACGCCCGCACCGATGATGCAAATCCGGTCCATACGCTCAGGCAACCTGGATCAGAACGCGGTCGCCGTCGACTCTGGTTGGATAGGTTCCCAAATTCACGCAGACCGGCGCGCGTTTTGCCTCGCCGCTGCGATAGTCGAACTGGCCGTTATGTTTCGGGCATTCGATGACGTAATCCATGACCAGTCCATCGGCCAAATGCACGTTTTCATGGGTGCAAAGCCCGTCGGTGCAGAAAAAACCATTCTCCGGGCTGCGGTAGATTGCATAGGTCCTGCCGCCGTGGTCGAAGCGGATGACATCCTCTTCGTCGATGTCGTCGGTTGCGCAGGCTTCGATCCAGTTGGTCATAGTCGTCTGTCCTTGTTGTGCGGCGTTTCTTCGGTGTTTTTGGGGCATTTATTCTGCGGGCACGCCAAGCGCGGTCTGGTGAAAATCGTCGCGATAGGGCTTTGCCGTCGCTGGCAGATCCCGTTTCAGGAAATAATCCTCGTAAGAGAGCTGTCGCTTCAGGGCGGGTATGACCTGTTTGTAGGCCTGCCAGATCGAGGTGTTCGGGGCGGGCAGGTCTGCCTTGATCCGCGCGTGCAGCTCTGGCAGACGGTGATAGGGCACCATTGGGAACATGTGGTGTTCGACGTGGTAATTCATGTTCCAATAGATGAACCGACTGACGGGATTCATGTAAACCGTGCGGCTGTTCAGGCGATGGTCCAGCACGTTATCGGCCAGCCCCGCATGCTGTAGAACGCCGGTCATGACATGGTGCCAGGCGCCGTAAAGCCGGGGCAGGCCGACAATCATCAATGGCAGGATTGACTGGGTCGCAAGCGCCAGCGCGATGACAGCGGCATAGATCGCAACCCAGAGACGCGCGACCGAAATGACCTTGGGTTTTTCCGTATCCGGAATATAGGTGGCCTCTTCGGGGTCAAGGCGTCCGCTTGCGTTCAGCAGCATGCGCGCCCAGCCATTCACCGCATCCACAATCCCGAACAGGTTCAGCACGATCCGCATCAGGGCGGGCGGGCGCATCGCGACGATCTCGGGGTCGCGACCGACGATAACGGTATCGGTGTGGTGCCGCGCATGGCTCCACCGCCATGACACCGGATTGCGGACCATCATAAAGCTGGCGATCTGGTAGATGATGTCGTTCATCCATCCGGTCTTGAACGCCGTGCCGTGGCTGCATTCATGCCAGCGGCTGTCCATTGCCGACCCGTAAAGCACCCCGTAGGCCAGCCAGAACGGTGCGGACCACCACGAGGGCCACAAGGTCACGCCCGCTGCGGCAAAGGCGGCCATCAATCCGAACAGCACGATGCTGTCGCGAATCGCCGGACCATTGCTGCGCTGCATCAGCGCCTTCATCTCTTTGCGGGGGACATCGGTGTGATACCATTCGGCCGCAGACAGACCTGTCTCTACCGCGCGCTGCGCGTCTTTCCCAAGCATACTGTAGTCACGTTTCGTCATCTCGGACCCTCCCGTCTTTGAAGGCGACGATAGGGGGGCATTTATCGTGTGACCAGATTGGGGGATTGAATTTCAGTCAATATCCATCAATATTGATCATCGTAAATGATAGCTTTACATCATCAGGGGGCATCATGGCTGGCAGACCGACGATTCACGATATTGCGAAAGAGGCGGGCGTCAGCGTCGCAACAGTGGACCGGGTTTTGAACGGCCGCCTTAAAGTGCGCGAGGAAACGGCGCGGCGGGTCTCTGACGCGGCCCATAGAATCGGGTATCACGCGACCAATCTGATCGAACAGCGTCTGCGCGGCGATCTGCCGGAAATGCGCTTCGGCTTTGTTCTGCAAAAGGAAAAGCAGGCGTTCTATCGTAACTTCGCGGCCGAAATCGAACACGCGGTGCGCAATGCACCCAACATCCGGGGCCGCGCGGTGATCGAATTCTCGACCTCTCAATCGCCGACAGATGTTGCAGAGATATTGCTGTCCATGAAGGGGCGCGTCGATGCTGTCGCGGCGACGGCGGTCAACCATCACCTGACCTCCGAGGCGGTGCGGGATTTGAAGGCAAGCGGCATTCCCACCTTCGCCCTGTTGTCCGACTTCGCGCAAGGAGAGCGGATAAACTACATTGGTCTCAATAACTTGAAGGTCGGCAGGGTTGCCGCGTGGATGCTGGCCACTGCGGCGCGCAAGCCCGGAAAGATCGCCATTTTTGTCGGCGGGCATCGCTGGCACGGGCATGAAATGCGCGAGGCCGGCTTTCGCAGCTATTTCCGCGAATCCATGCCGCAGTTCCAGTTGCTGGACACTTTGGTCAATCTGGAAACGCGCTTGCTGACCTACGAGGCCACTTTGGATCTGTTGTCGCGGCACCCGGATCTGGTGGGCATATATCTTGCCGGTGGCGGGATGGAGGGGGCATTTTCCGCTTTGCGCGAGGTCCGGCAACCGGGGCAGGTGGCGCTTGTGGTGAACGAACTGACGCCGGAATCGCGCACTGCCCTGTTCGACCGCTATGTGACAATGGTCGGCAGCACGCCCTTGCCGTTGCTGTGCAGGGATCTTGTGCGGCTGATGACCGAGGCGAAATTGGGCGAAGGCTCTTTGGTCCCAAGCCAGCATTTTCTGGAGCCGCATATATCCTTGCCGGAATCCATCTAGGGGTCAGGGGCTCTCTGCTTGATAGAAAAACATCATTTACATGATGGGAAATATTTCATCTATGATACCGAATGATTGCCGCCGTCTTGACCCAACATCGGGGCCTCGGCCATGTTTCCCCCCAATAGCGTTGTGCGGCTTCAGGTCGTAGGGCGCGACCGCAAGACGCGGTGTCACGGGAGGAGACGGTAGCCATGCTGCCCAAAGCACTAAATCACATGACTGCACCGGCAATGCGCTACGACGCATTTCTTGATCTGGCCGCCGCGCTGGGTTGCGTCGGGGTAGAGTTCCGCAATGATCTGCCCGGCGCCTTGTTCGACGGCGACAGCCCCGAAGCGGTGCGCGGGGCCGCGAAAAAGGCGGGCGTGCGTATCCTTGCCCTGGCCGAGGTGAAGCGGTTCAACGACTGGTCCGACGAAAAACGCGAAGAGGCGCGGGCGTTGATGGAAATCGCATCGGCCTGCGGGGCAGAGGCCGTCAGCCTGATCCCGCGCAATGACGGGCTGGGCATGGGCAACGGCGAGCGTCAGGCAAACCTTCGGGTTGCCCTGCGGGAACTGAAACCGCTTTTGCAAGAGTATAACCTGATCGGCATGGTAGAGCCGCTTGGTTTCGAGGTTTGCGCGCTGCGCTACAAATCCGAAGCGGTTGATGCGATCGAGGCGATGGATGCCGCCGGTCAGTTCAAACTGGTCCATGACACGTTCCATCATCATCTTGCGGGGGGCGGTCCGCTGTTTCCCGAACATACTGGTATCGTGCATATTTCAGGCGTCACAGACGGCGCGGTGCGGGTATCGGACATGCAGGATGCGCACCGCCTTCTGGTGGATGCGCAGGACCGGTTGGGTAACATCGACCAGATCGAGGCGCTGATGGCCACCGGATATACCGGACCGATCTCGTTCGAGCCGTTCTCGCCTGTTGTTCACGCCTTTACCGACCCGAAAGCAGAGCTGTCGCGGTCCTTCGATTTCATCGCCAGCCGTTTGGCCGCCAAGGCCGCCTGAAACGGGCAACGATGATTGCAACGCCCTCAACGGGCTTCCGGAAAAATCAATTGTGGTGAGCCGGACACCATATCGGGAGGAATACAATGAAAAAGACACTTGTGGCCGCTGGCCTTGCTTCGCTGTTGTCAACGGCTGCCATGGCAGAGAACGTCGGCGTTTCCATGGCGCTGTTCGATGACAACTTTCTGACCGTTCTGCGCAACGGCATGACGGATTATGCCGGCACCCTGCCGGGCGTCGATATTCAGGTTGAAGACGCGCAGAACGACGTGGGCAAGCAGTTGAACCAGATCCAGAACTTCATCGCGTCCGGCGTTGACGCGATCATCGTGAACCCGGTCGACACCGACGCAACGGTCGCCATGTCGCAAGCCGCAGAAGCCGCCGGAATTCCGCTGGTCTATGTCAACCGCCAGCCTGTCAACGTCGATACGCTGCCCGACAATCAGGCATTCGTCGCATCGAACGAGGTCGAGTCCGGCACATTGGAAACGCTGGAAATCTGCCGCCTGCTGAAGGAAAAGGGCAAAGGCGACGCAGCAAACATCATCGTCATGATGGGCGAACTGTCGAACCAGGCCGCGCGCCAGCGGACCCAGGACGTACATGACGTTATCACAACCGACGAGTGCAAATTCATGACCATCGTCGAAGAGCAGACCGCGAACTGGTCGCGGACACAGGGGGCCGATCTGATGGCCAACTGGCTGTCCGCAGGGATCCAGTTCGACGCCGTCGTCGCCAACAACGACGAAATGGCACTGGGTGCGCTTCAGGCTTTGAAAGCTGCAGGCATTTCGATGGATGACATGATTGTCGGCGGTGTTGACGCCACGCAAGACGCCCTGGCGTCGATGGCCGCAGGCGAACTGGACGTGACCGTGTTCCAGAACGCGGCAGGTCAGGGGGCAGGCGCGCTTGATGCGGCCCTTGCTCTCGCAAAGGGTGCCGAGGTTGCGCAGAAGGTCTATATCCCGTTCGAGTTGGTGACCCCTGCAAACCTGGCCGAATACGCAGCCAAGAACTGATAGGTCAAGCATTCAGGACGGGGCGCAGGGGGAATGTCCTTGCGCCCCGAACCTGCCAAAAGCGGGCGGACCGGCTCTAGGGCGTCTGGTTGGCCGAAAGAATATGACAGGGACATTTCATGGCAACTGCGACACAAACACCCCCAAAGCCGAAGCGGTATTGGCCCGCAGAACTTAACGCGCTTCTCGGATTGATCGGCATCGCGCTGATCTTCGAGGTTCTGGGCTGGATGACTCAAGACCAAAGCTTTCTGATGAACACCCAGCGTCTTTCGATCATGATCCTTCAGGTGTCGGTGATCGGCATTATCGCCATCGGCGTGACGCAGGTGATTATCACCGGCGGCATCGACCTGTCTTCGGGTTCTATTGTCGGGGCGACGGCGATGATCGCGATGAGCCTTGCGCAGGTGTCCACCTATCCGCGGGCGGTCTATCCGAACCTGACCGACCTTCCGGTGATTGTGCCGCTGGTTGTGGGTCTTGGCTGCGGGCTGTTCGCGGGGTTCGTGAACGGCATGTTGATCGCCTACACGAAGATCCCGCCGTTCATTGCAACACTTGGCATGATGGTCACGGCGCGCGGTCTGGCGAAATGGTATACAAAGGGGCAGCCGGTCTCTTTTCCGACCGACGGTTTTGCGGCTATCGGCAAGGGCATGATGCCCGTCGCGATCTTTATTGTCATCGCACTGCTGTTTCATCTGATCCTGAAATACACACTTTACGGCAAACACACCTACGCCATCGGGTCCAACCCCGATGCCGCGCGGATGTCGGGTATCAAGGTAGAGCGTCATTTGGTGCTGGTCTATTCGATTGCCGGCGTTCTTGCCGGTCTGGCGGGCATGGTGATTGCCGCGCGGGGTCTGACGGCGCAGGCGGGCATGGGCCAGATGTACGAACTGGACGCCATTGCGATGGCGGTGATCGGCGGCGTGTCGCTTGCGGGCGGGCGCGGGTCTATCGTAGGCACGGCAATCGGTATGCTGATATTCGGTGTTATCATATCCGGTTTCACCTTTCTGCGTCTCGACGCCTATTATCAGGAAATGATCAAGGGCGTGATTATCGTGGCTGCGGTTGTTGCCGACGTCTGGCGTCAAAAGCGCCGTGCGATTTCGGGCAGCTAAGGTTCAGGAAAGGACAAGATCATGACTATGCAGAACATCATCCTGAAGACCGAGGGCCTGACAAAGCGTTATGGCGGGGTTCATGCGCTGGAAGGCGCGGATTTCGAGCTGCGCGCGGGCGAACATGTTGCCATCGTGGGCGACAACGGTGCGGGCAAATCGACCTTTGTGCGGCAGATCACCGGCGTGGAACAGCGCACCTCGGGCAAGGTCTGGTTCGATGGGCAAGAGGTGCATTTCACCGGCCCGATCGCGGCGCGCGAGGCGGGCATCGAAACGGTGTTCCAGAACCTCGCTCTGGCCGATGATCTGGACGTGCCGTCGAACCTGTTTCTGGGGCGCGAAAAGATCCTGCTCAATCTCGGGCCGTTTTCCATTCTGGACCGCCGCGCCATGCGGGTGGCCACAGAGGCGGCGCTGAAAAAGACGGCGGTGAAAATTCCCGATCTGAACAACGCGATCCGCAACATGTCGGGGGGCCAGCGCCAGTGCGTTGCCATTGCGCGGTCGGCCAGTTTCGCGTCGAAACTGATCATCATGGACGAACCTACCGCCGCGTTGGGCGTTCAGGAAACCGGACAGGTCGAAAACATCATCCGCACCCTGAAAGAGCAGGGCGTTCCGCTGATCCTGATCAGCCATAACCTGCGGCAGGTGTTCGATCTTGTGGACCGCATCATCGTGTTCCGCCGCGGCCGGCTTGTGGCCTCGCTTCGGGTTGATGAAACCGATGGCAATGATATCGTATCCTATATTACAGGTGTCAAAGGCGACACGACCGAAGCCAGCTTTGCATAATTTTCGGCGCGTCGCACCGGCGGGCCTCCAACCAGAAAAGACACTCATATGACACTACGTTTTGGCGTTCTAGGCGCAGGCCGTATCGGGCGCGTTCACGCAAAGGCAATCGCCTCGACATCCGGGGCGGTTCTGACCGCCATCGCCGATCCGGTCGCGGCGGCGGCGCAGACCGTTGCAGGCGAATACGGCTGCGATATCCGCACGATCGAACAGATCGAGGCGGCAGCTGACGTCGACGCCGTCGTCATTTGCACGCCCACCGATACCCATTCCGACCTGATCGAGCGTTTCGCGCGGGCGGGCAAAGCCATCTTTTGCGAAAAACCTGTCGATCTGAGCGTTCAGCGCGTCAAGGAATGCCTGAAGGTCGTCGCTGCGGAAAAAGCCACCCTGATGGTCGGGTTCAACCGCCGGTTCGATCCGCATTTCGGTGCGCTGAAGGCGGCAATAGACGCGGGCGAAATCGGGGCGGTCGAAATGGTGACAATCACCAGCCGTGACCCCGGCGCGCCGCCTTGTGATTACATCTCGCGCTCTGGCGGTATTTTCCGCGATATGACGATCCATGATTTCGACATGGCCCGCTTCGTGCTGGGCGAAGAAATCGAAACCGTGCAGGCCGCCGCTTCGGTTCTGGTCGATCCCGAAATCGGCAAGCTGGGCGATTTTGACAGCGTCAATGTCATCCTGCGCACCGCATCGGGCCGCCAGTGCGTCATCACCAACTCTCGGCGTGCGACCTACGGGTATGATCAGCGGGTCGAGGTTCTGGGCTCTGACGGTATGGTCGCCGCAGAAAACATGCGCGAGGTGAATATCGAGTTGGCAAATGCCAAGGGATTCACTCGCCCGCCCTTGCTGGACTTTTTCATGACCCGCTACACCGCCGCCTATGCCGCTGAAATCGCGGCCTTCGTCAAGGCGGTAACGGAAAAGTCGGTGCCGCCCACAACCGGTCACGACGGGCTTGTCGCATTGGCGTTGGCGGATGCGGCGCTGCTGTCTGTCGCCGAAGGGCGCGTTGTGCGTCTGTCCGAACTTCTGGATTGATCGGAATATCCCATGACCAAAAAGCTTGATTTGATTACGATTGGCCGATCATCGGTCGACCTTTACGGCGCACAGATCGGTGGTCGGCTGGAGGACATGGGAAGTTTCGAGAAATATATCGGCGGATCGCCGACCAATATCGCAGCCGGCACGGCGCGGTTGGGGCTGAAATCCGCCCTGATTACCCGTGTCGGCGACGAGCATATGGGCCGCTTTATCCGCGAGGAATTGCAGCGCGAAGGCGTTGATGTGCAAGGTGTCAAGACCGACCCCGAACGCCTGACCGCGCTGGTGCTGCTTGGCATTCGCGATCAGGAGCAGTTCCCGCTGATTTTCTACCGCGAGAACTGCGCCGACATGGCGCTGTGCGAGGACGACATTGATCCGGCCTTTGTCGGATCGGCCCGCGCGGTTGTGGTCACCGGAACCCATCTGTCGAACCCCAGAACAGAGGCCGCCGTGCTGAAGGCCCTGCGCATCGCCCGCGAAACCGGCGCACAAACCGCGCTGGACATTGATTACCGCCCCAATCTTTGGGGGCTTGCGGGGCACGGCGACGGGGAAAGCCGCTTTGTCGAGAGCGCGGCCGTCACCGCCAAACTGCAAAAGACGCTGCCGCTGTTCGATCTGATCGTCGGCACAGAGGAAGAGTTCCACATCGCGGGCGGCACCACCGATACCATCGCGGCGCTGCGCGCGGTGCGGGCGGTGTCGGATGCCACATTGGTGTGCAAACGCGGCCCGATGGGGGCTGCGGCGTTTACTGCAGCGATCCCCGATACGCTGGATCAGGGCGAAAGCGGTCCGGGTTTTCCGATCGAGGTGTTCAACGTGCTTGGCGCGGGCGACGGCTTTATGTCGGGGCTGCTGAAGGGCTGGCTGGATGGCGAGGCCTGGCCGCGTGCGCTGACCTATGCCAATGCCTGCGGGGCCTTCGCCGTCTCGCGCCATGGCTGCACCCCCGCCTATCCAAGCTGGGCGGAGTTGCAGTTCTTTCTGGAACGCGGCGTGGTCACACCCGCACTGCGCCATGATGCGGCGCTGGAGCAGATCCATTGGGCCACGAACCGCAAGGGCGACTGGTCCTTGATGCGGGTTTTTGCCTTCGATCACCGGATGCAGCTGGAAACGATGCAGGGGGCGACAATCGCAAAAATCGGCCAGTTCAAGACGCTGTGCCTTGCCGCCGCCGCGCAGGTCGCGGACGGGCGCAAGGGGTACGGGCTTTTGTGCGACGGGCGGCTTGGCCGCGACGCTTTGTTCAAGGCCGAAGGGCAGGGGTTGTGGATCGGTCGCCCGGTCGAATGGCCCGGATCGCGCCCCCTGACGCTGGAACCCGAGATTGGGCCGGATTTTGGCGGATTGCGCGAATGGCCGCTGGATCAGGTCGTCAAGGTCTTGTGCTTCTACCACCCCGACGACACCGACGCCGTGAAGGCGCAACAAGAGGAAACGGTCAAACGCCTGTTCGCCTCTGCCCGTCGCAACCGGCTGGAGCTGTTGCTGGAGGTGATCCCGTCAAAGGTCGCCGCGGTCGACGACATGACCACCGCCCGGATCATCCAGCGGTTCTACGATATCGGCGTCTACCCTGACTGGTGGAAGCTGGAGCCGTTCAAGACCGATGCGGCCTGGGGCAATGCGGTGGATGCGATCACCCGCAACGACCCGAACACCCGCGGGATTGTGGTGCTGGGTCTTGATGCCCCCGCAGCCGAACTGGAGGCCAGCTTTGCCGTTGCCTCTAAGTATCCGCTGGTCAAGGGGTTCGCCGTGGGCCGCACGATTTTTGGCGATGTCGCAAAGCGCTGGATGACGGATACCTTGTCCGACGCCGATGCGATTGCCGAAATGGCCGCCAACTATAAACGTCTTTGCGATGTCTGGGACAAGACGCGCGCCGCCACCAAGGAGCAAGCAGCATGACCACGACCCGTTTGACCGCAGCACAGGCCATGGTGCGGTATCTGAGTGTGCAGATGAACGAGGACGGTGTGCCGTTCTTTGCGGGCGTCTGGGGCATTTTCGGTCACGGCAATGTCGCCGGACTGGGCGAGGCGCTGTATGGCATACGCGACACGCTGCCGACCTATCGCGGCCAGAACGAGCAAAGCATGGCCCATGCCGCCATCGCCTTTGCCAAACAGTCGAACCGCAAGCGCGCGATGGCTGTGACCAGCTCTATCGGGCCGGGGGCGACCAATATGGTGACCGCCGCCGCTTTGGCGCATGTGAACCGCTTGCCGGTGCTGTTCATTCCGGGTGATGTCTTTGCCAATCGCGGCCCCGATCCGGTCTTGCAGCAGGTCGAGGATTTCGGCGATGGCACGGTCAGCGCCAATGATTGCTTCCGCCCTGTCAGCCGCTATTTCGACCGGATCGCGCGGCCCGAACAGCTGTTGACCGCCTTGCCCCGCGCGATGGCGGTGATGACCGATCCTGCGGCCTGCGGTCCGGCCACCCTGGCTTTCTGTCAGGATGTTCAGGCCGAGGCCTATGAGTATCCCGACGCGTTCTTTGCGCCCAAGGTCTGGCGCCAGCGCCGGGTCCGGCCCGATCTGGCGGAACTGGCCGATGTCGTTGCGGCGATCAAGGCGGGCAAAACGCCAGTGATCGTGGCAGGCGGCGGCGTGCATTATGCAGGGGCCACCGATGCCCTGCGCGACTTTGCCGAGGCGCACCGGATTCCGGTCGTCGAAACGCAGGCGGGCAAATCCGCCCTGCCGTGGGACCATGCGTTGAACTTCGGTCCGGTTGGTGTCACCGGCGCCGCCTCGGCCAACGAGATCTGCGCAAAGGCCGATGTAGTGATCGGGGTCGGGACACGGTTTCAGGATTTCACCACCGGCAGCAGGAACCTGTTCCAGACCGCAGGCCGCTGCCTGATCTCGATCAACGTCGCGGCCTATGATGCGGTGAAACACGGCGCACTGCCGCTGAATTGCGATGCGCTGGTTGGTCTGGCCGAGGTAACAGAGGCATTGGGCGGGCATAAGGCACCAGCCCCCGATGGCACGTTGAAAACCAAATGGTTTGCCGCCGTTGACCCGCTGACAGACGCGCCGGCAGACGCCAAGGCCTTGCCCAGCGACATGCAGGTCGTCGGTGCCGTGCAACGCAGCGCTGGCCCCGATACGGTCGTGATGTCCGCCGCAGGCACCATGCCAGGAGAGCTGCACAAGCTGTGGAAAGCGCCACGCGCCGGGGCCTATCATATGGAATACGGGTTTAGCTGCATGGGCTACGAGATGGCCGGTGCCATGGGCATCAAGATGGCCCAACCCGATCGCGATGTGATCTGCATGGTCGGCGACGGCAGTTATATGATGATGAACTCGGAATTGGCGACGGCGGTGATGATGGGGATCAAGATCACCATCGTCCTGACCGACAACCGTGGCTACGGCTGTATCAACCGGCTGCAAATGGGCACCGGCGGGGCAGAGTTCAACAACCTGCTTGACCACTCCTATCATACCCAGCCCAGCCATATCGACTTTGTCGCCCATGCCGCGTCCATGGGGGCCGAGGCGGTCAAGGCCGGATCCATCGCCGAACTTTCGGCGGCGTTGGAACACGCGAAAACGGTCAGGGGACCGTTTGTCGTGGTGATCGACACAGACCCCTACCCAAGCACGCCGGACGGTGGCACATGGTGGGACGTCGCGGTGCCCGAGGTCTCGGTCCGCAAAGATGTCAACACAGCGCGCACCGCCTACGAGGCCGCGCTAAAGGAGCGTAACGCAAGATGATTAGCTACGGCACAAACCCGATTGCATGGTCCAATGACGACGACCAGACGCTGGGCGCGGATATCCCGCTGGCGCAGTGCCTGACCGAAGCAGGCAAGATCGGCTTTGACGGGATCGAGAATGGCCACAAGATGCCATGGGACCCGGTTGCGCTGAAGGCGGTGCTGGACCCGCACGGGCTGCGGTTCGTGTCGGCGTGGTATTCGCTGGATTTGCTGGAACTGTCTGTCGAGGAACAGAAAGTGGCGATGCAGCCGCATCTGGACCGCCTGAAGGCGATGGGATGCAGCGTTTGCATCGCTTGCGAGACCTCTAATGCGATTCACGGCAAGGACAGCGCGCCGCTGGCGGACAGCCCTGTTCTGGCGACGGATCGCTGGGCAGAGTTCGGTGCCAAGGTCGAGGCGATTGCCGCCTTTACACAGGCGCAGGGTCTGACGCTTGTTTACCATCACCATATGGGCACCATCGTGGAAACGCCCGGTGAAATCGACCTGTTCATGGCCAATACCGGACCTGCAACCAAGCTGTTGTTCGACGCGGGGCATTGCTATTTCGGCGGCGGAAACCCGGCAGAGGTTCTGGCGCGCCACGCGGGCCGCGTCGGGCATCTGCATGCCAAGAACGTGCGTCCTTCGGTTATGGCAGAGGTGCGCGAACAGGGGCTGTCGTTCCTTGAGGGCGTGCGCCGTGGCGTCTTTACCGTGCCGGGTGATAGCGAAGGCGGCGTTGATTTTCCCGCTGTCCTGAAGGTCGCCGCGGACGCGGGCTATCACGGCTGGCTGGTGATCGAGGCAGAGCAGGACCCCGCCCTGCGCAACCCGTTCGACTATCAGTCGCTGGGTCTGAAATCCCTGCGCGAGATGGCCAAAGGGGCCGGATTGGACAAAAGCTGATGCAGATACTTGATGTGCAACATCCGTTCTTCCGACCGCTTTGGCGGCGGATCGCGGTCGTCGTGTTCTGTCTGGGGTGGGGCGCTGTGGAACTCCGCAGTAACGAGCCGTTCTGGGCGATCCTGTTCGGGGCATTGGGGGTTTACTGCGCATGGCAGTTCTTCTTTGTGTTCCGGCAGAAAACCGATAAAGCGAAAGGCCCTGACCAATGACCGACCTGCTGCGCAAACCTTCGGGGACCACTGGCAAGGTTCATGACATCACCGCCAATGATGCGGGCTGGGGCTATGTCGGGTTCGGGCTGTATCGTCTGGCCAAAGGCGAAACCGTCGCCGAACCCACGGGCGACACCGAAGTGATACTTGTGCTGGTCGAGGGCAAGGCCCGCATCGGCGCCGGCGATCAGGATTTCGGCGAACTGGGCGACCGGATGGATGTGTTCGAGCGCACACCGCCGCATTGCGTCTATATTCCCAACGGGTCCGACTGGTCGGCCACCGCCACCACCGAATGCACGCTGGCGGTCTGCACTGCGCCGGGCAAAGGCGGCCATGCGGCGCGGGTTCTGGACCTGCCGGAACTGACCCCGCGCGGGCAGGGGGCCAACACGCGCTATATCAACAACATCGCCATGGAAGGCATTGATGTCGCCGACAGCCTGCTGGTGACAGAGGTCTTCACCCCGCAAGGCAACTGGTCGTCCTACCCGCCGCACCGCCATGACGAAGACGACTATCCGAACATGACCTATCTGGAAGAAACCTATTACCACCGCCTGAACCCCGCACAGGGCTATGGCATCCAGCGGGTCTGGACCGAGGACGGCAGCCTTGACGAGACGATGGCCGTCAGCAACCACGACGTCGTTCTGGTGCCCCGCGGCCATCACCCTTGCGGCGTGCCCTACGGTTACGAGATGTATTACCTGAACGTCATGGCCGGCCCGATCCGCAAATGGCGGTTCCAGAACCATCCCGACCACAACTGGATCTACGAGCGCGACCAGTAACCCCGCGTCAGGCCCGCACGCCGGATCATCCCCCCTTACCCTATCCCAGAACTGGACAAACCAGCATGAGTGCTCCCTATATTCTGACGCTGTCGTGCAAGAACCATGCAGGTATCGTTGCGGCTGTCTCGACGTTTCTTGCGCAGTGTGGCGCGAATATTGTCGAGGCACAGCAATACGACGACACCGACACCGGCAACTTTTTCATGCGGATCGCTTTTGATTTTGTCGCCGAAGACAGGTTCGACGCGGTTCTGGCCGGATTTGGGGATGTCGCCGGGCCGCATGGCCTCGACTTTGGATTCAAAACACCGACGGCGCGCAAGAAGGTGATGATACTGGTCAGCAAGTTCGATCACTGTTTGGCCGATTTGCTGTATCGCCACCGGATCGGTGAACTTGAAATGGATGTTGTCGGCATCTGCGCCAACCACCCCGCCACAAGTTTCGTCGGGCTGGATTTTCACGGCATTCCCTTCCATTACTGCCCCATCACGAAAGAAACCAAGCCGCAGCAAGAGGCGCAGTTGAAGCAGTTGATCACCGATTCAGGTGCCGATCTGGTGGTTCTTGCGCGGTATATGCAAATCCTGTCCGATGATTTTTCGGCATTCCTGTCGGGACGGTGTATCAACATCCACCACAGTTTCCTGCCCGGTTTCAAAGGATCGAAACCCTATCACCAAGCCCATGCGCGCGGGGTCAAACTGATTGGCGCGACGGCGCATTTCGTGACCGAGGATCTGGATGAGGGTCCGATCATCGAGCAGGACGTCGAGCGCATTTCCCATGCGGACCAACCCGATGAGCTGGTGAAAAAGGGTCGTGATATTGAACGGCGTGTTCTGGCACGGGCGGTCGAATACTATTTGCAGGACCGCGTTTTGCTGAACCGGACCAAAACCGTGGTGTTCAGAACCTGAAGCGACGCGGCGGCGCATGGGCGCGGCGGTGATCCTGTCGCGCCTCAGCCCCAGGCGTAATTGAAACTGACGCTGATCCGTTCCTCGTCGGCCATGTTCAGCGGCACCTCGTGGCGTAGCCAGCTTTCCCACAGCAGAACCTCGCCCGCTTCGGGGGCGACATAGGTAAACGTGCGCAATTCGGGCCGCGCCTTGGCCTTGCGCACAGGCGCGGCCATCATCATCGCCAGCCGCGGATCCTCGAACTTTATGGCGCTGGCGCCTGTGGGCATCGTGACATAGGTGGTGCCGCTGATCACGCTATGCGGATGCAGATGCGATGTGTGCACGCCGCCTGTGGGCAGGATGTTGATCCACATTGAATCCAGCTTGATCTTCTTGCCGCCCAGATCGAACTGAAGGTCTTTGACAAAGGCCGCAACATGCTTGTCCAGCACCTTGACCAGATCCTTGAAGATCGGGAACCGCCAGGCCAGATCATCCAGCGAGGCATAGCTGGTATAGCCCGGATAGCCGTGTTTCTCGCACCAGTCCTGTCCGGCCTCGTCATCCTCGGCAATCGACAGGCAGGTGGTTTCAAGCTCTGCCGCGTCGGGCGCCTTGCCGAGTTCGGCAAGTGCGGCGCGGTACAGGCGGGTGACGAAAAGTGATTCTATCTGTGACATGACCCGTCTTACCCCAGCGCCTTGGGGCGCGCAAAGCAGTCCGGCCCGTTCGGCGTGAATTGATATGCACCCCGAACGCCGCCCGCCTGCGCCAACTTCGGGCGCTACGCCCCGGTGACCCGCCAGATGACATCGCCAACATCGTCGGCCATCAGCAAAGAGGTCTTGTCGGGGCCGATAGTGACACCGACCGGACGCCCGAACGATACTTTTTCGTCCTGAGACAAAAATCCCCACAGAATGTCGCGGGGCGGCCCCGACGGGTGGCCGTTTTCGAACGGCACAAAGATCAGCTTGTAGCCGCTCAATGTGGAGCGGTTCCAGGAGCCGTGCTGACCGATGACCATCCCGTCAGAAAAGCCGGGAAGGGTGCCCTCTGGCATCCAGCAGAGGCCCAGCGACGCGGTATGGCCACCAAGCGCGTAATCGGGCGTGATCGCGCGATCCACCAGCGCCTGATCCTGCGGCACACGGTCATCCACCGTCTTGCCCCAATAGCAATAGGGCCAGCCGTAGAACCCGCCATCCTGCACCGAGGTCAGATAATCCGGCGGGGTCTCGTCGCCAAGGCCGTCCCGCTCGTTCACCACGGTCCACAGCGCCCCTGTCTCCGGCTCCCAGGCCGTGCCCACGGCGTTGCGCAGGCCGGACGCGAAAATGCGCGCCTTTCCGGTTGCAAGGTCAAGCTCCCAGATCGCGGCGCGGCCTTCCTCGGCGTCCATGCCGTCATCTGCGATATTGGTCAGCGATCCGACACCGGCATAGATTTTGGTTCGGTCGGGCGAGACAATCAGGCTGCGGGTCCAATGCCCGCCCGGCTTGAACGCGACAAGCTTGTGGCCCGGACCTGCCAGACGGGTGTCGCCGTCCTTGTAGGGAAAGGCAACGATGCCGTCGGTGTTGCCGACATAGAATGTGCCGTCCACCAGCGCCATACCGAAGGGCTGGTTCTGGTTTTCCAGAAACACCTTGCGGGTTTCGGCCACGCCGTCGCCGTCTTCGTCGCGCCACAGCGTGATCCGGTTGGCGCTGTTCCCCAGCGCACGGGCGCGGCGCATCGTGGCCTGGGTGACGCGGTCCATCAGGTTTTTCGGCGGGCTGGCCTGTTGCAGCGCCTCGGCGACCAGAACATCGCCGTTCGGCAGCACCTCGATCCAGCGCGGATGTTGCAGATCCGACGCAAAGGCATTGACCTTGAGCCCCGGAGCCGCCGACGGCACCTGACCCGGCGCCCAGCCTTTTGCGGTGGGCATTTTCAGGGTCATGATCCCCTGTTTCTTTGCCTCTGGGATTGTTGGTGTCGTGCCGACAGCCTGTGTGTCGGGCGCCCCCATCCGTCTGAGTAGCACCATTGTGCCGCCCACAATAGCCGTCGCGCGTGCCAGAAAGTCCATGATATGCCCCGATGATTTTTCAGGTCCAGCCTAGCGCAGCGCCAGAGCGAGGCAAAGGCCGAATTCCGGTGTTTCAACCCGCCCTCTGTGGGCCGCCTAATTGCCTTGACGGTGCGTGGAATGTTGGTTGCGATCATGCTGCACGACCAATACGTCGGGGAATGCAACACTGTCGCAACACTGCCGCGGCTTGTTCAAAATTCGCTATCGCGCAAAACAACCTATGGTTATAATCAAATCTGCCCGGAATAAATCTATTAGAAACAAACAGCACGGTTCGGATACATATGGCGCGCAAGCAAATAACTGGTGTTAAAGCGTGAGAGCCAGGTCGCGCATGGCGCATTTGTCCCTGTTTGTCGCCTGTGTCAGCCTGTCCGTTTTCGCATTTCTGGGGGTCAGATCCTTCGAGACCGCACGCCAGGAGAACGCATTCCAGCGCATCATCGACAACAGCCGCGGCGCGTTGCTGGTGCGGTTGCAAAGCTATCGTCAAAGTCTGGGCGGGATCAGCGGCTTTCTGGGGGCATCCGAGGATGTCAATCTGGCCGAGTGGCGGGTTTACGTCGACGCGCTGGATATCGGCAACAAGCTGACGGGTATCAGCGGGATCGGTCTGATCGTTCCGGTGGCCCACGACAAGACAGAGGCCTTTATCGCGCAAACAAAAGAGGCAGGCATCGTCGATCTGAAGATCCATCCGGACACGTCCTCGACGGAAAAGATGGTTGTCAAATACATCGAACCTTTGGCGGAAAACGCGCCTGCTGTCGGTCTGGATATTACCTTCGAGGCAGAGCGACGAACCGCCGCCGAACTGGCCCGGGCCACCGGAACCGCACGCCTGACGGGGCGGATTGATCTGGTGCAGGATGGCACGAACCTTCCGGGGTTTTTGCTGTTGTATCCACATTATGAGGCGTTTCCCAATCAAGATGGCACCCGCGGTGCCTTTGTGGGATGGATTTATGCCCCCTTCACCGGGGCCCGCGTGCTGGACCAGCTGACGCTCAGCCAAGGGGTTGATTTCGACCTGAGGGTTTATGACGGCCGGACCACCGATGCCGGAATGCTTGTCTATGACAGCAGGCCCGCAGGCAGTGCAGCCTATGCCTCTGCGCTTGTGCGGACGGCCGTGATTTCGGTATTCGGCCGGGAATGGACGCTGGAATGGGCAAGCACAGAGGCCTTCGAACACCCCGTGCAAGGGGCGGCGGCCTGGGGCGTTTTGCTTGTCGGCTTCGGGTTGACCGGTCTTTTCGGCGCGTTTCTGCTTTTGACCTATCAAAGGGAACAGGTTGCCACCGCGCTTGTCGATGAAAAAACCAAAGAGCTGACCTCGCGCGAGGAAGAGAACCAGTCGGTGATCGAGAACGCCTTGGTTTCTATCTTTGTGTTGAATGAAAGCCGCGAAATCATCAGCTCCAATCAGGCCGCCGAGAGTCTGTTCGGCTATTCCGCTGCTGAAATGGGCGGCCTGCCGTTTGACCATCTGGTTCCGCAGGACACCTCTGATCATTGGGGCACCGCGCTGCCGGCCAGATGCAGGACCAAGACCGGGTCTGCATTGATGCTGGATGTGCAGATGAACACCTGGTCCACCGCCGCCGGAGAGACGCGGTATACCGCCGTTGCGCGGGACGTCACAGAGCAAGAGGCCAGTGCGCGGCACCTGCAAGAGACCGAGAGACGCTGGAACCTTGCGCTGCAAGGGGCCGAAATCGGTGTGTTCGACGTCAATCTGGTGACGGGGGTGTCGGTTGTGTCCGACACCTGGCGGTCGCTGATGGATTTGCCCGTCGGTGACATGACCATCGCAAACCAGAGCAATTTTTTCGGGCGGATTCATCCCGATGACAGGGCGCAACTGGAGGCGGCAGATGCCGCCTGTCTGCGCGGCGAGACAGAGCGTTCCATTTCCGAAATCAGAATTGACTTCGGTGACAAGGGCTGGCGGTGGCACCGGTGCGATGCCGTCGTGGTAGAACGCGCCCCCGATGGCACGCCGCTGCGGCTGGTCGGGGCGCAGACCGATGTGACCTCGCTTCGCGAAACGCGCGATGCGCTGCACGCAAGCGAAGAACGGTTCCGCATGCTTCTTGCCCACGCCCCCGCTGGCATGGCGCAGTTCGAGGCAACAGGGCATATCGTGGGCGCGAATGGCGCGATGTGCCAGTTGACCGGCTATTCCGAGGTCGAATTGCTTCATATGTCGACGCAGGACATCGTGTTCCCCGAGGCCTATGACGTCATCGCGCAAAACATTGCCAAGCTGACCATCGACAGCCCCGAGACCTATCAGGGCGAGCACCGGATCATGAAAAAGAACGGCGAACTGGCCTGGGGGCTGATCAGCATCTCGCGGGTTACCGACCCTGGAAACGGCGGGCAGGTCTTTATCGCGCAGGTCAACGACATCACCGAGAAAAAGCAGGTGGAGCGGATCAAAAGCGAGTTCGTCGCAACCGTCAGTCACGAGTTGCGCACGCCTCTGACCTCGATCAAGGGGGCAATCGGGCTGATGCTGGGCACGATGCGCGACAAACTACCCAAATCGGGCGAACGCCTGCTGGAAATTGCGTTGACCAACACGGACCGTCTGATTGATCTGGTGAATGACATTCTTGATCTGGAAAAGGTCTCGTCCGGGAATATAGACTTTACGTTCCGGGCCGAAGACCTGACTGCAATTGTCGAGGACGCAGTGCATCTGATCAGACCTGCGGCCGCCGCACGCGCGATCCATATATCGGTCAAGACACAGTCGCGCGGCGATCCGGCCTGGGTTGATCGCAACCGCGTGTCGCAGGTTGTCATCAACCTTTTGTCGAATGCCTGCAAATTCTCGGACGAGGGCGGCACGGTCCGAATAACCATCGAAGACGACGGCGCGATGCAGAAGGTTTCGGTCAGGGACGACGGGGCAGGGGTGCCTGACGCCTTCAGAGCCAAGATATTCCAGCCGTTTTCGCAGGCCGACAGTTCCGATACACGGGCCAAGGGTGGCACCGGCCTGGGACTGAGCATTTGCAGGCAGCTGATCGAGCAAATGGGCGGCCAAATCGGGTTTGACAGCGTCAAGGGCGCCCCGACATCGTTCTGGTTCACCTGCCCGAAGGCGACAGAGGGCGCCACCCAGGAAAATGTTGCAGGCTGACCGGCAAGGCTGCGGCGTTCCTTTGGCCTTGATGTCTTGTTTTGGTCATTTTTCGAGCATGAAAATAGCCAATAGTTCCGGCATCATGAGCTTGCAGATTGATGATAATGAGGCCTGGCATTGAGGCAAGGATCTTAGAGAAACGGCAGATGCGGTATTGAATGCGCGCGATTGCCCATCTGAACAGAGGCAAGCTTAGTGTTGAATTTATTTAAAAATTACTCTTTCGGGGGCATTGCCTTCTTCAGTCTTCAAGGCGGGACCGCCGCCCATGCTTTTACCTTAACGCCGACCCAGTTCCATTCGACACTGTCATCGCTTGCGGTGTCGACGACAACGCTTTTCGGGCTTGGGCTTTGGTCGTTGATGCGGTCACGCGCAGATCGCAGAAGCCTGTCCACACAACATTCTAAACTTGCGCATGAAGTGGCTGCGCTGAACTCTCATGCGATTGTAACCCTGACGGATACGGACGCGCGGATCACCTATGCAAACGAAAAATTCACCGAGGCGACGGGCTACGCACCGGGGGAACTGATCGGACAGAGCGCCGATGTGCTGTATCCGAAAGACGAAAACGAACGTTTTGTCCATATCAGGCAAGAGCTGGAAAAGGGTAATACCTGGTCGGGCGAAACGCGGATTCTGCGCCGCGACGGCGGCACGATCTGGACCCGCGCGACAATCATGCCGCGCCTTGGGGATGGTGGCGTTTTCCTTGGGGCGATCTCTGTCAGGACCGATATCACCTCGACGAAAATGGATGCGGCACAGCGCGATGTCAGCATGATGCTGGATAAGCTGTCGGACGAAATCTATATCTTCGATCTTGTGACCCTGCGCTATACCTACATGAACGAAGCCGCGATGAAACGGCATGGCCATGATTGCCAGACCTACCTTCAGAAGACCTTTGTGGATGATGTGCCCGATCTGGACGCGGATGAATTCCGGGCAAAGATCGCAACCCTTGTCGATGACAAGGTCGAGCGGTTCCAGGGCTCGATTTCCGTCTGGGGCGTTCCGTTCGACATTTCGTTGCAACTGATCCGGCCCGAACTTGGCGATATGCGATGCGTTGCGGTTCTGCGCGATGTGTCCGAACGGATCGCGATCGAAAGAACCAAGGATGAATTCATCGCGACGGTCAGCCATGAACTGCGGTCGCCTTTGACGTCGATCAAGGGCGCGATGGGTCTGCTGTTGTCCGGTGCCGCCGGTGATCTGACCGACAAATCACGGAAAATGCTGGAAATTGCCCATCGAAATGCCGACCGGCTGGTGTTGATTATCAACGACATTCTCGACCTTGAAAAGATCGCCGCAGGCCAGATGGAATTTCGGATGGAAGCCAACGATCTGGTGTCGGTGGTCAATGAGGCGGTGATCGCTAACCAGCAGTTCGCCGACCGCTTCGACGTGCGGATTGTGACAAAAGGGCTGCAAGGCACCGCCAGGGCGACCTTTGATCCAGATCGGATTTTGCAGGTTTTGAACAATCTGCTGTCCAATGCCGCGAAATTCTCCAACCCCGGCGGCGAGGTGCACGTCATCGTAGAGACCCTTGATGATCGCTACCGTGTCACGGTGCAGGATTTTGGCGACGGCATTCCCAAAGAGGCACAATCGAAGATTTTTGAACGTTTCACACAGGCCGAAAACAATGATCGCCGTGCGGCGGGCGGCACCGGCCTTGGGCTGAGCATCGCGAAGGCGATTGTCGAAAGCCATGGTGGCCAGATCGCCTTTGAAAGCGAAGACGGGCACGGCACAAAGTTCTACTTCGAGCTGCCGTTGCTACTCGAAGGGGTTGCATCTGGTAGCTCTCGCGCTGCATAGTTGATTGATCTGTAAGGGAGCAACCATGACGCGCATTTTGCATGTAGAGGACGACCTGGACATTCAGGAAATCGCCATGATGTCGCTGGAAATGTCCGGCGAGTTTGACGTTGTTCAATGTTCGTCCGGTGAAAGCGCAATCGAGGTCGCGCCAAAGTTCCAGCCAGAGTTGTTGCTGCTAGACGTGATGATGCCGGGAATGAATGGCCAGACGGTGATGGAAAAGCTGCGCCAGCTTTCCGGGCTGGAGAACGTGCCGACAATTTTTATGACGGCGCGGGCGCAACCCTCAGAGATCGAGGCGCTGATTGCATTGGGGGCCATCGGTGTGATCGTCAAGCCGTTCGATCCGATCGCATTGCCGGACCAGATCAAGGCATTGCTGCAAAAGGTAAAGAGCCGCGCCTGAACCCTATGCCGCCTGGCAAAGCGCGTCTGACAGATCCAGAAATTGGTCCAGATTGCCGACAATAAGGGGCAGATCTGGGGCCGCGTTATCCAGATGCCGAATGATTTGGTTTTCGATTGTCCGTGCCTGTGCGCCGAATTCGGGAAACCCGAGGGTTCCGGCGGTGCCCGCAATTTTATGCAGGATAAACTGGGCCTGTTTCAGCGCTGCCTTGCAATGCTCCGGTCGATTCATTGCGTCGCGCAGGGTCTCCAGCTCTTGTTGGCGCTCTGCCAGTATGACCAGAAACCGCGCCCTGATCCGCTCAAGGCCGGGCAGGTTCGCGGGGACGGCGGTCATGCGGTTTCTCCCAGAAACCAGATGTGATCGAGTTCTTTCTCGAGTTTGATGCTCGCCTCTTCGGCGCTTGCGTGGGCCTCGATCAGGGCATCCATCGCGCCCTGTCCGCTGCGCCAGATCAGCCGCACGGGGTGGCCCGCGCAAACCCGGATCGTCAGGGGCTCCCCCCCGTTTCTGTGCAGGTCCATCTGCGACAGGGTCCAGTCGATCTCGGATGTCAGCAGCTTCATATCCGGTTTCCATCCGCCCTCTGTCACACAGGCGAATGTGCCGTTGCCGGCATAGGAAATCAGGAATTGATGCGGTTTCAGGCTTTCCGAAATCGCCTCGGATACGTCGGCAATCAGGCCCTGAAACTCGAACGAAGTCGTTTCGCGGTGCAGCTTTTCGATCCCGCGAATGTTGAACGCAAAGACGGTAGAGCCGAACATCGCGCCGCGCGACAGCTGTGTCAGATAGTTTTCGAGGGCGAAATATTCGATCACCCCGTCAACCTCGTTGATCGCGACAGGTTCGTGCAGGTCAATATGTTGCTTGCGCGGCTGCGCCTTTCCCGCCTGTTTGACGGCAAAAATCTTGTCGGTCCTGCCTCTGCGCTCTGCAACGATGCTTTCGATCACATTGATCCTGCCATGCAGTTCCATGATGTCGAAGGGCTTGTTCACATAGTCGGTGGCCCCGGCCGAGAACGCGGCATCAATGTAGCGCTTGTCGGACATCGCGGTGATCATCACGATCGGCGCACGCGCGTAAACCGGAATGTCCCGCAGAATTTCGCACAACTGGATGCCGTCGATGCCGGGCATCTGGATATCCAGCAAGAAGCAATCGAACGGGGTGGGGGTTTTGGAAAGCTCGTCAAGCGCCTCTGCGGCGCAAAGCGCCGTGGTCATCTCATGTTCGCCAAACGAGGCAAGCAGTTCAGACAGCAATTCCAGGATGATTGGGTCATCGTCGACTGCCAGAATCTTCATTGCGCATTCTCCAGTGGTGTTTTTATCAGAAACCGAAATTTTCCAGTGATCAAAACCTGACCGCGAACGGTCGTATTCTGTGCCCCTCTGACATTCAACCTGACCGCGAACTACGGCGAGATTGTGGCGTGTGGCACAATTTCCATTCCAATTAACGAAAAATTTATCTTTTGTATGAGAAAGGGCGCGGCTGGGTGAGACCGCAGACCCTTTCGGGCAGGGCGGGCATGCCTTTTCTCTGAGCGCGCACCAAGGGCAAAGGCCTTGCCCCTGGCAGTCCTTGTAATCCGACCTGAAACAGGCAATTCATGGGCCGCGCAGGGCGCGTTCCGGTGCTTGCCATCCCGCAACCACAAGTGACGGTGATATGCAGTTCACAGACCCTTTGGCGCTTGTCGCAATTTTTGTCGCACTGGCTCTTGGCGGCATCCTGAAGGGTGCAACCGGCGCGGGAGCACCTGTTCTTGCGATCCCCGTGATCGCCGCGTTCTTCGATGTGCGCATGGCGGTTGTGATGATGATAGTGCCGAACCTGCTTACGAATCTTTTGCAGGTCTGGAAATTCCGCGATCAGCGTTTGGGCGGCTCTTTGCCCTGGTTGTTTGCGGTCGGGGGCGCGGCGGGGGCCTTGCTTGGAACCTATCTGCTGGCAAATCTTTCGGTCGATACGCTGTCGCTGATCGTGGCGGGCGGCGTCCTTTTATATATCGCGGTGCGGCTGGTCTGGCCCGGCATGGTGCTGTCGCTGGGGCTGGCGACGCGGCTTGCAGTGCCGATGGGGGTGGCGGCAGGGGTGCTTCAGGGGGCGTCGGGGTTGTCGGCACCGGTCTCGATCACCTTTCTCAACGCGATCCGGCTGGAGCGGGTGCTGTTCATTTCGACCATCTCGTTGTTCTTTGCGGTGATGTCCCTGGCGCAGATGCCGGCATTGGTCTGGGTCGGCATCCTGACGCCGACCACCCTGTTGTTCAGCTGTCTGGCGCTTGTGCCCTTGTTGGGGTTCATGCCCGTCGGGGGATGGCTGGCGCGCTCTGTGTCAAAAGATGCCTTTGACCGGGTTCTGCTTGCGCTTCTGGCGGTGCTTGCGGTCAAGCTGATCCTGTCGGCGCTTTCCTAACAGACAATCACCCTGGTGCCCCACTCCGCACAGCGACCGGCAAGCGGGGCGGGCAGGGCCTTGTCGGTGAAAAACGTGTGAATGCTGCGCAATGCCGCGATGCGGGCGGGGGCTGTGCGTTTGAATTTGGAATGATCCGCCACCAGAAACGTCTTGCGCGACTGCCGGATGATGGTCTGGCTGACGCCGACCTCCTGAATGTCAAAATCCATCAGGTCGCCGTCCTCGTCCATTGCGGAACATCCGATGATCGCCAGATCGAACCTGAACTGTTCGATCGTCTGGGTGGTCAGATTGCCGACCAGCCCGCCGTCCGACCGTCGCAAGACGCCGCCGGTGACGATCACCTGACAGTCGGCGTTCTCGGCCAATATATTGGCGACGTTCATATTGTTGGTCACCACCATCAGGTTCCGGTGGGTCAACAATTCCCGGGCGACGGCCTCTGTGCTGGTGCCGATGTTCAGAAACACCGAGGCGCTGTCGGGAATGGCTGTGGCGCAGGCGCGCGCCATGGCGGTTTTGGCCGGCTCGTTCAGCTTGCGGCGTTCCTGATACCCGATGTTCGTGGTGCCCGATGGCGGCACTGCCCCGCCGTGGACACGGTCCAGTTTTCCGGCCTCTGCCAGCTCTGTCAGGTCGCGGCGGATGGTCTGAAGCGTGACATCGAAATGTTCGGCAAGCTCTTCGACGGTCACCTTTCCGTTCCGGCGTGCGATCTCGATGATCTCTGGCAGGCGAAAACTCTGTGACATTTGCATTCCTGATCTTGGGCAAGGGGTCCGAACAGATATCCGCGCTTTGGATGGAAAAGCAACATTTTCGCGCATGGTTTCGGCAAATCAGCATTGGTTTCTTTGGATACCCCCCGGTTGAATGCCAGACAGCGGGTGATTTTCCAGCGCCAAAACCTATGTTTTCAGGGAAACGCCCGACAGGTTCGATTTTAAAATAACGAACTAAAAACGAACATAAACGAAAAATATCTTCCAAAATATCGTGCCATACCATAGAAATATCGAATAGATTCGTATGAAGGGTGGGAGGCCGTCGTCGTGTCACAGAAGCAATCATTCACGCAGGACGTTGATCTGTTCGTCATTGGCGGCGGCATCAACGGGTGCGGTATTGCGCGTGACGCTGCGGGGCGCGGGATGACTGTTGCGCTGGCCGAAATGAACGATCTGGCCTCTGCCACATCCTCGGCGTCGACAAAACTGTTCCACGGCGGATTGCGATATCTTGAATATTTCGAGGTGCGACTTGTCCGCGAGGCCCTGATCGAGCGCGAGACGCTGTTGCGGGCCATGCCCCACATAAGCTGGCCGATGCGCTTTGTGCTGCCCTACCATAAAGACATGCGGTTCGAGTCTGACACGCCCACATCCAAGGTGCTGAACGTCGTCATGCCGTGGATGCGTGGCCGTCGTCCGGCATGGCTGATCCGGTTGGGCCTGTTCCTGTATGACACGCTGGGCGGGCGCAAGATCCTGCCCGCAACGCGCACATTGGACCTGACGACAGATCCGGCGGGCCGCCCGTTGAAGGACAAGTTCACCCGCGCGTTCGAATATTCTGACTGCTGGATCGAGGATTCGCGTCTGGTTGCGCTGAACGCCCGCGATGCGCAGACGCGTGGCGCGCGGATCATGGTCCAGACCAAGGTGATCGCGGCGGTGCGGGACGGTGACCACTGGGACGTCACGGTCGAGGACCGCGAGACCGCCACACAACAGCACATCCGCGCGAGGATGCTGGTCAATGCCGGCGGTCCCTGGGTCGGCGACATCATTCACAATACGGTCCGTATCAACTCTGCCGAGGGCGTTCGGCTGGTGCGCGGCAGCCATATCGTGACGAAAAAGCTGTTCGACCACGACAAATGCTATTTCTTTCAGGGCACTGATGGCCGGATCATTTTCGCCATCCCCTACGAGACGGATTTCACCCTGATCGGCACCACCGACGCGGAACAGGACGACCCGTCGGTCAAGCCGGTCTGCACCCCCGAAGAACAGGATTACCTGTGCGCCTTTGCGTCCGAGTATTTCAAAAAGCCGGTCACGCGGGACGATATCGTCTGGACCTATTCCGGCGTGCGCCCGCTTTATGACGATGGGGCAAGCTCTGCCACGGCGGCGACGCGGGACTATACGCTGAAGGTCGACACAAACGGCGGTGCACCGATGCTGAACGTGTTTGGTGGCAAGATCACCACATACCGCCGTTTGGCGGAACATGCGCTGGACAAGATCGTGCCGTTCTTTGACGCGCCCTCAAAGGGCTGGACGGCGGGTGTCGCGTTGCCCGGCGGGGATTTTCCGGTGGGGGATGTGGACCGCCTGATTGCCGAACTGCAAGCCGCCTTTGGGTTTGTGGACGCGCCTTGGGCCCGCCGCCTTGTGCGCGCTTACGGGACAGAGGCCGCGACGTTGCTGGGCGATGCGGAAACGCTGGCGGATCTGGGGCGCGATTTCGGCGCGACCCTGACCGAAGCAGAGGTGACCTGGCTGATGCAGAAGGAATTCGCGCGTGCGGCAGAGGATGTCGTCTGGCGCCGGTCCAAACTGGGCCTGCGGATGACAAGGGCGGACATCGCGCAACTGGACGACTGGATGAAGGCCAAAGGGCCAAAACGCACCATTTCGGCAGCGAAATAGGGCGGGGAGAGAGAAACAATGACACTGGTACTAGAGGGCGTCTCGAAGGTCATAAACGGCCAGACGCATATTCATAAGACAGACCTTACGTTGCAGAACGGCACGATGAACGTGCTGCTTGGGCCGACGTCCTCGGGGAAAACCTCAATGATGCGGCTGATGGCGGGGCTGGACGTGCCCAACACCGGTCGGGTGCTGTGGAACGGCAAGGACGTGACCGGAATGCGGGTGCAGGACCGCAAGGTCGCCATGGTGTACCAGCAGTTCATCAACTATCCCAGCATGACCGTCTACGACAACATCGCCTCGCCGATGCGCCTGATGGGCAAGACCAGGGCCGAGATCGACACCGCCGTCCACAAGGCCGCCGATCTGATGCAGCTGGGTGCGATGCTGGACCGCAAGCCGCTGGAATTGTCCGGCGGCCAGCAACAGCGCTGTGCGCTGGCACGCGCGCTGGTCAAGGATGCGGGGCTGGTGCTGCTGGACGAACCGCTGGCCAACCTCGACTACAAACTACGCGAGGAACTGCGCGCCGAAATCCCGAAGATATTCGAGGAGGCGGGGTCGATCTTTGTCTATGCCACTACCGAACCCGAAGAGGCGCTGCTGTTGGGCGGCAACACCGCCACCCTGTGGGAGGGCCGCGTCACGCAGTTCGGGCTGACCCCGTCGGTGTATCGCAGACCGGTCAACGCCACCACGGCGCGGGTGTTCAGCGACCCGCCGATGAATTTCATGAGCCTGACCAAATCCGGCGATACGCTGTCCTTCGGCAAAGGGGCAACAGCCGCCGCAACCGGCACGCTTGCCACATTGCGCGACGGGAAATATCTGGCCGGATTCCGCCCGAACCATCTGGAGCTGGAGCCGAAAACGAAGACCAGCATCGCCTTTACAACCCGCCTGTCGGTGACAGAGATCACCGGGTCGGAAACCTTTGTGCATCTGGATCACGAGGGCGCACGCTGGGTCGGTCTGATCCACGGGGTGCGCAATCTGACGTTGGGGCAGGATCTGACCGTCTACCTTGACCCCGCGCATGTCTACATCTTCGCGGAGGATGGCAAGTTGGTTGCCCCCGCCGCCTATGCGGAGGCCGCGTAACCATGGCAAAGATCACGCTTGATAATCTGGCGCATTCCTATCTGAAGACCCCGAAATCCGAGGATGATTTCGCCCTGAAGGAGCTGAACCACGACTGGGCCGACGGCGAGGCTTATGCGCTTCTTGGGTCGTCCGGTTGCGGAAAGTCCACTCTTCTCAATATCATATCCGGCCTTCTTCATCCATCGCAGGGGCGTATCCTGTTCAACGGGCAGGATGTAACCAATGCCCCCACGGCACAGCGCAACATCGCGCAGGTGTTCCAGTTCCCGGTGGTCTACGACACCATGACCGTCCACGACAATCTGGCCTTTCCGCTGCGCAATCGCGGTGCGGATGCGTCTTATGTCGCGGCCCGCGTCAACCAGATCGCCAGGATGATCGGCATGGAAGAAATGCTGAACCGCAAGGCGCGCGGCCTGACGGCGGACGCCAAGCAAAAGATCAGCCTTGGGCGCGGCATGGTCCGGGAGGACGTCAACGCGCTGTTGTTCGACGAGCCGCTGACGGTGATCGACCCGCATATGAAATGGGAACTGCGGACCCAGTTGAAATCCCTGCACCACGAATTCGGCCACACGATGATCTACGTGACCCATGACCAGACAGAGGCGCTGACCTTCGCCGACAAGGTGGTCGTCATGTATGATGGCCGCGTCGTGCAGATCGGCACCCCGCAGGAACTGTTCGAGCGTCCCGCGCATACGTTTGTCGGTTACTTCATCGGATCACCCGGCATGAACGTGCTGGATGCGCAGGTGACGGGTGCCACCGCAATCATCGACGGCACAGAGGTGCCGCTGGGGGCGGGGTATGGCGCGCTGGACGGCAAAGTGCAGATCGGCGTGCGGCCTGAATTCATCCGGCTGGGACGCGGCCCCGAAGGCCTGCCCGTGCGCATTCGAAGGGTCGAGGATGTGGGCCGCCACAAGATCGTTCGCGCAGAAATGAACGGACATGAAATCAATGTAATAGCCGCCGAAGGTGATGTGATTGGCGCGGATATGAACCGCGTTGTCTTTGATCCGGCAGGGATCAATGTCTACCGCAACGACTGGCGTGTGGCGCCTGTGGGCAGTGCGAAAGAGGAGGCCGCCTGATGAACAAGACAGTCAATCAAAAAGCGTGGTTTCTGGTGCTTCCTGTGCTGCTGCTTGTGGCCTTTTCCGCCGTTATTCCGCTGATGACCGTGGTCAATTACTCTGTTCAGGACACCTTTGGCCAGAACGTGTTTTTCTGGGCCGGTCTGGACTGGTTCAAAGAGATGCTGGCGTCAGAACGGATGTGGAACGCCCTTGGCCGCCAGGTTCTGTTCTCGGCGATCATTCTGGCGATAGAGGTGCCATTGGGGATTTTTATCGCGCTGAATATGCCGAAAAAGGGGTTCTGGGCCTCGTTCTGTCTGGTGCTGATGTCTTTGCCGCTGCTGATCCCGTGGAACGTGGTCGGCACCATCTGGCAAATCTTTGGCCGCGTCGATATCGGGCTGCTTGGCTATACGCTGGACAAACTGGGCATCGCCTATAATTACACGCAGGACAGCTTTGCCGCCTGGGCCACCGTCATTGTGATGGATGTCTGGCACTGGACCTCGCTTGTGGCGCTGCTGGCCTATGCCGGTCTGCAATCCATCCCCGACGCCTATTATCAGGCCGCCAAGATAGATCAGGCCAGCCGCTGGAAAGTGTTCCGCTTTATCGAACTGCCAAAGATGGCCGGCGTGCTGATGATCGCGATCCTGCTGCGGTTCATGGACAGCTTCATGATCTACACAGAGCCCTTCGTGGTCACAGGTGGCGGGCCGGGCAATGCTACGACGTTCCTGTCCATCGACCTTGTGAAAATGGCCCTTGGCCAGTTCGATCTTGGCCCGGCGGCGGCGTTCAGTCTAATGTATTTTCTTGTTATCCTTCTGATTTCATGGGTGTTTTTCACCGTTATGACAAACCTCGACAAAAGGGATGGCCTGTGATGACCAACACCGCACCCGCACCCGCGATCCCCCGCAGCCGCAGCTACCGCATCAACGGTTCTGCCGTGGTGATGGGGATTTACCTGCTGTTTCTCTTGCTGCCGATCTACTGGCTGGTGAACATGAGCCTGAAGACGAACACCGAAATCCTCGGGGCGTTCTCTCTTTGGCCGCGCAACCTGACCTTTGCGAACTACGCCACGATCCTGACCGACCCCAGCTGGTATATGGGCTATGTCAACAGCCTGATCTATGTGTTCATGAACATGGCAATCAGCCTGACCGTGGCGCTGCCTGCCGCCTATGCCTTCAGCCGGTATTCGTTCATGGGGGACAAGCACCTGTTCTTCTGGCTGCTGACCAACCGGATGGCCCCGCCCGCCGTGTTCGCACTGCCGTTCTTTCAACTGTATTCCAGCGTCGGGCTTTTCGACACGCATATCGCGGTGGCATTGGCGCATTGCCTGTTCAACGTGCCCCTGGCGGTGTGGATCCTAGAGGGCTTCATGCGCGGCGTGCCGAAAGAGATCGACGAGACCGCCTATATCGACGGCTATTCCTTCGGGCGCTTCTTCATCCGGATTTTCATGCCCCTGATTGCCAGCGGCATCGGCGTCGCGGCGTTCTTCTGCTTCATGTTCTCGTGGGTGGAGCTGTTGCTCAGCCGCACCCTTACCACGGTAGAGGCCAAGTCGATCGCATCGACCATGACCCGCACGGTCAGCGCCTCTGGCCTGGACTGGGGTGTGCTGGCGGCGGCGGGGGTGCTGACCATCGTGCCCGGCGCATTGGTCATCTATTTCGTCCGTAACTACATCGCCAAGGGCTTTGCCCTGGGCCGCGTATAAAGGGGTTTCACCATGCTCGACTGGATGGCCTGGACCACACCAACCGCAATCTTCTTCGTCACAATCGGCTGCCTTCTGGTGATTTTCACCGTGCTTGCGATCAAGTTCCCGGAAACGCCGCGCACCGGCGTTCTGCGGATCGAAACCACAAGGGGCGACCGCCTGTTCATCACGCTTCTCGGCTCTGCCTTTATCAATCTGGCATGGCTGGGGCTGGAAATAGCACCGCAGCCCTACGCGCTGCTTGCCTGTCTGATCTATGCCGCAGCGGTCTTTCGCTGGGTCTAGTCAGTTTCGCCGCGGTCCGGGCCGGAAATGCCCGCCGCATACTATCGGTTCTTAAGGGAGGAAACCAAATGAACCCCAATCTTAAATCCTCAACGGCCCTTGCACTTGCGCTTGGTCTGCTGGCAGGTCCGGCATTCGCCGACATGGACGCCGCAAAGGCGTTCCTGGACGCAGAGATCGGCGATCTTTCGACGTTAAGCCGCGCCGATCAAGAGGCGGAAATGCAATGGTTCGTCGATGCGGCAGCGCCTTTTGCCGGCATGGAAATCAACGTGGCGTCGGAAACGCTGACCACGCATGAATACGAATCCAAGGTTCTGGCCGCCGAATTCGCCAAAATCACCGGGATCAAGATCACCCACGACCTGATCGGCGAGGGCGACGTTGTTGAAAAGCTGCAAACCCAGATGCAGTCGGGCGAGAACATCTATGACGCCTATGTCAACGACTCTGACCTGATCGGCACCCACTGGCGCTATCAGCAGGCCCGCGACCTGACCGACTGGATGGCGAACGAGGCCAAGGACGTGACCAGCCCGACGCTGGATCTGGCCGACTTTATCGGCACCGATTTCACAACTGCCCCCGACGGCAAGCTGTATCAGCTGCCCGACCAGCAGTTCGCCAACCTTTACTGGTTCCGTCAGGACTGGTTCACCGATCCGGCGTTCATGGAAGAGTTCAAGGCAAAATACGGCTATGACCTTGGCGTTCCCGTCAACTGGTCGGCCTACGAGGACATCGCCGAATTCTTTACCGGCAAGACGATCGACGGTCAGGAAATCTTTGGCAACATGGATTACGGCAAAAAAGACCCGTCCCTGGGTTGGCGGTTCACCGATGCGTGGCTGTCGATGGCCGGAAACGGTGACAAGGGTCTGCCGAACGGCAAGCCGGTTGACGAATGGGGCATCCGCGTTGACGAAAACGACCGTCCTGTCGGATCTTGCGTGGCACGCGGTGGCGACACAAACGGCCCGGCGTCGGTCTATGCTGTGACCAAATATGTCGAATGGCTGAAGAAATTCACACCCCCCGCAGCGCAGGGCATGACCTTTGGCGAGGCCGGTCCGGTTCCGGCACAGGGCGCGATCGCGCAGCAGCTTTTCTGGTATACCGCATTCACCGCGGACATGGTCAAAGAAGGCCTGCCCGTGATGAACGAGGACGGCACGCCGAAATGGCGCATGGCACCGTCGCCGCATGGCGTCTACTGGAAGGACGGGATGAAACTGGGCTATCAGGACGTTGGCGCCTGGACCCTGATGAAATCCACGCCTGCGGACCGCGCCAAGGCAGCATGGCTTTATGCCCAGTTCGTCACCTCTAAAACCGTGGACGTCAAGAAAAGCCATGTTGGCCTGACCTTCACCCGCGAGTCGACGATCCAGGACAAAAGCTTTACCGAGCGCGCGCCGAAACTGGGTGGCCTGATCGAGTTCTACCGCTCGCCGGCCCGCGTTCAGTGGTCGCCAACCGGCACCAACGTTCCCGACTATCCAAAGCTGGCACAGTTGTGGTGGCAGAACATCGGCGATGCGTCTTCGGGTGCAAAGACGGTGCAGGCGGCCATGGACTCGCTGTGCGCAGAGCAGGAAAAAGTCATGGAGCGGATCGAGCGGTCCGGCGTTCAGGGCGACATCGGCCCGAAAATGGCCGAAGAGCATGATCTGGCCTATTGGAACAAGGTTGCCGTCGACGGCGGAACCCTTGCGCCTCAGCTGATGCTGGAAAATGAAAAGGACACGCCTGTGACCATCAGCTATGAAGAGCTGATCAAGTCCTGGCAGTAACGCCTTTGGTCGGGGCCTTTCGGCCCTGACCCACACCGACGCGAAGGCGGCTGTCTGCCAAAGGCGGCCGCCTTTTTGACAGGGAAAGAGGGAGGGAGGCCTTCGATGAGCCATATTCTTGCGATTGATCAGGGCACCACGTCCAGCCGCGCGATCATTTTCGATGCCGCGATGAAGGTCGTGGCCTCCGCACAAGAGGAATTCCCCCAGCATTATCCCGACAGCGGATGGGTCGAACATGATCCCGCCGATCTGTGGTCCACCACCGCAGGCACCTGCCGCGCCGCGATCGAACGGGCGGGGCTTGCCCCCGAAGACATCGCCGCCATCGGCATCACCAACCAACGCGAAACCACCCTTGTCTGGGACCGCGATACCGGCCAGCCGGTGCATAACGCCATCGTGTGGCAGGACCGCCGCACAGCGCCTTTCTGCCGCCAGATGCGCGACGCGGGCCACGCCGATATGGTCACCGCCAGAACCGGCCTTCTGATGGACCCGTATTTTTCGGGGACAAAGCTGAAATGGATCCTCGACCATGTGGACGGGGCGCGCGACCGCGCCCGCGTGGGCAAGCTGATCTTCGGGACGGTCGACACCTATCTGATATGGAAGCTGACCGGCGGGGCCGCCCATGTGACCGACGCCACCAATGCCGCCCGCACGCTGCTGTATGATATCCACAAAGGCAGGTGGAGCAAGACCATCTGCGATCTCTTTGATATTCCTATGGAAATGCTGCCAGAGGTCAAGGATTGCGCCGCTGATTTTGGCATGACCCGCCCCGACCTGTTCGGTCGTGCGATCCCTGTGCTGGGCGTCGCGGGCGACCAGCAGGCGGCGACGCTGGGTCAGGCCTGTTTCGAACCCGGCATGATGAAATCCACCTATGGCACGGGGTGTTTTGCGCTGTTGAACACCGGCGATACTGCGGTCGTATCCAACAACCGGCTTTTGACCACCATCGCCTATCAGTTGGACGGGAAACCCACCTATGCGCTTGAAGGCTCTATCTTTATTGCGGGTGCTGTCGTGCAATGGCTGCGCGACGGGCTGAAAATCATCCGCGAGGCGAAAGAGACGCAACCGCTGGCAGAAACAGCCGATCCGACGCAGCAGGTCGTGCTTGTGCCCGCCTTTACCGGCCTTGGCGCGCCCTATTGGAACGCCGAATGCCGGGGCGCGATCTACGGGCTGACGCGCAATTCCGGCCCCGCCGAACTGGCGCGCGCCGCGCTGGAAAGCGTCGGCTACCAGACCCGCGACCTGCTGGAGGCGATGCAGGCCGACTGGCAGGGCAAAGGTGCCAGCGCCACCCTGCGGGTCGATGGCGGGATGAGCGCGTCGGACTGGGCGATGCAGTTTCTGGCCGACATCACCGGCGCCCCGGTAGACCGCCCCGACGTGCTGGAAACCACAGCCCTCGGGGTGGCATGGCTGGCTGGAATGCGGGCGGGGCTTTACCCGGATCAGGCGGGCTTTGCCAAAAGCTGGGCGCTGCAACAGACCTTTACGCCCATGATGGCCGACGACCAGCGCGAGGCGAAATATGCCGCCTGGAAACGCGCGGTAAAGGCCACGCTTTCTTATTGAAGAACGGGGTGTATTATAATGATATCGTTTGATTTTATGACATCTGGCCGGATCAGGTTCGGTCGTGGAACCCGCGATGCGGCAGCGCCTGCGATCACCGCGCTGGGGCGCCGGGTTCTGCTGGTCCGGGGCAGGTCTGTCGCATGGGTCGACGTGCTGCAAGATACGCTGATTGCGGCCGGTTGCGATGTCGTGCCGGTGTTTGCGTCAGGCGAACCCGATCTGCCGCAGCTTGACGCCTGTGTCGCCCTTGGCCGTCGGGCGCGGGTCGATGTGGTTGTGGCCGTCGGCGGCGGATCGGCGATTGATCTGGCCAAGGCGGCTGCGGCCTTGATCCCCGGCCCGCACCCCGCCATGATCCATCTGGAGGTGGTGGGCGAGGGCCGCCCGCTGGGCCCGGCCCCGCTGCCCTTCATCGCCATTCCCACAACATCGGGCACCGGCGCGGAAGTGACGAAAAACGCCGTCATCACCGTGCCCGACCATGCCCGTAAGGTCAGCCTGCGCGATGACCGTATGGTGCCGGTGCTGGCGATCATCGACCCCGCGTTGACTGATAACTGCCCGCGTCCGGTGACGCTGGCATCGGGCCTTGATGCGGTGGTGCAGGTAATCGAGCCTTACCTGTCGTCGAAGGCCAACGTGCTGACCGACGCGCTGTGCCGCGATGCCATCCCGCGCGGGCTGTCGGCGCTTGGCCGTCTGATGCAGGGCGAAGACGCCGCCGCCCGCGATGATCTGGCCTTTACCAGCCTGATCGGTGGCATGGCGCTTGCCAATTCCGGCCTTGGTGCGGTGCATGGTCTGGCGGGGGTGATCGGCGGCTTGTGTGGCGCGCCCCACGGGGCGATCTGCGGGCGGTTGCTGCCCGCCGTGCTGATCGAAAACCGCGCCGCCTGTGTGGCGCAGGGGCGGGCGATCGACCGTTTCGATCAGGTGGCGGGCTGGATCGACGCCAGTCTGGGGCACAGCGAGGATGCCTTTGCCCATCTGGAAACCCGCATAGACGCATGGGGCAGCCCGCGACTTGCCGCACTGAACGTAACGCCCGACCTTTTTGATCGCATCGCCACCGAGGCGGCGGCGTCCTCGTCCATGCGCGGCAATGTCCTGCCTTTGCCTGCAACGACACTGGCCCGCATCTTGGCCCGCTCCTAGGTGGGGTCGGCGCCGACGCGCACCAGTTGCTTGCCGAAATTTCCGCCCTTCAGCAGCGCCAGAAATGCCGCCGGTGCCGCCTCCAGCCCTTCGGCCACGGTTTCGCGGTAGGCCACCTTGCCGGATTTGACCAGAGGTCCGACCTCGGCCAGAAACGCGGGCATCCGGTCATAGTGGTCGAAGATGATAAAGCCCTGAACGCAAAGCCGCTGCCGCAGGATCGCACCCCAGATGGCAGGGGCCGGCATGGCATCCGCCGCCCCCGAGTACCACGCGATCATGCCGCACAGCGCAATCCGCCCATGGGTGTTCATCACCGGCAGCACCGCCTGAAGCGTCTTGCCGCCGACGTTTTCGTAATACAGGTCAACCCCGTTCGGGGCGGCACCGGCAATCGCGGAACTGAGCGCTGCCGCATCGCCCGCGCGGTGGTCAAGGCAGACGTCATAGCCCAGATCACTGACCGCAAAGGCGCATTTTTCCGGCCCGCCCGCGACACCGATCACCCGCAGGCCCTTTTGTCTGGCCAGTTGCCCGACAAGGCTACCGACAGCCCCCGTCGCGGCAGAAACCACAATCGTCTCGCCCGCCTTTGCGCGCAGGATGTCGTTCAGCCCGACCCATGCGGTCAGGCCGGGCATGCCCAGCACCCCAAGATACGTCGAGATCGGCGCAACGTCGGGGTCGATCTTTTGCACACCCGTGCCGTCGGATATTCCGTGGCTGGCCCAACCGTTGGGCGCCACGACGATGTCGCCCACGGCAAAGCCGTCATGGCGCGAGGCGGTCACTTCGGCCACGCATTGCGCCTCCATCACGCCGCCCACCTCGACCGGTTTGGCATAGGATCTGGCGTCGTTCATCCGGCCGCGCATATAGGGGTCCAGCGACAGCCAGATCGTGCGGGCGATGAACTGGCCCTGCTCCGGTTCCGGCAGGGGAAAGTCCTCGATGCGGAAATTGTCCAGCGCGGCCTCGGCCTTGGGGCGGCTGGCAAGAACGATACGACGGGCAATCTGGGGCATGGGGGTGCTTTCGGTTAGGGCGGGCGCGGGTTTGCCCCACGGCACGGTCTTTGCCCCATGTTGCACCATCCGGGGGCCAAAGGACAGGCCGGGATGCCCCCGTTGGCGATCGCTGTCGCCCGGACCCCGACAATTCGATATTTCTGCGGGGATGCTGCGGGCACACTGTGGTCAGTGCCACAGGGCTAGGCTACCAAATGACAGGGTTTCGTGTGACGGCACGCGACAAACGCGCCGGGCGGGCAGGGGTTTTCAAAATGCGTGAGGCGGCAATCGACAAAGCCAGCGGTAGCCTGCTGATCCTTCTGACGGTGCTTGTCATCCTTGTCGAATGGACCGGAGACGCGCTGTTTTCCCATCTGGCGGCGGCGGGGGTGGTTGCCATTCTTGCGCTGTTGTTCACGCGGGTGCGCTGGTCACGGCAGATCTTTGTGGTTGTGGGGCTGGCGTTGTTTGTGGCGGCGGTTCTGACGCGCCCCGACTGGGCCGACCTGACCCTGACCGCGCTTGGCCGTGCCGCCTTTATCGCGGCGTTCTTTACGGCGCTGGCCACATTGCGCAACGCGTCGGAGACCTCTCCCGCTATTTTGCGCAGCGGCCGGTTTCTGGCCCAGCAACCCCCCGGACGGCGCTATGCCGCGCTGACCGTGGGCGGGCATCTGTTCGGGCTGTTGCTGACCTATGGCGCGCTTGGCCTGCTGGGCGGTATGGCGGCGGCGAACGCACATCAGGAACCCAACGCCGAGATCCGCGCCCACCGCCTGCGCCGCATGTTGCTGGCGATCCAGCGCGGGTTCGTGTCCACCTTGCCGTGGTCGCCCCTGTCGCTGGCCATCGCCATTTCCACCTCTCTGGTGCCGGGTGCGCCTTGGTCGCAGGTGGTCTGGCCCTGCCTTGTCACCGCCGCGATTCTGGCGGTCACCGGCTGGGCGCTTGATACGATATTCAAGCCGCGCCTGACCGCGCCGGCCCCTGTGCGCGGCAAACCGGAGGGCACATGGGCGGTGATGCTGCCGCTTGTGCTGTTGTTGGTGATCTTTGGTGTTTTGGTTGGCGGTCTTCATGGTGCGACGGGCATCCGCGCGGCGGGGGTTGTCATGCCGGTGGTGCCGTTTATCGCGCTGATCTGGATTGTGGTTCAGCATCGGGGGCAGGGCCATGCCGCAGGGGCCGTGGGGCAGGTGCAAACCTATGTCACGCGCCATTTGCCCGGTTACCGGTCAGAGCTGGTGCTGCTGATGATGGCCGGGTTCATCGGCGGGATGGGCACGGTCATTCTTGCGCCATTGGTCAGGGCTGCGGGGCTTGATCTGTCGTCGGTGCCGGGCTGGACCATTCTGGTGGCGCTGGTCTGGGTTATTCCGGTGACGGGGCAGTTGGGGATGAACCCGATCCTGTCGGTATCGTTGATTGTGCCGCTTTTGCCCGATGCCGCGACCATGGGGGTCGATCCTGTGGATATCGTTGTCGGGCTGACCGCCGGTTGGTCGCTTTGCGGTGCCAGCTCTCCCTATACGGCGACGACGATGATGATCGGCTCTCTGGGGCGGGTCAGCGCGTTCCATGTCGGGGTGCGTTGGAACGGGATATATACGCTGGTTTGTGCTGTGCTTATGTCCTTTTGGGTGGCCTTTGTGGCGCTGACCTAAAGCGTGTCGCATTGGCGGCAGCGCAGGGCTTTGTCACAAAACCTTCAGCCAACCGACACATAACGTTGAACCCCGCACCTTAGACCCCGCTTAACAACTGCGGGGATTTGAGTGTGCTGAACATAACTAGACTGACCAAACGGTTCGGTGACAAAGCGGCTGTCGATGCTGTTTCGCTTTATGCGGCCGAACCCAAGATGATTGGGATCATCGGCCGCTCGGGGGCGGGCAAATCCACATTGCTGCGGATGATGAACCGCCTGACCGATGCGACCGAGGGCGAGATCCACTACGGCAACCGCGAGATCACCGCGCTAAAGGGCCGCGCCAAGCGCCAGTGGCAATCCGAATGCGCGATGATCTTTCAACAGTTCAATCTGGTGCCGCGTCTGGATGTGGTGTCGAACGTGCTGCACGGCACATTGAACCGCCGCTCTACTCTGGCCACGATGTTCAACCTGTTCCCTCAAGGCGATATCCACCGCGCAATTGAAATCCTTGACCGTCTGGGTGTGGCAGAACACGCGACCAAGCGCGCCGAGGCACTGTCGGGTGGCCAGCAACAGCGTGTCGCGATTGCCCGTGCGCTGATGCAGGACCCCAAGATCATCCTTGCGGACGAGCCCATCGCCAGCCTTGACCCGATGAACGCCCAAGTGGTGATGCAGGCCCTGCGCCGCATCCACGAGGAAGACGGCCGCATGGTCATCGCCAACCTGCACACCCTTGATACCGCCCGCACCTATTGCGACCGCGTGATCGGGATGCGCGACGGGCGCGTCGTGTTCGACGGCACGCCCGCGCAACTGACAACCGGTGTCGCCCGCGACATCTACGGTGCCGACGAGACCTTCTCGGAGGCCGCAACCTCGACCAGCCTTGACGGCGCCGAGGCGCATGTCGAACGCGCCCGCCGCGCCGCAAATGCCCCCGCATAACCCCTTTACCCTGCCGCCGGACATCTGGCGGTTCCATCTGGAGAGTGACATGAAAAAGACCCTTCTTGCAGCCTTTGTGGCAACAACGACCCTGACTGGCGCGGCCTTCGCTGACAGCCACGCCATCACCGAATTCCGCATCGGCGTTCTTGGCGGTGAAAACGCGCAGGACCGCATGACATCGAACGAATGCTACCGTGCGGCAATCGAAGAGGCGCTTGGCGTGCCGACCAAAGTGTTCACACCTGCTGATTATGACGGCGTTATCCAGGGCTTGCTGGGCGGCGCGCTTGATCTGGCATGGATGGGTGCCTCGTCTTACGCCAAGATCTATCTGACCGACCCCAAGGCGGTCGATGTGGCCCTGATCAAGCAGAATGTGGACGACTCGACCGGCTACTACTCGATCGGTATGGCCCGCAAGGACTCTGGCATCACCAAACTGGAAGACCTGAAGGGCAAAGTCTTTGCCTTCGGTGATCCGAACTCCACCTCTGGCTTCCTGATCCCTTCGGTTGAAATTCCAACCGTCACCGGCGGCACGATGGAATCCGGCAATTACTTCGGCGAGGTGAAGTTCACCGGTGGCCACGAGCAGACCATCGTGGCTGTTGCCAATGGTGACGTGGACGGCGGCGTGACCTGGACCGACGGCCTTGGCAACTGGGAAGACGGCTATAACTCTGGCGCGTTGCGCCGTGCAGTCGATGCGGGCCTTGTCGACATGAATGACATCGTCCAGATCTGGAAATCGAAAGAGATCCCCGAAGGTCCGATGGTTGTCCGCTCGACTCTGCCGGACGATATCAAGGCAAAGGTCATCCAGCTGACCGCAGACCTTCATGAAACTGACAAGGAATGCGCCTACGGTGTTGCAGCGGGCGAAGCGAAAGACTTCATTCCTGTCACCCATGACGCCTACCTGTCGATCGTGGCTGCCCGTCAATTGAAGGGCAACTGAATTTCATCAACATCTGGCGGGCTTCGGTTTATTCCGGGGCCCGTCAATTTTTATGGACGACCTATGTCAAGCGGGGCAGGAAAATGGCGGAACTGACCGCAAACACGATCACAGCAGACTACATGGACCTTGTCCGCCGCAAACGGATGTATAGCGGCATCCTTATTCTGGTGTTCGTCAGCCTGATGGTCAGCGGTTTCATGACCGCCGACGCGCGCAATGCGGGGGGCTTCTGGTCCGGCATCGGCAATATTTTCGACTTTCCCTCTGACCTTTTGGCAGAGGCATGGGACGAGCGCGGCCAATTGACCGTGCACATCCTGAAATTTGTGCCCTCGTTGATCGAAACCCTGAACATCGCGGGCGCGGCCACGGTGATCGGCGGCGCAGCCGGTCTGGTGTTGTCGCTGCTTTCGACCCGCGGTCTGGCGCGCTGGCCCGCGCTGATCCCGGTGTTCCGCCGCATGATGGATATCATGCGCGCCATGCCCGAAATCGTCGTGGCGCTGGTGTTGATCTTTGTCATGGGCAGCGGGCCGGTTCCGGCGATGATCGCCATCGCGCTGCATACAGCGGGCGCCTTGGGCAAGCAATTCTCGGAAGTGAACGAAAACGCGGACCTTAAGCCTGTCGAGGGGCTGCATTCCGTCGGCGCGGGCTGGGCGCAGCGCATGTGGCTTGGGGTGATCCCGCAGGTCGCCCCCAACTATTTCAGCTATGCCCTGCTGCGGTTCGAGATCAACATCCGCGCCTCGGCCATCCTTGGCTTTGTCGGGGCGGGCGGCATCGGATACGAACTGCGCAACGCGATGGGCTGGGGGCAGGGCCAGTATGACGAGGCGGCGGCGATCTTTTTGCTGCTCTTCCTGTCCATCGTCGCCGTTGACCAACTGTCCGGCGTGATCCGTACCCGACTGACCCAAGGGGCAAAACCATGAGCATGACCGCAACCGATCTGACCTTGCTGCGCGGCCACACCGACCGGCAGTTTCTGCGCAAGCGCCTGCTGTCCTTCGGCATTCCCGCGCTTTTTCTGGCCTATCTGGTCTATGTGTTCTTTGCCTTCGACATTGCCCGCCTTGCCGACCGCGCCCGCATGGACAATGCCGCGACGCTGGTCGCCGACAGCTATAGCTACAAGACCCATGTCACCCGCGACAACCGATCGGGCGAGGTCAGCATCGCGATCGAGGGAGAGCGCCGCGGCACCTTCGGCCCCGACCAGACCCCCGATTGGGTCACGCTGGGACAGACAACGCAGATCGACCTGGGCAAGGGCAACGTCGTGGTTTTCGCGCCTGAAGCCGTTACATTCGACGTGCCGGGTTACGGCGTGATCACCGCCGTGCCATCGCGCAGCGGCGTGACCACGACCCTGCCCGCAGGGCCGGTGCCCGACTGGATCAACGTCGGTGACACCCGCCTTGCCGTGACCACCGATGCGGGCCGTCTGTCGGTCACCCGCAACCGCTCAGAGGTATTCCGCTACTCGCTGGGGTGGGAGATGTTCTTTTTCACCCTCGACAGCCCGTTCTATGGCAAATCCCTGAGCGAGCTTGCAGCCCTTGCCGTCACCGGCCCAAGGCTGACCGTTGATCGCAGCAATATCGGCGCGATGGTGCATGGTGTCTGGACGAATTCCGCATGGCGCCACAATGACGTCGCATGGGCGCTGTTCGAAACCGTGCTGATGGCCTTTCTTGGCACCTTTGGCGCGGCCATCATCGCGCTTCCGCTGGCCTTTGCCGCCGCGCGCAACTTTTCGGTCTTCGGGCCGCTGCGCTTTGCCGTGCGCAGGGTGTTCGACCTGTTGCGCGGGGTGGACGGGCTGATCTGGACCATCCTTTTGTCCCGTGCCTTTGGTCCGGGGCCGCTGACGGGGGCGCTTGCGATCATGCTGACCGATACCGGAACCTTCGGCAAACTCTTTTCAGAGGCCGTCGAGAATGTGGATGAAAAACAGATAGAGGGCGTGACCTCGACCGGAGCCAAACCCCTGCAACGCTACCGCTTTGGCGTGGTGCCGCAGATCGTGCCGGTCTTGCTAAGCCAGATCCTGTATTATCTGGAATCCAACACCCGATCGGCCACGGTGATCGGCGCGATCACGGGGGGTGGCATCGGGCTGTTGCTGACCCAGGCGATCGTCACCCAGCGCGACTGGGAGGAGGTCACTTATTACATCGTGCTGATCATTCTGATGGTCATGGCGATGGACTGGCTGTCCGGTATCCTGCGCCGCCGCCTGATCAAGGGCGACTGATGGCGCGCGCCTTGTCCGAGAGCCTGCCGCAGATCCACGACGCCTGCGAGATCACCGACAGCCAGCTTGGCCGCTACGTTGAAATCGGCACCGGCAGCCGGCTAAGCAATGTGGCGATGGGGGATTATTCCTATTGCGACCGTTTCGCCGATATCGCCAATGCGCAGGTCGGGAAGTTCGCGAATATCGCCAGCTTTGTGCGGATCGGTGCCACCGATCACCCGCTGGACCGCGCATCGCTGCATCATTTCATGTATCGTTCTGCCGCCTATTGGCCCCAGATCCCCGATGACGCCGCATGGTTCGCGCACCGGCGCGCCCGCGGGGCAGTGATCGGGCATGACACATGGATTGGCCATAACGCGCAGATCAAACCCGAGGTGACAGTGGGCGATGGCGCGGTTGTTGCCTCGGGGGCGATCGTGACGGCGGATGTTGCGCCCTATACGATCGTTGCGGGCATTCCGGCCCGCCCGATCCGCACCCGCCAACCCAAGGACATCGCCGACCGGCTGATCGCGCTGGCGTGGTGGGATTGGGACCATGACCTGCTGGGGGCCAGATTGCCCGAATTCAGGGCGCTGACCGTCACGGCTTTTCTGGATAAATTCGAGTCCTGACCGGTGGTCTGATCCAGTTTCCTCTTTTACCCGCAACATATAAAAAAGCCGCCGGTCATAAGACCGGCGGCTGATTTGTCGTCATGCAGCTTGCGTCAGAACGCGGCGCGAAGCCCGATGGTGATGCCCGCCGACGACTGGTTTCCCTTGGTCGCCGCGTTAAAGCCTGCCGTCAGAACCGTTGTCGGGGACACGGCATAATCGACGTCCATCGTCACCCGCGCCCAGTTCTGGGTCAGCGCCTGACCGGGAAGGTTGAAGGCGTAAAGCCCCGTCACCTGACCGTTGATCCCGGCTGTCGTATCCTGGAACTGGTGCACGGCCTCGATCTGGGTGTGCAGTGTGGTTTTCGATGCAATCTCTCCGGCAAAGGCCGCACCAACCCGCAGATCGGTGGTTTTGGTCGTTGTCGGGGAATAGATCGCAGGAAAGCCGCCGCCGGTTTCGGTATAGCCGCCCACCTTGGCCCGCGTGACGGTCACAGCGCTGTAAGGCGAAACCGAAAAGCCGCCCATTGCCGCCGCGTTCTTCCAGTCCAGCCGTGCCTTCAGCGCGGATGTTTTCAGATCGGGGCGCCCGGTCGAAACATCGGTGCCTGGGCCATTCGCATAGGCCCGGTTCAGCGTGGTATCAAAGGACGCGTGGTAGGCAAGAAGGCTGGCCTGAAGCGTGCTGCCACCGGCGGTTGCGAACTCGCGGTCGATCTCGGCAAGGATATAGTTCCCGTCGTAGCGTGCAGTGCCACCCAGATCCCAGTCCTGCTTTGTTGTCGTGGTGCCGACACCCGCGCCGATGCGGTAGCCGCCAACATCGCCACAAACGCCGATTTCCGCCAATGCGGTATTCGCATCGGTGGATTTGTTCCGTGCGGCGTCAACCGTGCTCCATGCGCAGGTGCCTTTGTCGGACATGGCAAGGCCGCTGTCCAACAGGGTTCTGTGATGGCTGCCCCCAAGCGCAAGGTTGCTTGCGCCGATCCCGACACCGGCGACCGATCCGCCGGACTGGATCACGCTGCGGTCGAACGCGGCGGTGTCGCTCAGGAACCCGCTACCCTTGGCCAGCCAGCCGGTGTTCTGGTTGTTGAAAGACCCGCGCCCCATAACAACAGACCCGTCGTCACTGACGCCCATCGCGTCGGTCAAGATATAACCATCGGGGATTTCGCCACCCCCGGCAATCACCCAGTCATCGACGCTTTGCATGCCATCCGTGGTTGACCAGCGAAAGGCCTGTTTGCTGCTCTCCATCGGAGATTCAGCACTTATGTTGTCCGAAGACGATCCGACAACAACAAGGCCATCTGCGGAAACCGCACGGGTGTTGCTGCGTGTGCCTCCGTCCAGGGTTCCCAGATCTTCCATAATGCCATTCGCCCAACGAAAGGCGTGAGACTGTCCTCCGTCAGTAGCGGAATCGCCCACAACCACCGCACCATCGGCAGAGACGGCAGTGGCATAGCTGTAGGTTCCGCCAATCGTTCCGAGGTCCTGCATCAGGTTGACGGCATCCCAACGAAACGCGTGATTCTGGCTGCCGGCAGTGTCGGCATTGCCAACAACCACCGCACCATCGGCAGAGACGGCAGTGGCGTTACTGCTTATGCCACCAAGCGTTCCAAGGTCGGTCATTTCGCCATCGTCCCAGCGAAACGCGTGTTGGTACTGGTTTCCGGCAATGGCGGCATAGCCCACAACCACCGCACCATCGGCAGAGACGTCATTGGCATGGCTGTAGGTTCCGCCAAGCGTTCCGAGGTCCTGCATCAGGTTGACGGCATCCCAACGAAACGCGTGAGACTGATAGTCGGCAGCGTTGGCATCGCCCACCACCACCGCACCATCGGCAGAGACGTCATAGGCATAGCTGTAGGTTCCGCCAAGCGTTCCAAGATCGACCATCTCGCCGTTTGCCCAGCGGAAGGCGTGGTAGGCTGAATTGCCCTCGAGATAGGCATACCCGACAATCACCGCACCATCGGCAGAGACATGGATCGCGTTACTGTAGGTGCCATCAAGCGTTCCAAGGTCTGTCATTTCGCCATCGACCCAGCGGAACGCGCGGTTTGCCATGTTGCCGGTGATGTTACTGTTTCCGGCAACCGTCGTGCCATCCGCCGAGAGACGGTTTGGGTAAGTGTAAGTTCCACCCAAACCGCCCAGATCGGTGAATGCGTCCTGCGCCAGGGCCGGAGAGGCAAGGACAGCGAGCGCCGGAAAGACCGATGCGGCGAGGGCGCGGCGGCGATAGCCAAGTGATGTCGTATTTTTCATATCTTAACCTGTATGTTTGAAAAACCCAAAAGAACCGCAACACGACGCGAAAGGAGTGATCGCTGTCGCCGCCAATACGCGCCGAATGGTATAATCCTTAAGTTCAATGTCATCATCCGAATGGATGGTGCCTGTGCAATATTATGTCACCTGTTTTTGACGGGACGTTTCCTGTTTTCGCGAGGTCGGTGGAAAAAGTGCATAATTGCAACAGGTCTATTCAACCCTGGGGCGACGGGGCGCGTTGTGATCCCGGCTCACAATGCGCCGCGCGATGCGCTTGCCGATGGCGCGACTGCCCTTGACCGAGGGGTGGATCAGATCGATCTGGTGATAGGACCGATCACCGTTCGGAACCAGATCGGCAATCGACAGGAATTCCACGCCCGCATCACGCAGGGCCATACGCCCAAGGCGGCGGTCCAGCTCGTCGCCGACGGGCCGGCAGGCCTTGATCGGGCTTTGCACGCCCGGATTGCGCAGGTAGCCGGTATAGATCACCTTTGCCCCGCTTGCGCGGATCGTCGAGACAAAAGCGGGGATCGCCCCGCGCTGGCCGTCGGCAGAGACCAGCCGGTCGAGCTGTGTGTCGCATTTACCGCAGCCGCATCCGAACAGTAGGTCGTTGCCGCCGCCGTTCAGCACGACCCATTCCCATTTTCCGGGCCGGTATTGTTCGGTGATCCTGACGCCGGCGCTGCCCGAGATGGGAAGGTAATAAAAATATCGCGCCCCTGTGACCGCGCGGTCTATCACCTCTTCGCCCAAGCTGGCCTCGATGGCATCGGCAACCGACTGGCGATTGGTGCCGTTGAAGGCCATCATCGAGTCGCCCATCACAAGGATGCGGGCATCGGATTTGCCGGTCATCGGCTCGACGCAGCTTGTCAGCAGCAAGAGTGCCGCAAATGAAATCAGGTTCTTCAACATCGCCCACCCCGGACTGTCCCTGCGGCATGCCGCCTGGCGCTGAATGCCGATGATCGGCGTCGCGGTCAAGTTGTTCGCACGCGGCAAGACCCGTAAGGCCGGGTTGATCTATGGAGACAGAGTGCCCTCGGTGAGGATATTCAGAGAAGTAAGAAAGGCGCGGGCTATTCTGCCGCCACGGCCAGATCGCGCATGCCCCGCATGAAACGGTGGCTGGCCTCGCCCGACAGATAGGCGATGCGACCCGCGCAGATCGTGGCCTCTATCTGGCGCGTCTCTGGGTTGAGCACGACAAGATCGGCACGCAGCCCTTCGGCAATGCGACCCCGGTCCGACAGCCCCATGATTGCGGCAGGGCGGGTCGAGATCATGGCCCAGGCCGAGGCCATATCCATCAACCCGTCATCCACCAGACGAAAGGCCGCCAGCGCCAGAGCGGGGTAATGATAGTCGGAGACAAGCGCGTCGCACAGGCCGGCGCGGATCAGGTCGGTGGCCGCGATATTGCCGGACTGTGACCCACCGCGCGCGACGTTCGGTGCCCCCATCAGCACCGGATCGCCGACCGCGCGGGCCGAGGCGGCGGCGTTGGCGGCGGTGGGGAACTCGCATATCCGCGCGCCCATCAGCGAGTAGGTCTCACGCGTGGCGCCATCGGGGTCATCATGGCTGCCGTAACGGATGCCCATCTGGTCAAAGGCCTCGGCGAGGCGGCAAAGATAGCGCGGAACGGCCTGTTTCTGGTCGCGCGCGCCGCGCACGATTTCCATGTGCTGCTGGCTGCTGCGGCCTGCTTTTTTCGCCCAGAGCAGGATTTCTTCGGGGCGGGTGCGGGCCAGATGAACGGCCTCGTCGAGGTGGTTGTTGAAGATCACATAGCCGATGCCGTGCCGCCTGATGGCGCTGAGCAGGCGTGCCTCGGTGTCGACCGTATGGGTTTCGACCCGCAGTTGCAGGCGCATATCTGTCAGCGCACGCGGGGCGTAGGTTTCCATGTCCAGCATCAGGGTCTCGGCAAAGTCCGGGCCGCGTGCCCCGCCCTCCCAGGACCAGCTTTGCGCCAGCCAGGCGGTGGTGACCCCGTTTGCCGCCATATCGCGGTCGGTGGCGGCAAGGCCCGCGCTGATCGGGAAGGGGGCCGAGGGGCGGGGTGCGATGTGCCGCTCGAACGCGTCACCATGCAGGTCGATGATGCCGGGCAGGATAAGAAAGCCTGAAAGATCAATGCTATGCGCAGCACTCGATGCAATGCGACCAGCGTCGATCGCCACCATACCGTTCCGAAGGCTGCCGTCGCAAAGCACATCCGCGCCGCGCAGGCAGAGGGAGAGTGAAGCCGTCATTGTTCTGCTCGCCTGTTTGTTTTTCAGAACCTTAGCGTGGGAATGTATCATTCAGGTGACGGGCGCTGCTTCCGCCAGTGTCAGGGTCACGCGATCCCCGACAAACCACGTTTGCCCGAATTCCACGGGCCGGCCTTGTGCGCCCACGTTGAGGCTGACGGTGCGCAGCAGTGCGGCGCCTTCCTTCGTGCGCAGGTGCAGCGCCTGTGTGGCCGTCGCGGGCGTGGCGTTGAACCGGGTCGATGCGCGGGTGTAGTCGGGCAGGCCCGAGGCGCGCAGGGCGTCGGTTACGGACCCCAGCGCACGCAGGTGGTCGGGCAGGTCCGGGAAGGCAGCCGCGGGAAAGATGCTGATGAAATGCGCCAGCGGTTGCCCGTCGGCCAGCGAGACCCCTTCGCAGGCATGCACCAAATCGCCGGGGGCAAGGTCCAGTGCTGCGGCCTCTGGCGCAGAGGCGGCGCGGGTTTCCAGCGACAGGATGTGCCGCGCAGGCAGGCGGCCCGCCGCCATCAGGTTGCGGTGAAAGCGCACGCGCTTGCCGATGGGATATTCTGCGGGTGTCTGCGCCACGAATACGCCCGCGCCGCGCCGCGCATGCACCAGCCCCGCCTCGGCCATATCGGCAAGGGCGCGGCGCACCGTATGGCGGTTGACGCCAAAGCGCGCGGCAAGGGCGGCCTCTGTCGGCAGCTTGTCGCCCGCGCCATAGTGGCCGTTGGCTATGTCGGCGGTCAGGGTCTCGGCGATGGATTTCCAGACGGGGGTGCGGGTCATGTCACTAAAGTTTCACATCTTGGGGGATTGCGGCGCGACGGGTCAGGCCGTAAGATTTGTCTAGTTGTATAGTAAGTTAGACAAATCTGCAAGGTGTCTAGATGATGAATGTAGCGGAACGGAAAAGCTGGATGGGTCTGCTGGCCAAGGCCCCTGCCTTGGCGCTGGCGGACCGGTTTGCGGCACTTGGCGCGGCGCCTGACCACGCCGTGCTTCGCGCGCCGGAAATCGGTGCGGTGATGGTGCGCGGGCGGGCAGGGGCGCGGGGTGCGCCGTTCAATCTGGGAGAGATGACAGTCACCCGCTGCTCTGTCCAGTTGGCGACAGGCCAGATCGGGCACGGCTATGTGCAGGGTCGTGACAAACCCAAGGCCGTGCAGGCCGCCCTGATCGACGCGCTGATGCAAAGCGATGCGGCGGCACGGGTCCGCGAGCAGGTGCTGGACCCGCTGGAACTGGAAATGGCGGTGGTGAAATCCGCAAGGGCGGCCAAGGCTGCGGCGACGCGGGTCGAATTCTTCACGCTGGTGAGAGGAGAGGACTGATGCAGGCTTTTGCAGTTCAGGGCGGGTTCGGGGATACCTCTGTCGAGGCGTCCCATGCGTTCCGCGCGGCAATGAACGCCATGGCGCGGCCCGGCCGGGTCTACGCGATTGGCGGAGCGCGCCCGCCTGTGCCGATGTCGGTGGCGGCGGGGACGCTGTGCCTGACGTTGTTTGACCCCGAAACGCCGGTGCATCTGGCGGGCGGGCACGACACGGCCGACATCCGCGACTGGATCACCTTTCACACCGGCGCGCCTTTGGTCGGGGCGGCCCGTTGCGCCTTTGCTTTGGGGACGTGGGACGCGCTTGGCGATCCTGGTGCCTATTCCATCGGGCAGGCCGATTATCCCGATCGCTCTGCCACGCTGATTGTCGAACTGCCCGCGTTCACCGACGGCGGCGCGACCCTGCGGGGGCCGGGGATCAAGGACAGCGCCTGTTTCGGCCTGCCCGATCTTGCAGCCTTTCAGGACAACGCGCGGCTGTTTCCTCTGGGGCTGGATTTCTTTTTCACAACGGGGGACCGCGTTGCGGGGCTGCCCCGCACAACACGGGTGGGCTGAGCCATGTATGTCGCAGTCAAAGGCGGCGAGCGCGCCATCGATAACGCCCATGCCTGGCTTGCCGAGGAACGGCGCGGCGACAAAGGCGTGGCGGAACTGTCGGTGGCGCAGATCCGCGAGCAACTGTCGCTGGCGGTGAACCGCGTCATGGCCGAAGGGTCGCTTTACGATCCCGACCTGGCGGCGCTGGCGATCAAACAGGCGCGGGGCGATCTGATCGAGGCGATCTTTCTGATCCGCGCCTATCGCACGACCCTGCCGCGGTTGGGGCATAGCCTGCCGGTCGAGACCGCCGATATGGCCTGCGACCGCCGGATCAGCGCGACCTTCAAGGATGCGCCGGGGGGGCAGGTGCTGGGGCCGACGTTCGACTACACCCACCGCCTGATTGATTTTGCGCTGGCCGCCGGGGGCGAGGTGCCGGAGGCGCCCACCGCAGCACCCCGTATGGAGCCCACGCCGCATATCACCGAATTCCTGAACGCCGAGGGGCTGATCCAGGACGAACCCAAAGGCGAGGCCGCACCGGGCGACCTGACGCGGCAACCGCTGGAACTGCCCGCCAGCCGCGCATTGCGGTTGCAATCGCTGACACGCGGTGACGAGGGCTTCATCCTTGGCATGGCCTATTCCACCCAGCGGGGCTATGCGCGAAACCATGCGTTTGTGGGTGAGCTTCGGATCGGAACCTGTTCTGTTGAAATGGAAATTCCTGAACTGGGATTTGCGATAGAGATCGGCGAGGTCGAGTTGACCGAATGCGAAACGGTGAACCAGTTCCAAGGGTCGAAAACCCAGCCGCCGCAATTCACCCGCGGTTATGGCCTTGTCTTTGGTCAGACCGAACGCAAGGCGATTTCCATGGCGCTGGTCGACCGTGCCCTGCGATGGAAAGAGCTGGGAGAGGACAATCTGGGCGCCCCCGCGCAGGACGAGGAATTCGTGCTCTACCACTCTGACAACATTCAGGCGACGGGGTTTCTGGAACATATCAAACTGCCCCATTACGTCGATTTCCAGTCAGAACTGGAACTGGTCCGCAAGCTGCGCCGCGAGGCAAGCGTTGCGATGCAGGAGGCTGCGGAATGAACGATTACAACTTTGCCTATCTGGACGAGCAGACCAAGCGGATGATCCGCCGCGCGATCCTGAAGGGTCTGGCGATCCCCGGTTATCAGGTGCCCTTTGCCAGCCGCGAAATGCCCATGCCCTATGGCTGGGGCACCGGCGGGGTGCAGGTGACGGCGGCGACACTGACGCCCGACGACCGCCTGAAGGTGATCGATCAGGGGGCGGACGACACCACCAACGCCGTGTCGATCCGCAAGTTCTTCCAGAAAACGGCGGGGGTTGCGGTGACAGAGGCCACGACAGAGGCCACCGTGATCCAGACCCGCCACCGCATCCCAGAGGCGGCGCTGACCGAGGACCAGATCCTTGTCTATCAGGTGCCGATCCCCGAACCGCTGCGCTTTCTGGAGCCGTCAGAGGTTGAGACCCGCAAGATGCACGCGCTGGAGGATTACGGCCTGATGCATGTGAAATTATACGAGGATATCAGCCAGCATGGCGCGATTGCCACGGCCTATGCCTATCCGGTCAAGGTCGAGGGGCGCTATGTGATGGACCCCTCGCCGATCCCGAAATTCGACAACCCGAAGATGGAAATGGCCGCGATCCAGCTGTTCGGCGCGGGCCGCGAGCAACGGATCTATGCGCTGCCGCCCTATAGCCGCGTGGTCAGCCTGGATTTTGACGATTTTCCCTTCGAGGCGACAAAGGCCGATCACGATTGTGATCTGTGCGGTGCTGGTAACAGCTATCTGGACGAGGTGATCATGGACGATGCAGGCACGCGGATGTTCGTGTGTTCCGACACGGATTTCTGCGGCGCACGGCGCGACGCGGGCCATGTGGGCGCACAGGGGGTGGCACAATGACCCCGCTGTTGCAGGTGCGCGACCTGACCAAACGCTATGGCGCGCGGATCGGCTGTGCTGACGTTAACTTTGACCTCTATCCTGCTGAAGTCATGGGTATTGTGGGCGAAAGCGGATCGGGGAAATCCACCCTTTTGTCCTGCCTTGCGGGGCATCTTGTGCCCGACGCGGGGCAGGTCGTGTTCGACACCAGAGCAGGCGGTCCGAAGGATACCGTTGCGATGTCCGAATCCGAGCGGCGGATGCTGGGACGCACCGACTGGGCCTTTGTCCACCAGCACGCCCGCGACGGGTTGCGGATGAACATCAGCGCGGGCGGCAATGTCGGCGAGCGGTTGATGGCGGTCGGCGCACGGCATTACGGCGAGATCCGGCATGCCGCCGGCGACTGGCTGGGGCGGGTCGAAATTGACGAGGGGCGCATCGACGACCGTCCCTCGCAGTTTTCCGGCGGCATGCAGCAACGCCTGCAAATCGCGCGAAATCTGGTGACGGGGCCGCGGCTTGTGTTCATGGACGAGCCGACGGGGGGACTTGATGTCAGCGTTCAAGCGCGCCTTCTGGATCTGTTGCGCGGTCTGGTGCGGCAGATGGGACTGTCAGCCATCATCGTGACCCACGATCTGGCAGTGGTGCGCCTGCTGGCCGACCGGCTGATGGTGATGAAAGACGGGCGTGTGGTGGAAACCGGCCTGACAGATCAGGTGCTGGACGATCCGCAGCACGCCTATACGCAGCTGTTGGTCAGTTCGGTGCTTCAGGTCTAGGGGCGTGCCTATGGCGCGTGCGGAACGAGTATTTTTGGAACAAAGTAGATGCAGATGATCGAGATAACGAACCTGTCGAAAAGCTTTACCCTGCACAATCAGGGTGGCGCCGTGATCCCGGTGATGCAGGGGGCGGAGCTGTCCGTGGGCACAGGCGAATGCGTCGCGCTGACCGGGGCCTCGGGGGCGGGGAAATCCACCCTGATGCGGATGATCTATGGCAATTACCTGTCCGCCACGGGGCGGATCATGGTCGGTGACATCGACGTTGCCCGTGCCGAGCCGCGCGAGATACTGGAATTGCGGCGGCGCACCCTTGGGTATGTCAGCCAGTTCCTGCGGGTTGTGCCGCGCGTCCCGACGGTGGACGTGGTGGCCGACCCTTTGTTGACGCTGGGCGTTCCGGTGGAGGAGGCGCGAGACCGGGCGCGGGCGCTGCTGGCGCGGCTGAACATCCCGCAGGGGCTATGGCAGTTGTCGCCTACCACGTTTTCGGGTGGCGAACAGCAGCGGGTGAACATCGCGCGCGGGTTTGTGCACGATTATCCCGCGCTGCTGCTGGATGAACCCACCGCCAGCCTTGACGCGACCAACCGCGAGACCGTGCTGTGCCTGATCGAAGAGGCCAAGGCGCGGGGGGCGGCGATCATCGGCATTTTCCACGACGAGGCCGCGCGGGACCGGGTCTGTGACCGTGTGATCGACGTGGCGGTCTATACGCCGGGTGCGCAGTGATGCGGGGCCGGTTGATTGCGGTGGTTGGCCCGTCGGGTGTCGGCAAGGACACGGTGATGGCGGCGTTGGCCGCTGCACGCCCCGACCTGCATCTTGTGCGCCGCGTGATCACACGGGCACAAGATGCGGGCGGAGAGTGTTTTGACGCGGTACATCCGACCGACTTCGCGCAACGCCGCGATGCGGGCGGTTTTTCATTGAGCTGGGGGGCGCATGGCTTGTTCTACGGCATACCGGCGTCGGTGGACGAGGTGTTGGCGGGCGGGCAGGATGCGCTGGTCAACCTGTCGCGCGGCGTGCTTGATCAGGCCCGCGCCCTGTTCCAGCCCTTTGTGGTGCTGTCGCTTGTGGCGGACCCGCATGTGCTGGCGCAGCGGCTTGCGGCGCGGGGGCGCGAAACCGCCGACGAGATCGAACACCGTCTGGCCCGCAAGCCCGACATGCCTGTGACCGGAGCGGATGTGATCAGCCTGCACAACGATGGCGCGTTGGACCGCACCGTGCACGATGCCTTGGCCGCGCTTTACCCGGCAAGGGTGTAGCGATGGATGTCGTGGAACATGCCGTCCTCGTCTTCGCCGCTCAGCGTCAGGTCCGAGATGACAAAGGGGCGCGGCAGCAGCGGGATCACGCGGGGGGCAAGGGCCGTCTCGATGGCATCCAGATCCTGTGTCGCCATCTTGCCGCTCAGCGTGATGTGAAAGCGGAACTCCTCCATCACATAGGGATAGCCCCAGTCGCGCAGCAGGTCGTCTTGCCGTGGTGTCAAACCCGGTGCACGACGCCGCGCCAGATCAAGGGTGCTCAGTGGGGCACGCAGCGGATCAAGCCCGCGCACGACCTCTGCCGCAAGCGCGCTCAGCGCGGCGGTGTCGCCCTGCGGCACCAGCGCCAGAAACCCGCCGATCCGGCACAGGTCCAGCGCGTCCAGCACGACAGGGGCAAGGCGCTGTGTCAGATCGGACAGGGCCGTCGCAAGATCGCCCTCGGTGCGCCCCTCTGCCAGCCGGAAGGGCGGCTTGATCGTCGCATGCAACCCGTATTTGCGCGGGGTCGCGGTAATCTCGGCCACGGGGCGCGGCACCCCCCCGATCTGTGGATGCGGCACGCGCTGCCCACGGGCACTGTCCCAGCCAAGCCAGGCGGCACCGAATGCCGCCAACGGCCCTTGCCGGGGCGTGAAATAGACCGCATAGCGGATGAATTGCATATCGTGATCTTTCCCGTTTTCCCGTCCGAATGCCTCTTTAAGGTAACATTCCAATGACATGTGACACCGTATTTGCCAACGCCACCCTTGTTTTGCCGTCCGAGACCGTTCGCGGCAGTCTGGTCGTCTCGGATGGCGTGATCCGCCGCATCGACAGCGGTTCCGCCGTGCCCAAAGGGGCGATCGACTGCGCGGGCGACTTTTTGTCGCCGGGCCTGATCGAACTGCACACCGACAATCTGGAGCGCCACATCAGCCCGCGCCCCAAGGTGGACTGGCCCCACGCGGCGGCAATTCTGGCCCATGACGCCGAACTGGCGGGCACGGGCATTACCACCGTTTTCGACGCGATGCGGGTGGGGTCGATCCCGACCGGCAAAAGCCGATATGGCAAATACGCGCGTGACCTGTCGCGGGAATTACTGGACCTGCGGGCGCAGAACGCGCTGAAAATCAGCCATTTCCTGCATTTGCGGGCCGAAATCTGTTCCGAAACCCTGATCGAGGAGATGGCGGAGTTTGGCCCCGAAGACCGCATCGGCATCGTCAGCCTGATGGACCATACACCGGAACAGCGCCAGTTCCGCGATCTGTCCAAGCTGAAATCCTATGTCATGGGCAAAAACAACCTGTCCGAAGCCGAATTTGCCGAGCATGTCGCGCATCTGAAAGGCCTGCGCGCACTGCATGGCGATGCCCACGAGGCGGCGGCCGTGGCCGAGGCGCGGCGCTATGGCGCGGTGCTGGCCAGCCACGACGACACGACGCGCGCGCATGTCGAGCAGTCGTCCCGTCACGGGATCACGGTGGCGGAATTCCCGACAACCATCGAGGCGGCGCAGGCGTGCCGCGACCACGGCATTCCGGTGATGATGGGGGCGCCGAACCTGATCCGCGGCGGGTCGCACTCGGGCAATGTCGCCGCGCGCGATCTGGCGGATCTGGGGTTGCTGGATATTGTCTCGTCCGACTATGTGCCCGCCGCCTTGTTGCAGGCTGCGGTGCAATTGGGCGGCATCTGGAACGATATGGCGCGGGGCATGGCGACAGTCACTGCAGCCCCTGCCGCCGCCGCCGGTCTTGTCGATCGTGGCCGGCTGGTGGCGGGGCTGAACGCCGACCTTCTACGCTTTCGGATGCACGGGGATCATGCGGTCATCGCGCAGGTCTGGTCGCGCGGAAACCGTGTTGCGTAACGCGTCGCACAGACCGTCGTTTTCCCCTCTTTTTGGTAAAAATATCCGCGCCGCAGGCGGCATGACCTGCCCGCTGGCCCCGCCCTAGCCGTTCAAAAGCTGATCCGTGGCCGTACCGGACCGGACCCCCAGATCGCGGCGCAGACGGGCGCGGGCGCGGGCCAGTCTGGACAGCAGCGTGCCCAGTGGCAGGTCCATCTCTTGGGCCAGATCTGCCAGCACCGGCTCATCCATGACAACCCGCCACAGCAACGCCGCATCCCGTTCGGGCAGCTCGGCGACGGCGGCCAGAACCTCGGCGCAGGCAAGGCGGCGCGGGGCTTCGGCCTCTGTCGCGGGCAGCGTGGCCTCGTCCAGTGTGACGGTCGCGCGCGGCGCGCGCCGTGCCTGATTGCGCAGGGCCGTCATCAGATAGGGACGCAGATCGTCGATCGCGACGCCCCGGTCCAATCGGGTCCAGACCTTCAGCAGGACCTCTTGCGCCAGATCCTCGGGGTCTTGTCGCGATGTCGCAAGGATCCGCGCAAGGCGCAGAAGTTCGGGCATCAGTTCGGTCAACTGTGTCATGTCGGTCGCTCCTTCTGTTCCCCTGATGAAGGCACCCTGACCTGCGTAATCAATCCGGGGGAATTCCGCCAAGCGGCGTTTTGTGGTGCGATGCGGGCTTTTTGGGCGTTCTTTGGCCCGTTTTGCCCTGCCGCATCGGCAAGTCGCCGCGCGGGGGCTGATCCAGTTGCCCCCGTGCGGGATTAATCGGTGTGGTTCCGCGTCTTGGTTAGGGAAGGCACGATGAAACCTTCCCACGCGTGACACCCAAAAGGAGACCGAGGATGAAACGGATACTAACAGGACTGGCGATGACGCTGGCGCTTGCCCTTGCGGGCGGGGCTGCGGCCATTGCAAGCGTCGCTGACATCGACAGTGACGGCGACAGCCTGATCACCTTTGCCGAAATGCAGGCTGCCTATCCCACCGTCAGCGAGGACCTCTTCGCCAGCGCCGACACGAACGGCGATGCGATGATCGACGAGGCCGAACTGACAGCCGCCGAAGACGCGGGCCTGATCAAGACGGAATAGCGTGTCACCAGTGGCCTTGGGCCACGATATCAACCTGTGGCCCTTGGCCACAATCTTGACCAGTGGCCAAAGGCCACGACGGAGGACCTGGATATGAATAGACTTGTTTTGACGCTGGCATCGATCCTTGCACTTGGGGCGGCGCAGGCCAATGCCCAGACCATGGTGACCGACACCGATGGCGATGGCGTCTATTCGATGGACGAGCTGATGGCGGCGTTTCCCGACCTGACAGAGGACGCCTTTACCGGTGCCGATGCCAATGAGGACGGGATGCTGGACGCGGAAGAGCTGAAAGCCGCGCAGGAGGCGGGCACGATCCCGATGTAGGGCAGAAACGGCAAAAGGCCCCCGATGTGCGGGGGCCTTTTCAACCGTGATGCCGAGGCTTTCAGTGTCCGGTCAGCGGCGTTTACGCCGCGCCCCGCGCCAATGCGGCGACGCCTGTGCGGGCGACCTCTTGCAGGCCAAGCGGGCGCATCAGATCGGCAAATGCGTCGATCTTTTCGGGTGTTCCCGTGATCTCGAAGACAAAGCTTTCCAGCGTGCTGTCCACGACATTCGCACGGAAAATATCGGCCAGACGCAGGGCCTCGACGCGTTTGTCACCCAGACCTGCCACCTTGAACAGGGCCAGTTCACGCTCGACGCTGGGGCCTTCGACGGTCAGGTCATGCACTTCGTGGACGGGCACGATGCGGCCCAGCTGCGCCTTGATCTGTTCGATCACCTGTGGGGTGCCGGCGGTCACGATGGTGATGCGGCTGCGATGCCCCAGATGGTCGACTTCGGCCACTGTCAGAGACTCGATGTTGTAACCACGGCCGGAAAACAGGCCGATGACGCGGGCCAGAACCCCCGGTTCGTTTTCCACCAGAACCGCCAGCGTGTGCTTTTCCACGACATCGGCATTCGGGTCGCGCAGGTCGTAGGCGGAATGGCTGGATGCGCCTTTTTTGATATTGAGAGCAGACATTTAGAGACCTTCCTTAAACCATAACCGCGCCGGAGGCACCGATTGCTTTTGACGTATCGGCATCGCCCATCAACATCTCGTTGTGCGCCTTGCCCGAGGGGATCATCGGGAAACAGTTCTCATGCTTTTCCACCAGACAGTCAAAGATCACCGGGCCGTCGTAATCCAGCATTTCCTGAATGGCGTCATCCAGTTTCGCAGGATCGGAGCAGCGAATGCCCTTGGCCCCGAACGCCTCTGCCAGCTTCACGAAATCGGGCAGGGCCTCGGACCAGGACTGCGAATAGCGCTCGCCGTGCAGCAACTGCTGCCACTGGCGCACCATGCCAAGGCGTTCGTTGTTCAGGATGAACTGCTTGACCGGCAGGCGGTATTGGGTCGCTGTGCCCATTTCCTGCATGTTCATCAGCCAGCTTGCCTCGCCCGCGACGTTGATGACCAGCGCCTCGGGGTGGGCGACCTGAACACCGATCGACGCAGGCGTGCCATAGCCCATGGTGCCCAGCCCGCCAGAGGTCATCCAGCGGTTCGGGTCTTCGAAGTTCAGGTATTGCGCGGCCCACATCTGGTGCTGGCCGACCTCTGTCGTGATGTAGCGGTCGCGGGTCTTGGTCAGCGCCTCGAGGCGTTCCAGCGCGTATTGTGGTTTGATGATCGTGTCGGAGCCGGTGTAGGTCAGGCATTTGACCGCGCGCCATGTGGCGATCTTTTTCCACCATTTTTCCAGACCGGCGGTGTTGACCTTTCGGCCACGCGCCTTCCAGATGTTCAGCGCGTCTTCCAGCACATGGGCGATGTCACCGATGATGGGCACATCCACTCGGATGATCTTGTTGATCGAAGAGGGGTCGATGTCGATATGGATCTTCTTTGACTTCGGGCTGAAGGCATCGACCCGGCCGGTGATCCGGTCGTCAAAGCGTGCGCCGACGTTGATCATCACGTCGCAATCATGCATCGCCCAGTTTGCCTCGTAAAGGCCGTGCATGCCCAGCATCCCCAGCCAGTTCTTGCCGGACGCGGGGTAACACCCCAGACCCATCAGGGTCGAGGTGATGGGAAAGCCCGTCGCCTCGACGAATTCGCGCAGCAGTTGTGTGGCCGCAGGGCCAGAGTTGATGACGCCGCCGCCGGTGTAGAACACGGGGCGTTCGGCGGTTTCCATCAGTTCCACCATCTGCGTGATCGCGGCGATGTCCCCCTTTACGCGCGGCTGATAATGCGACACGCGGGCCTTTTCCTTGGGCGTATAGGTGCCGGTGGCGAACTGCACGTCCTTGGGGATGTCGACAAGCACCGGACCGGGACGGCCGGACATGGCGACATGAAAGGCCTGATGGATGGTGTCGGACAGCTTGTCGGTTTCCTTGACCAGCCAGTTATGCTTGGTGCAGGGGCGGGTGATGCCGACGGTGTCGGCCTCCTGAAAGGCGTCGTTGCCGATCATGAAGGTCGGAACCTGACCCGTCAGAACGATCAGCGGGATGCTGTCCATAAGGGCATCGACCATGCCGGTGACCGCATTTGTCGCACCGGGCCCCGAGGTGACGAGCACAACGCCGGGTTTCCCGGTCGAGCGGGCATAGCCCTCGGCGGCATGCACAGCCCCCTGTTCGTGGCGCACAAGAATATGCTGGATGTCGTTTTGCTGGAAGATCTCGTCATAGATCGGAAGCACGGCACCGCCGGGGTAGCCGAATACGACGTCCACACCCTGATCCTTCAGGGCCTGAACCACCATTTTTGCGCCGGTCATCTGACGTGTCATCTTTTCGCTCCGTTTCACTTTATCTTTGGACAATAAAAAACCCCCGTTTTTGGCGGGGGCGCATGGGGACCGTTTAGGGTTACCGTTACCGGCCCATGCGCCTTGATCCTACTAGCACGACAATGTCGGTCATAATTCAGGGGTCCTTTGCAGTTGCAGCAGACATTAGGGCGGGGGTTTGGGGGCGTCAACCACCAAAGCGGCGAATAATGTGTCGCGGCGTCATGAAAATATTGCCGAAAGTTGCGATATGCGGGGGATTTTTCGGGATTTGCGAAAATTCGCGCAGTTTTGTGACCGCGGGGAAGGCAACGGGCGCGCGTGCCGCGCGAGGTTTATGTGTCGCCCCCGCTTGCGCGGGGACTCCGGTTTGCCTGCGGCGCGGATATTTTTACCAACAAGAGGGGAAAGACGGGGACGGATCAGAAGCTGAGGGCGGCCCCGTCCGAGCGCGGGTCGCTTGCGGATTCCAGAAGACCGTCCGGGTGTCGCACCACCGCGCCCGCGTGACCTGCAAGATCCGAGTAGGGCGAGATCAGCTCTACCTGATGGCCTGCATCGCGCAGCTGTTGCACAAGGGCGGGGTCGAAGCGGTCCTCGAGCTTCAGGCTGGTCGAGACATCGCCCCACGTCCGCCCCAACAGCCAGCGCGGATTGGTCACGGCCATTTGCAGATCCTGACCGAATTGCGCGTAGCGGGTGAACACGGCGGCCTGTGTTTGTGGTTGGCCTTCGCCGCCCATGGTGCCGTAGGCCATGACGCGGCCATCGTTCAGATGCGCCAGCGCGGGGTTCAGCGTGTGGAACGGACGTTTGCCCGGTGCCAACTGGTTCGGGCCCGCCGCAAGCGAGAAGCCCGCGCCGCGGTTCTGGAAGTAGACGCCGGTGTCGGTGCAGGTGAGGCCGGAGCCGAATTCCCAGAACACACTTTGGATGAAACTGACGACGGTGCCGTCGCTGTCGGCGGCGCCCATCCAGATGGTATCGCCCTCGACGGGGGTATAGGGCCAGGGCAGGGCGGCTTTCGTGTCGATATTGCCGGCAAGCCTGTCCAGCAGGTCGTCAGCCAGCCAGTCCTGCGCGTCCTGCGCCATATCGACGGGATCGCCCAGATCGCGGTTGCGCAGGATGAAGGCCTGTTTGGTGGCCTCGATCAGTCCGTGCAGGTGGTCGAACCCGTCGGGGATGGTGACACCTAGGCGGTCAAACAGCGCGAGGATCATCAGGGACGAGACGCCCTGGGTCGGTGCGGTCATGTTGTAAAGCTGCCCCAGCGAGGTCTTAACCGTCAGCGGGGTGACCATACGCGCGGCGTAATCGTTGAAATCGCCCAAGCGCAGCGGGCTGCCGTGGTCCTGAAGGCAGGCCGCGTGGGCCTTGGCGATGTCCCCGGTGTAGTAGCTGCCCAACCCGTGTTGCGCGAGGCTTGCAAGGGTGTCGCCCAAGGCGGTCTGTGTCATGCATGCGCCGGCTTCGGGCGGTGCGCCATCCATCAGAAAGGCCTGACGGAATCCCGGCACGTTCCTGAGTCCGTCGAGTTTTTCGGCCGTGCAGCGCGACTGGTTGCCGGTCACGGCAAAGCCGTCGCGGGCATAGGCGATGGCGGGGGCCAGCAGATCGGGCAGGGGGATACGTTTGTCTTGTGGCACGAGCGCCAGTGCCGCCTGCCATCCGCCGATGCTGCCGGGCACGGTGAGGGCCGCAGGGCCGCCGCGGGCTGGAATAGCGTCGGTGAAGCCGCGTTCGGCATACCATCCGGGGGTGGCCAGGCGGGCGGCCTGACCGCAGGCGGATATGCCGACGGGGGCCTGTCCGGGGCGGTGGATGACCCAGAAGCCGTCGCCGCCGATGCCGTTCATATGGGGGTAGACGACGGCAATGGTGGCGGCGGCGGCGACCATTGCCTCGATCGCGGTGCCGCCTGCGGCCAGAACATCCTGTCCGGCAAGGGCTGCGATCCTGTTCGGGGCGGAAAACGCACCCCTGTATCCTAGTGCGGAATGAAGCATCGGACACTCCTTTCAGGCGTTTATGGTTGTGGCTTTCGCCCGGACACAAAGGTTCGGGCGAAGGCCGTGGGGCACACCCCCTTAGAAGTTCAGCGAGATATCGCGGTGATGCGAGGCACAGGCTGCGATCGACAAAGCCTGTTCGCGGGACAGGTTTTCCTGCGCGCGGGCCCCGACGGTTCCTTTCAGCATCGGCATGGCGGCGGTCAGGGCCTGATCCAGATCCTGTGCCGGGCCGTTGACGAAGGCCAGATGAGCCTCGAAGGCCTTGACCGCGTCATCGTAAGACGCCTGCTCTTTGGCGGTGTCCACGGGGCTGGCTGTCAGCGCCTTGCGCAGTGCGTCGAGGGGTTTCTTGACATCCCCGCCGCCCGCCACATCGCCGAAGCGGGACGCAAGATCCTTGATCCCGTCGGCAATCGCCTTGGGGTCAGAGCCGCCGAGTTGTGGCCCGAGCGCGCGCAGATCTGCCTCCAGTGCCTTAAACGCATCGCCGGCCGACGCGACATCCGCGACCTTGGCGAAGGCTTCGTAGGCGCTGTCGGCATTGCGGCGGTACAGGGTGCGCGCCTTGGTTTCTGCGGTCAGCAGTTCTGCGAAATCGGCGTAGGTCTGTTTCCAGCTTTCGGGGATTTGCGCCTGCAATTTGGCGATTTCCTGTTCGTTTTCGGCACGGCGCGCCTCTAGTAAGGCTTTGCGCGCCTGACCTTCCTCGGTCCCCGAAACGCGCGAGATATCGGTGCGGATCAACGCGATTTCATCCTCGAATGCGCTGATCTGCTTTTGCAGTTGGCGCACGGCGACTTGTTTCGGGCGGTAGGTTTTTGCTGCGTCCTTAATCGCCAGTTCCGCCGCATTTGCCGCCTTCAGCGAGGCAAGCGCGTCGGTGTAACCCGACAGACCCGCTGCCAGATCGTTGGCCACGGATTGCGGATAGGCGCTGGTATCCAGTGCGGAAAGCCGTCCGATCAGTTGCGATTCCATCGCCGCGTTGGTGTCGATGTAATCGGTTGTATACTGGTCAAGACAGTATTGCAGGCGCGGGTTGCGCGGGGGCGGGGCCGCGTCAGACAGCAGCCCCATGCGGTTCGGCAGGTAGTTCACCAGTGGCGGAAGGACACCTACAACCGCAAGCGCCAGAAGTTGCAGCGCGATGAACGGAACAACGCCCTTGTAGATCTGGGTTGTCTTGACCACCGCAGGGGCGACGCCGCGCAGGTAGAACAGCGCAAAGCCGAAGGGCGGGGTCAGGAACGAGGTCTGGATGTTCAGGCCGATCATGACACCCAGCCAGACGGCCGTGATGTTGGCAGACGGGTCCGCCAGCAGGATAGGGGCCACGATCGGCACCACGACCACGGCAATTTCGATGAAGTCCAGAAAGAACCCCAGCACAAAGATCACGCCCATGACGATGACGAACTGCACCCAGAACCCGCCCGGAAGCGAGGTCAGGAAATTGCGCACCAGGTCTTCGCCGCCGAAGCCGCGAAAGGCCGCAGTCAGCATGGCGGCCCCCAGAAGGATGATGAACACAAGCGAGGTCGTCTTGGCTGTTTCCAGCATGACGCCGCGCAGTGAGTCCTCGATCTTGAAGGCGCGCCAGCCGCTCCAGCAGAGGGAAACGGTCAACATGACCGTGGCCAGAATGCCAAGGGCCATGCCAAGACGATCCTGATCGGTCTGGATGTTCTTGGCGTTCATATTGAAGTTGGCGAGACAAAAGGTGATCAACGCCATCGAGGCCAGAGCCATGATGGCGGGGTAATAGGTGGTGCGTTTCCCTTCATACAGGCGGTAGCCCGCCATTGTCAGCGCCCCGGCAGCACCGATCGCACCCGCCTGGTTCACGGTCGCGATGCCGGTGATGATCGACCCCAGCACAAGGAAGATCAGCGCAAGTGGCGGCACCAGAGTAATGATCACAGTGCGCCAGAACGTGCCGTCATAGGCACCCTCGTAGGGAACCGACGGGGCCTTTTTGGGGTTAATAATCGCATAGACCATGATGTAGATCATGTAGATCAGGACAAGCAGCAGGCCGGGAACAAGCGCGCCAAGGAACATTTCCCCCGCGCTGGTCGAGGTCACATCGAAGATCGACGGCATCGACAGTTCGCCGGTGGCATTCTTGTGCAGCACTTTGCGCATCGTGCTGGCCTGATCGGTGGCAGAGGCCAGCTGGTCGGCAAGGATGATCAGCACGATCGAGGGCGGAATGATCTGCCCCAGCGTGCCCGAGGCGGCGATTGTGCCGCTGGCAAGACTGGGGGAGTAGTTGTTGCGCAGCATGGCAGGCAGCGAGATCAGGCCCATGGCCACAACGGTCGCGCCCACGATGCCCGTGGTCGCCGCAAGAAGGGCCCCCACGAAGACCACCGATATGCCCAGACCGCCGGGGATCGAGCCGAAAAGCTGCGCCATGGTGACCAGCAGGTCCTCGGCGATCTTGGACCGCTGAAGCATGATGCCCATGAAGATGAACAGGGGGATGGCGATCAGGGTGTCGCGCTCTACCTCCCAATAAACGCCCCTCAGGTTGGTGACACCCGCCGACAGCCACTGGTAGGGTCCGCTGGTGTGGAAATAGGCATCGGGGGAGCCAAGCACCAGATACCCCGTTAGCGCGGCCAGACCGACCGTGATGACCGCCGCACCGGGAAGGGCGAAGGCCACCGGAAAACCGGAGCCAAGCGCGGTTGCCATCATGACAACCAGCAAAAGAAGAAAGAAAAGTTCCATTATGGCACCTTAATGTGAGACGGGCGCCGCTTCGCGCGCACCGGGTTCATTCCTGAAGTCTGCTACCGATTCAAAGAAGTAGCTGACGAACTGGATGAGCATTGTGATTGCGAAGATCGCGATAAAGGCCGCCATCTGGTATTTGGTGAACATGCCGATGCTACCGGCCTGCGAGATTTCGAAGTTGGCAATCGGGCTGTTCACGATGGACTGTTTGCTGCCAAGGCCGATGCCGAGGATCACAAAGCAGGTCGACGCGCCCCAGAAGATCGAGCCGATCGCATTGTTGCGGCCCTTGGCGCGGCGGGTAAAGCCCGCATAAAGGATATCCACGCGCACATGGCCCTCGTCATATAGCGTATAGGCCGATGCAAAGAGGAACAGCGCCGCATACCAGTAGCGCACCAGATCGCCCATCAGGGCCTGCTCGTAGGAAAATACGAAGCGGCTGATCACGATGCCCAGTTCGGCAGCCACGATCAGCAGCGCAAGCCAGGTAAAGCCCAGCGTGCGGCTGAACAGCGCAAGGATCAGACTGACGACAATCAGGGGGGTGTGAACATAGGGACCGACAAATCTGGCCCGGCCAAGGTTGCGGACCATCTCGTCGCTGAAGAACGCCGGCAACATGTTCTCGACCCGCATGAAGGCCAGCGCGGCATCGACGACCCCGGTCAGCAGCACGGTGAAGAAACAGGCGCGGATCAGATACAGGTTGAAGCTGTGGATGCTGTGCGCTTCTTGTCGCAGCGTCGGGGCGGGGCGCAGGGCGACCGCAGCCACCGCCAGCGCCAGACCGGCAAGATAGACGCCGATGGAAATCGCGCCCTTGCCTGCAAATCCGGTCTCGAAGGACAGCGCGGGATAATCAAAAGCCACGATCAGCATGTTGTTGACCAGAAATGCGGCGAGGAGTCCGAGGACGCACCAACCCACATACCGAACGATCTGCGTTGAGGTTCGAGAAATAGCGATGTCGCTCACGGTCTTACCTTTTAGGTTTGGGGATGTTCAGACTTGTCCGCAGGATGTGCAGTCAAAAACGGGGCGGGGGAAAAGACCCCGCCCCGAATTCCGGGTCAAACCCTTAGGAAAGGCCCATAACGCGGTTACGCTGATTCACATAGGTGATCTCGAACTTCGCCATCATGGAGCCATACTCTTTGAGTTTGGCGTCATAATCGTCGGCGATTTCCGCGGCCAGCGGCGAGTGATCGCGCACTTCGGCAACGACTTCGAGCCATGCCTCGTACATCGCATCCCAGGTCTCGTCGCTGAACGCGCGAACCTGAACGCCTTGCTCTTCGACCAGCTTTTTCAGATATGGCCCGTTCAGGGCAATCGCTTCCTCGTATTGGGCCGCGTTCTCTTCGTAGCAAGCAGCGCTAATCACAGACTGCTCCCACTCGGACAGGCTATCCCACCAGGCTTTGTTCATGCCCATTGCAAGGTCGGAGCCCGGCTCGTGCATACCGCCGGTGTAGTAGTATTTGGCCGCCTCGTAGAACTTCATGAAGTAGTCGTTGTATGGACCAACCCACTCTGTCGCGTCGATCGAACCGGATACGAGGTTTTCGTAGATCTGACCGCCGGGCAGGGACACCGTGGATGCACCCAGTTTCGACAGCACGTTGCCGCCAAGGCCGGGGATACGCATCTTCAGGCCCTTGAAATCATCGGCAGAGTTGATCTCTTTGTTGAACCAGCCGCCGGCCTGTGTGCCGGTCGCGCCGCAAGGCAGTGCCTTGATGCCGAACTCGCCGGACAGTTTGTCCCAAAGTTCCTGACCGCCGCCGAATTTGATCCATGCGTTGAATTCGGTCACCGTCATGCCGAACGGCACGGAGGTGAAGAAGGCGAAGGCGGGATGCTTGCCGACCCAGTAGTAGTCCGCGCCGATGTAAGCCTGGGAGTTGCCGGACGCGACTTCGTCGAACGAGTCGAATGCGCCCACGCGCTCGCCTGCGGCGTAATATTCTGTGGTGATTGCACCCTGCGACAGCTCGGTGATCCGGGCTGCAACGCGCTGTGCCGAAACACCCAGACCGGGAAAGTCCCGTGGCCAGGTGGAAACGATGGTCATGATCTTTTTGCTGGCTTGGGCGACTGCGGGTGCTGCCAAAGCAGCTCCTGTCGCGCCGAGTGCGGCGCTCGTAAGAAACTTGCGGCGTTCCATAAAATACCTTCCTTGTAGTGGTTTATTGGTTTTATTGTCCTCCGACGAGGCCATGCTAGCGGGGCAAGTGGTGCGCGGCTAGAAAAACTTACCACTGCGGGGTAAAAAACCCGAAATCAGGGGACTTATTCTTCATAAGTAATTGATTTATATATTAAATAACGCAATGCCTAATATTGACGCAGGCCGCCTTTTGTCTCGCTCCGGTTGCGCCGCCTGCGGGTTCCCTAACGTCATGATGCCCGTCGTCGCACCCTGCGGGTGACGGCTGCATGCTGTGGCTTTACTCTGCCGTGGTTCTGTTGGCAAAGTGGCACCGCGCCCTGATTTTAGCCGGGGAGTGCGGCGGACCGGTTTTCGAAACCGAAAGAGCGAGGGGAGTGGACATGATTGAATACCTGAAGCGGGGCAAGGCGGACGCGGACCGCAAGACTGATGATGCCGCCGTGCGCGATGTGGTCGAACAGGCGCTTGCGCGGATCGAGGCCGAGGGCGACGCGGCGGTGCGCGCGATGTCCGAAAGTTTCGACAATTACAGCCCCGGGGCGTTCCGCCTGACCCAGCCGCAGATCGACGCGCTGATCGCCACACTGACCCCGCGCGAGATCGACGACATCACGTTCGCCCAGACTCAGGTGCGCAATTTCGCACAGGCGCAGCGGGACTCGATGCTGGACATCGAGGTGGAAACCCTGCCGGGGGTGATCCTTGGCCACAAGCATATTCCGGTGCAATCGGTCGGGTGCTATGTGCCGGGCGGCAAGTTCCCCATGGTTGCCTCGGCGCATATGTCGGTTGCCACGGCGACGGTCGCGGGGGTGCCGCGCATCATCGCCGCCACCCCGCCGTTCAATGGCGCGCCCAACGCAGCCGTGGTCGCGGCGATGCATTTCGCCGGCGCACACGAGATTTACGTGATGGGCGGGATACAGGCCGTGGGGGCCATGGCCATCGGCACCGAAACGATCGAACCGGTGGATATGCTGGTCGGCCCCGGCAATGCCTATGTGGCCGAGGCCAAGCGCCAGCTCTATGGTCGGGTCGGGATCGATCTGTTCGCGGGGCCGACGGAAACCATGGTCATCGCGGATGACACGGTCGATGCGGAACTTTGCGCGACCGATCTGCTGGGGCAGGCAGAACATGGCTATAATTCGCCCGCCGTGCTTTTGACCACCTCGCGCAAACTGGCCGAAGGCACCATGGCCGAGGTCGGTCGGCTGTTGCAGATCCTGCCCACAGCGGCCACCGCAGGCGTCAGCTGGCGCGACTACGGCGAGGTGATCCTGTGCGACACCTACGACGAGATGCTACAGGTCGCCAACGACATCGCGTCAGAGCATGTGCAGGTGATGACAGACCGCGACGACTGGTTTCTGGACCATATGCACAGCTACGGCGCCCTGTTCCTTGGCCCGCGCACAAATGTGGCGAACGGTGACAAGGTGATTGGCACCAACCACACGTTGCCCACCAGAAAGGCGGGGCGCTATACCGGTGGGCTTTGGGTGGGAAAGTTCATGAAAACCCATTCTTATCAGCGTATTACGACAGATAAGGCTGCCGTGGACATCGGCAGGTATTGTTCGCGCCTGTGCCTGCTGGAAGGCTTTGTCGGCCATGCGGAACAGGCCAACATCAGGGTCCGGCGCTATGGTGGTGGCAATGTCGGTTACGGCGAGGCGGCGGAATGATCGCGCTGCCGCGCACGCCGTCGTTCCGGCTGGACGGGCGCCGCGCCCTTGTGGCGGGGGCGACGTCGGGGATTGGTCTGGGGGCTGCGGTGGCCTTGGCAGAGGCGGGTGCCGAGGTCTTTGTCGTGGCGCGACACAAGGACAGGATCGCCGGGGTGGTCGCCGCCATGACGGCGCAGGGCCTGACCGCGCAGGGCTTGCCGCTGGATGTGGCGGACATCGGCGCAACCGCAGGGGCGGTCGCCGCCCATGGCCCGTTCGACATACTGGTGAACAGCGCGGGCCTTGCCCGCCACGGTCCCGCCACCGCCACGACACCGGATGATTACGACGCGGTGACCGACCTGAATGTAAGGGGTGCGTATTTTCTGACGCGGGCCGTGGCCAAGGGGTTGATCGCGGCGGGAAAACCGGGGTCGTTGATCAATGTCTCGTCGCAAATGGGCCATGTCGGCGGCATCGACCGCGCGGTTTATTGCGCCACGAAACACGCGGTCGAAGGTTTCACCAAGGCGATGGCGATAGAATTCGGCCCCGCATCCATCCGCGTGAACACCCTGTGTCCAACCTTTATCCGCACCCCTCTGGGCGAGCAGACACTGCGCGATCCGGTGCGAAAGGCGTGGATTCTGGACAAGATCAAACTGGGCCGCGTGGGCGAGGTCGAGGACATCATGGGGGCGGTGGTGTTTCTGGCCAGCGATGCCTCGGCGATGATGACAGGGGCGTCGCTGTTGATCGACGGGGGCTGGACAGCGGGCTAGGGCCTTGCGGTAGCACCTGTGGCCGTCAGCCTTTTACCGACATCGTGTCGGGCAAATTGATCCGCGCCACCTGTTCGGAAATCGGATCGACCGTCAGGGGATGCGGGTCCGATCGGTGGTCTTCGGGGTTGCCTATGGATGTCCAGCGGCCGCGTTTGTAAATCTCCAGCCCGCTGAACTTGGCCTTATAGCCCATCTTGGGACTGCCCGGCACCCAATAGCCCAGATAGACGTAGGGCAGGCCCGCCTCCTGAGCGATGCGGATATGGTCAAGGATCACATAGGTGCCCATCGACAGCTTTTCCCGCGCCAGATCGTAAAAGGAATAGACCATGCTTAGCCCGTCATCCAACACATCCGTCAGACACACCGCCGACAGCGTGCCGCGCCGGTTGTCCGGTGACGGGGGGGCGGCGTATTCGATCACGCGGCTGCGGATCGGGGTTTCCTCGATCATTGCGGCAAATTCGAAAATATCCATGTCCGCCATTCCGCCATCGGCATGGCGGTTGTCCAGATAGCTGCGGAACAGGGCGTATTGCTCTTCGGTGGCCCAGGGCGATGTCGAGCGGCGCGTAAGGTCGCTGTTGCGGCGCAGAACGCGGGTCTGGCTTTTTGACAGCCTGAAATCCGCGACGCGGATGCGCGCCGATAAACAGGCGCTGCATTCGGCGCAGGACGGGCGATACAGCACATTCTGCGAGCGGCGGAACCCTTGCTTCGACAAAGCGTCGTTCAGGGTTTCCGCATGATCCCCTTGCAGGGCCGTGAACAGCTTTCGTTCCAGCCTGCCCTCCAGATAGGGGCAGGGCTGCGGAGCCGTCACATAGAACTGGGGCGCAAGGGGCAGCGTGTGGCGCATGGAATCTTCAAAGCTATTTCGAAGGTCAGGTTAGCAATCACATTGCCAAACGCCAAGCCCCCAGAATCAGCGAGGCGGTCAGGCACCTGACTGCGGCTAGATATCCGCCGCGCGGTTGATCGCGACGGTCCCCAGGGCATGGTCGGTCAGGCCCTGACCGCGTCGCCCTGTCAGCATCAGAAAGATCGACACGATCTGCGGAAACACCATCGCGATGCTCAGCGTGTAGCCCAAAGTGTGAAACAGCGCCGTGGCGGTATCCATGCGCAGGCCCTGCGCCGTGCGGAACTCTATGGCCATGAACCGCATCCCCGGCGTGGCGGAATGCCGCGACAAGGTAATGGCGCGGTACAGGATATTCACAGCCATCCCCACCAGAGGCAGAAAGAACAGCGCCACAAAGAAGGACAGCGGGATCATCAAAAGCGTGATGGCAATGATCAGCAGGGTGTCGATCACCCAGGCCGCCAACCGCTTGGACGCGACGCCTTCGTAGAATTCCGCGTGCATATCGGGGTCGGGAAGGCCCCAGTGATGATCTGGCATAGACATGGGATACGTGCCTTTGGACGGAAAGAAAAGGGCGGCCCCCCTGTGTCGGGGGCCACATGTTATGTATCAGACGTCAGTCGGTGTGCTTTCGCGCGGTCTGGAGGCGCGATCATCCATGAACTGGTCGAACTCTGCCTTGTCTTTTGCGTGCCGCAGACGGGCAAGGAAGGCCTCGAAGGTCTGCTGCTCTTCTTCCAGACGCTGCAAGGTGTCGGCCTTATAGGCGTCGAACGCCATGTTGCCAGAGGACTGGAAGGCCCCCATTCGGGCGTGACGGTCACGGCGGGTGCCGCATTTGCTACGGGTAAACATGCGTTTGCTCCAGATCATATAGGCCAGAAGGGCAAGACCCACAGGCCAGAAAAAGATGAATCCAAGGACCATGGCGGCGATCCAGGCGCCTTTGCCACGTTCGTCCAGCCAGGTTTCGGCTTGGCCAGGCCATTGTGCGACAGTGCTCATGCGAATGCTCCGGTTCGGGTTGATGTGTATGTGAATGTCTTTCACATTACCAAGATCGGAAGGGCAGGCGGTTTTCGCAAGGGGTGATGTAAACATTATTTACATTATTTCGTATCAGCCAACAAAATCAAAAACTTGCGCGCCAGTTATGCGCCGAATTTCCTTCGGATCAACCGCAAATATATGGCGCGGCGTGCCCGCTGCGGCCCAAACCACGTCGAATTCCATCAACCTGGGGTCCATGAAGGCGGTGATCGGGGTCAGATGCCCGAACGGCGAGACACCCCCGATGGCAAAGCCGGTTTGCGCCCGGATCAGGCCGGCGTCGGCCTTGCCAAGGGGTTGGCCCGCCAGCGCGCTTGCCTTGTCGGCGCAGACCCGGTTGCCGCCCGCCGTCAGAAACAAAAGGGCGGTGCCGGACAACTCGCCACGAAAGATGATCGACTTGGCGATCTGGTCCAGTGCGCAACCTGCCGCCTCTGCCGCCTGGGCCGCTGTACGGGTTTCTGCACTCATTTCCAGAATGCGCGCCGCCAATCCGGCCTCGGTCAGGGCGCGTTCCACGCGTTTCAGGCTTTTGCTCATCGGGGGCTCCGGGTTTTGGTGACTATTGCGCGGCGCGGGCCCCACATCAAGACCCACATCAAGACCCGTTGACCCCACCCGCAGACCACATCATCCTGCGCTTATGACATTCGCATCCCGTATCACCCGCTGCCCCATCGCCTATGACCCCGAACGCGGCGCCGATGCCCGTGCCCTGTTCGCCGATATGCCCCCCGAAATCGCCGACCTGACCGAGGGGGCGGGGGGATGCAGCCCCTATCTGAACGGCCTTATGCTGCGCGAGGCGGACTGGCTGCGCGAGGCGCTGTCGGGAGCCCCCGAAACTGCCCTGAACGACGTGCTGCACGTGGCATCGCAAACCCCGCTGTCCGGTCTTGCCGATGCCCTGCGTCAGGCAAAGCGGCGCGTTGCGGTTCTGACCGCCCTTGCCGATCTGGGCGGCGTCTGGTCGCTGGAACAGGTGACGGGGGCGCTGACGCGGCTGGCCGATCTGGCGGTCGATACCTCGATGAAAGCACTTGTCGGGGCCGAAATCGCCCGTGGCAAGATCCCCGGCCTGACAGAGGCCGACGCGGCAACCGCGGGGGGCATGGTGGCGCTTGCCATGGGCAAGATGGGGGCGTTCGAGCTGAATTATTCAAGTGACATAGACCTGATCATGCTGTTCGACGAGGATCGGTTCGATCCCGCCGATTACATGGATGCCCGCGCCGCCTTTATCCGCGTGACCCGTCGGATGACCGCGATGCTGTCAGACCTGACCGGCGAGGGCTATGTTTTTCGCACCGATTTGCGGCTGCGGCCCGACCCTTCGGTCACGCCGGTCTGCACCTCTATGGATGCGGCAGAGCGGTATTATGAAAGCGTCGGGCGCACATGGGAACGTGCCGCGCACATCAAGGCGCGGCCCTGCGGCGGCGATCTGGACGCGGGCTGGCGCTATCTTGACCGGCTGCGCCCGTTCGTCTGGCGCAAACATCTGGATTTTGCCGCCATTCAGGACGCCCATGACATGCGGCTGCGGATCCGCGACCACAAGGGCCTGCATGTGTCGAAATCGGGCATCGCGCTGGAAGGCTATAACCTGAAGCTGGGATTGGGGGGCATCCGCGAGATCGAGTTCTTCACCCAGACCCGCCAGATTATCGCAGGTGGCCGCGACCCCGACCTGCGTGGGCGCGAAACGGTCAAGTCGCTGGCGGCGCTGGTGGACAAGGGCTGGGTGCCCGCCGATGTGGCAGAGGTTCTGACCACTGAATATCGCGCCCACCGCGAGGTCGAACACCGGCTGCAAATGATCAACGACGCGCAAACCCACGACCTGCCGCAGAACGCCGACGGGTTCGACCGGTTGGCACGGTTCATGGGGCAGGGTGACACGCAGGCGATGCGGGCCGCGATCAAGGCCCGCCTGATCCGCGTGAACGACCTGACAGAGGGGTTCTTTGCCCCCTCTGCCGTCCCCCCCGCGCCAGAATTGAGCGAGACCGCGAGGCAGATCACCAGCCGCTGGCCGACCTACCCCGCGCTGCGGTCTGAACGGGCTGTCGAGATTTTCCGGCGCCTGAAACCCGAACTTTTGTCGCGGCTCGCACGGGCCGCCAAACCGGACGAGGCGCTTGTGCAGATGGACGGTTTCCTGGCCGGGTTGCCCGCCGGTGTGCAACTGTTCTCTCTCTTTGACGCGAACCCGCAACTGATTGATCTGATTGTCGATATATGCTCCACCGCGCCTGCGCTGGCGCGGTACCTGTCGCGCAATTCCAGTGTCTTCGATGCGGTCATCGGGGGTGCGTTCTTTGATGAATGGCCCGGCGAAACAGCGCTAAAAGACCAGTTGTCCGCACATCTGGCAGAGGTGCCCGACTACGAGGCGAAACTCGACAGCGCGCGACGCTGGATGAAGGAATGGCACTTTCGCGTCGGGGTTCACCACCTGCGGGGGCTGATCGACGCGGATCGCGCGGGGCGCCAGTATGCCGACCTTGCCAGCGCGGTGATCGGCGGTATGTGGCCCGCTGTGCTTGCCGAGTTCGAGGCGAAACATGGATGCCCGCCGGGCAAAGGTGCCGTGGTGCTGGGCATGGGGTCGCTGGGGGCGGGGAGGCTGAACGCCCACTCGGACCTTGACCTGATCGTTATCTACGATGGCGAGGGGGTCGAGATGTCAGAGGGCCGACGCCCGCTGGCCACACGACCCTATTACGCGCGGCTGACGCAGGCCTTGGTGACGGCGGTGACGGTGCAAACATCCGAAGGGCGACTTTACGAGGTCGACATGCGGTTGCGGCCCTCTGGGCGGCAGGGGCCGGTTGCCACGTCGCTTGACGCCTTCCAAAGCTATCAACTGGACGAGGCCTGGACATGGGAACACCTTGCCCTGACCCGCGCACGACCCGTTGCAGGCGATCCGGCTTTGGCAAAGGCGGTCGAAACCTTCCGCTTGCATCTGCTGTCGAAAAAGGGCGCACCGCAAAAGACACTGGCGGATGTGTTGGACATGCGCACACGGATCGCCGAGGCAAAACCGGCGAAAGGTGCCTGGGAGGCGAAATTGGGACCGGGCCGCTTGCAGGACGTGGAGCTTGTGGCGCAGGCCGCAGCCCTGATGGCGGGCGATCCGTCGGCGCGGGTCGAAGACCAGCTGGCCGCAGGGGTGCGGTCGGGATGGCTGCCGCAGGCCGGGGCAAACGCGATGGCGCATTCCTATCGGCTGATGTGGCGGCTGCAATCGGCGGCGCGGTTGCTGACCGACGGACCGCTTGTGCCCGGGGATGTGGGGATTGGCGGCACCGCATTTGTCCTGCGCGAAACCGGCGCGGCCAGCCTTGATGCATTGGCCGATATGTTGACCCATGCCGCCGCAGAGGCGCAAGCGGCGATCGAATCGGCTCTTGCACATCCCCCTGCTTCGGCAAAGGAACTGGTATGAAATGACGATGACACAAGAAAGCGAACCCATGACACCGACCGATGCCGACCCCAAGGGGCTGATCCGCGAAAGCTATAACATCGAGGGGATCACCGCCGCTGAATGCCGCTCGATCTTTCTGGATTGGGCCTTAAGCGTTCCGGTCGATGCCGACCCGAAAGAACGGATCCTGTTTTTGCTGGGGCACTACGGTGTTGCCCAGCCGGATCATCCTATGGGACAGGTCATGCGCGAGGGCCTTGAGGCCCCCCTATCGCGCGGCAGACGCGGCGGTCGCGCGGCGCGTGTGCCCCGCGACGTTTAAGGGCGCCTGACCGTAGATGAATATTTTTAGAACAAAGAAGGTTCAAGTCTCTTCTTGGTTCAAATATCCTCGCGCGAAGCGCAAACCGCACGAAGTGCCAGAAGAAATGCGCCCGTAAGGGCGCTCCTTTATCGCAGCGCGGCGGCCTCGCGGGCCAAAGCCTCGATGGCAGCCCAATCGCCCTTCAGCATCAGGTCTTTCGGGGCAACCCAGCTGCCCCCGACGCAGACGGTGTTGGGGAGTGCCAGATAGTCCGGCGCGTTTTTCAGGGTGACGCCGCCTGTCGGGCAGAACATCACCTGCGGGATCGGCGCGCCGATCGCTTTCAGGGCGGCGGCACCACCAGAGGCTTCGGCAGGGAAGAATTTCAGCATCGTGTAGCCGCGCTCCAGCAGGCGCATCGCCTCTGAGGCGGTGGCGGCGCCGGCCAGAAGCGGCAGGTCTTCGTCTTCGCAGGCTTGCAACAGGGTATCTGTCGCACCGGGGGCGACGCCGAATGTGGCACCTGCGGCTTTTGCGGCGCGAACATCGGCGGGGGTCAGGAGGGTTCCGGCACCGACAACGCCGCCTTTGACCTTTGCCATCTCGCGGATCACATCCAGTGCCGCAGGGGTGCGCAAGGTCACCTCCAGCGCGGGTAGGCCCCCCGCGACAAGCGCCTCGGCAAGGGGGCGGGCATGGGCCACATCGTCGATCACCAGAACGGGAACGACGGGAGCGAGGCTACAGACCTCGAAGGCTCTTTTGCTGGCGTCTTGTGGGGTCACGTTCATACTCCTGATGGGAAAGCGGGGCGCCCAAGGGCACCGTTGGTCAGCGTCATAGTGAAACAACCGGGCCTAGACAACTACGCCTGCGCCCTCGGTCGAGGGGCCGACGTTCTGGCGGAAAACCTCGAACAGTTCCCGGCCTATGCCGAATTTATTGTTGGAAAGGTCAGGCGTGGCGGGCGTGCGTGTGTCAAAGCCCGCCGCGGTGACGGTCAATGTGCCGGCACCGGCATCCAGTCGGATGATATCGCCATCCCGAACCCGCGCCAGCGGCCCGCCCATCGCCGCCTCTGGCGAGACGTGGATGGCGGCGGGCACTTTGCCCGACGCGCCGGACATGCGCCCGTCGGTCACCAGCGCCACCTTGAACCCGCGGTCCTGAAGCACCGCCAAGGTGGGGGTCAGGTTGTGCAGTTCCGGCATGCCGTTTGATTTCGGCCCCTGAAAGCGGACAACGACAATCACGTCGCGGTCCAGTTCTTTGGCTTTGAAGGCCTCTTTTACCGCCTCCTGCGTGTCGAAAACGCGGGCGGGGGCCTCGATTACATGACGGTCGGCGGCCACCGCAGAGACCTTGATCACGCCGCGCCCCAGATTGCCGTTCAACTGCTTCAGCCCGCCCACGGGCTGGAACGGATCGCTGGCGGGGCGCAGGATGCGGTCGTTCTGGCTGACGCCTGTTCCGTCGTGCCATTCCAGCACACCGTCGATCAGCTTGGGGTCGCGGGTGTAATCGGCCAGCCCTTCGCCCGCGACGGTTTTGGTGTCGGGGTGCAGCAGGCCGGCCTTCAGCAGCTCGCCGATCATATAGCCAAGACCGCCCGCCGCGTGAAAGTGGTTCACGTCGGCCAGACCGTTGGGATAGACCTTGGCCATCAGCGGTGTTGCGTCGGACAGGTCGGCAAAGTCTTGCAAATCAAGGATAATGCCCGCAGCCCGCGCCATTGCAGGCAGGTGCAGCACCAGATTGGTAGAGCCGCCAGTGGCCATCAGCCCGACAATGCCGTTCACGAATGCCTTTTCGTCAAGGATGTCGCAGACCGGGTGGAAGTCATTCCCGAGGTTGGTGATTTCCAGCGCACGGCGGGTGCCTGCCTCTGTCAGGGCATCGCGAAGTGGCGTATCGGGGTTGACGAAGGATGCGCCGGGCAGGTGCAGGCCCATGAACTCCATCAGCATCTGGTTGCTGTTCGCAGTCCCGTAAAAGGTGCAGGTGCCCGCGCCATGATAGCTGGCCATCTCGGCTTTCATCAGTTCTTCGCGACCGACTTCGCCGGTGGCGAATTTCTGCCGCACCTTTGCCTTTTCGTCATTGGGCAGGCCGCTGGTCATCGGACCCGCAGGCAAAAAGATGCTGGGGATAAAGCCGAATGTGGCGGCGGCAATCACAAGGCCGGGCACGATCTTGTCGCAGACGCCAAGATAGATCGCGGCGTCGAACGTGTTGTGCGACAGACCGACGCCCGCCGCCAAAGCGATCACATCGCGAGAGAACAGCGACAATTCCATGCCGGCCTGACCCTGCGTGACGCCGTCGCACATGGCCGGCACGCCGCCCGCGACCTGTGCCGTGCCGCCGTTGCGCCGCGCGACATCCTTGATCTGCTGGGGGTAGGTCTCGAACGGTTTATGCGCCGAAAGCATATCGTTATAGGCGGTGATGATCCCGAGGTTCGGACTGCGTGCGGCGACCAGCGCGGTCTTGTCGCCCTCCATCGCGGCATAGGCGTGGGCCTGATTGCCGCAGGTCAGGTGGGCGCGGCGCGGGCCGTCCTCTGCTGCGCGGCGCATCCGGTCCAGATAGACCGCGCGTGTGTCTGCGCTGCGGGCGATAATGCGTTGGGTGACGGCGGTCAGGGTCTTGTTCAGGGTCATGGCGTGCTCCACCAGTTGTGGGTTCGGCTATGTCTTAACATGGACAGTTAGCGCTAACAATCGTCTTTATGCATGCCCTGTCCCTTGCGCATGGTGCATAGCGGACCTGTTGATTTGGATCTACTCGCCGATTGGTTCCGGGCTTAGGTAGGGGACAACAGAAATTAACACGCCATCTAGGAATACCAAAATGACAACTGCACCAGAAACCAATGTTCTATCCAGCGTGAACCTTGCCCGGATCGAAGCCGAGGCACACGCAATGCGGGCCGAGGCGATCAAAGCTTTGGTCGCAAAGTCCGCCAACCGGGTTGCACGCCTTTGGGCCGCACTGACCCATGGCACCGCGCATCACGCGGCGTAATTCGATCTGTCAAAGCCTTGCTGCGACTTGAAAATGGCCATCCTGAAAAGGGTGGCCTTTTTGCTTTGTGATCTGTCAAACGTGATGGAGCTATACTTTCGATACCCTTAAAATGCGCATTTGTTATCGCATTCCTGCCGCATTTGGCCTGCAAATTGCATTCAACAGAAGCAGAGCATCGGGCTCGGAGGCTATATTATGAAACCACTTCGCTTTATTCTTGTCGCAGTTGCCGCTCTCGGGCTTCAGGCGTGTTCCACGGTAGACACCGCGACCCGCGCATCAACCATGGACAGCCCCATTCTAAGCACAAGGTCGTTGTCATTCGCGGTCAAGGATGTCCGCGTGTCGGTGCCCGAATCCTTGTCCGTTTCCGAAGCGAACCTGTTTTACCCTCAGGGCGACATCGTCTGGCGCGGCGAAGCGCGGGGCGACCGCCATGCGCAGGTTGCGGCGATGTTCGACGCCGGGATGAAACGCGGGGTCGCGTCGATGAAGAACACGGGCCAGCCCGTCATCGTCGATATTCAGGTCGCGCGGTTTCACGCCCTGTCCGAAAAGGCCCGCTACAGCTTTGGTGGTGTGCATAACATCAAGTTCGTCATGACGGTGCGCGACGCCACGACCGGCGCGATCATCCTGCCGGCCCGCGAAATCAACTCTGACCTGAAGGGTCTGGGCGGAAACGCGGCAATCGAGGCAGAGGCACGCGGCTTTACCGAGAAGGTCCAGATCACCGAACATCTGGCCCGCGTCATCCAGTTGGAACTGACCCGCCCCGGCACGGCAGAGCAGAAGAAGACCATCTTCAGCGATAATTCCGACGTGGCGGTGGTGAACGCCCTCTGATCCCTCTTTCCGATCACTGAAAAAGACACTAAGGGGAGGGCATGAACATGTCCTCTCCTTTGCCTATTGTGCGCCTCAACGCCAAAGCCGAAGCCCGCGCAATCCGCCACGGCTTTCCTTGGGTCTATGCCAACGAGGTCGTCACCGACCGCCGCACCAAGGCTTTGCAGCCCGGTGCGCTTGCTGTGCTCGAGGATCTCGACCGCAAGCCGATGGGCATTGTCACGGTGAACCCGAACTCCAAGATCTTTTGCCGGATCATGGACCGCAACCCCGACGCGGTCGTCGATCAGGCATGGCTGACCGCCCGTCTTGAATTCGCGCTGGCCCACCGCGAGCGGTTGTTCGATGCGCCGTTCTACCGGCTTGTCCACGCCGAGGGCGACGCGCTGCCCGGCGTGATCATCGACCGGTTCGGTGATACGGCTGTGATCCAGCCCAACGCTGCATGGTCAGAATTGATGATAAACGAACTGGCCGCTGCACTGATGGCCGTGACCGGCGTGAAAAACGTGGTCAAGAACGGCACCAGCCGCGTGCGCGCGCTGGAAGGTCTGACCGAAGAGATGGTCGTGCTGCACGGGGCGCTGGACGCGCCTGTGCCGGTCACGATGAACGGCGCGACCTATATGGCCGATATTCTGGGGGGCCAGAAAACCGGCCTGTTCTTCGACCAACGCCCCAACCACGCCTTTGCGGCCTCGCTGGCCAAAGGCGCACGGGTGCTGGATGTCTTTTCCCATGTCGGCGGGTTCGGTCTGGCCGCTTTGGCTGGCGGGGCCGCATCGGCGCTGGCCGTTGACAGTTCCGTGCCTGCGCTGGACCTTGCGGTTCAGGGCGCTGCCGCCTCGGGCTTTGCCGATCAGTTCACAACCCGCAAGGGCGACGCATTCGACGTGTTGACGGCCCTTGGCGAAGAAGGCGCGCAATTTGACGTGGTCGTCTGCGATCCGCCCGCCTTCGCACCGTCTAAAAACGCGCTGGAGGCCGGTCTGCGCGCCTACGAGCGTGTCGCGCGTCTGGCGGCGCCATTGGTTGCCAAGGGTGGCTATCTGGGTCTGTGTTCGTGTTCCCATGCCGCCGATCTGGCAAAATTCCGCAAGGCGAGCTCTAACGGGATCGGGCGGGCAGGGCGTGCGAGCCAGCTGATCTATACCGGCGGTGCCGGCCCGGACCATCCGCTGCTGCCACAACTGGCCGAAAGTGGCTATCTCAAGACCTTGTTCTACCGGCTGGACTGATGCGCGTTCTGATCGACGCCTGCGTGCTTTACCCGACGGTGATGCGCGAGGTGGTGATCGGCGTGGCGCAAGAGGGGCTGTTGCAGCCCCTCTGGTCCGAACGGATTCTAGAGGAATGGGCGCGGGCCACGGTCAAGCTGGGCCCCGTCGATACTGCCTTTGCGCGGGGCGAGATTGCGACGCTGAAGGCCCGGTTCCCCGCAGCTATGGTCGGCGCAGATCCCGCTGTCGAGGCGCAGCTTTACCTGCCTGACCCCGACGACACCCATGTGCTGGCCGCCGCGATCACCGGGCAGGCCGATAGCCTTTTGACGTTGAATACCAAAGACTTCCCCAGCAACATCATGGCGCAGCATGGTATTATCCGCCGCGATCCCGATGGCCTGTTGCGAGAGCTGTTCGCAGAGGCCCCCGATGTGGTGCGGGCCGTGGCAGACCGGGTCAGGGCCGAGGCCGAGCGCCTGTCAGGCCAGCCGCAGCCCATGCGGTCCCTTCTGAAAAAGGCGCGTTTGCCGAGGCTTGCAAAGGCGTTGACCGTGGATTTGGATATTTAGAGAACAAAGAACGGGTCAGGGCAGGGGCTGCCACTTGGCCTCGTTCGATTTGATCGCCTTGATCCGGTCCGCGGTTTTTGGGTGGCTCAGCAGCCAGGCGGGGGCATTGCCACCGCCGCCGGTCAAGGCCTCGAGCTTTTGAAACAGCGTGACCTGTGGTTCCGTTCCGATCCCCGCCTTGAGCAACAGGGCCGAGGCATAGGCGTCCGCCTCGTATTCATCCTGTCGCGACAGGCGCGCGGCCAGAACCGAGGTCAGCATATTGGCGATCCACGCGCCAAGGCCGGGCACAAAGCGCGACAGGACCGTGGCCAGAACCATGCGGATTGCGTTCTGGCCTGAAAAGTCGATCATCCGGCGGCGGGAATGGCCAAGGGCGACATGGCCTAGTTCATGCGCGATGACGCTGGACAGCTCCTCTGCCGAGACCTCTCCGGCGCGGTATTTTTTGAAGAACCCGCGCGTGATGAAGATGCGCCCATCCGGTGCGGCAAGGCCGTTCACCGGCTCGATCTCGTAAATATGGACCTTTATTTTGGGCAGGTCCAGCGCCTGCGCCATCCGGTCGGTCAGGCGCTTGATCGTCGGATCGGCAAGTTCGGTTGATTTCTGGTCCAGTTCCTTGGAGGTCCGCCAGACCGAAAACCGGTAGAGGACAAGGGCATAGACAACGGCCAGGAGGATCGGAGTGAATTTCAACATGCCCAAGATATGGGGCGCTGTGCCGTCAAGGGCAAGCCTTGATCATATCTGTGGCGGGCGGTGCCGCCGCTTGCGCGTCTTTGCCAGCGCATTCATTAACATGATCCCCAAGCCGGCTGTCACAATCCCCCCGGCCAGAAAGCCGTTTGCACTGCCCAGAAGGGACGCCAGTTCGATTATCCTGTCGGCAAAGGCATAGCCAAGCCCGACGTACAGGCTGACCCAGACGATTTCTCCTGAGATCCCCCACAGCGTGAATTCAAGCCACCCGAGCCCCGCCGCGCCCCCCGCGACGTTGACGTAGGGGCCAATCGGGCTGAACAGCCAGCGGCTGAAGAAGACGCCCAGCCCGCCGAATTTCTGCGCCATCCGCAGGGCCTTGCGGTGCATCGCCGCACGCGACGGCCGGGCATTCGTCCAACGCGCCAGCCGCGCGCCCCCCCAGTTGCCCAGCCCGTATCCTGTCTGGTCGCCTGCGACCGCCCCCACCAGCGCGGACCCCCAGACCAACGACAGATCCAGATCGCCCGCCGCCGCAAAACCGCCGGCCGCCAGCATCATCAACGAGGCGGGCACAGGCAGCGCAAGGCAGCTGAGAAACGTCACAACAACCAGAACAGGCGTGCCGTATCCGGTGATCAGCAGGAGCAGGAATTCGGTCACGGACGCGCCTTTTCGGCCGTCATCGCTGCAATCACGGCTTGCATGTCGTCCAGGGATTGTCCCGTGATTTCAGATAGATCGGCCAGTGTCGGGCGGCGCGCAACCTCGGCCCCACCAGAAAGCGCGCGCATCACGTCCTCTGGTGGCAGATGGTAGGAATGGGCGACATAGCGCGGCGTCATCCAGTCTTCCAATGCTTGCCTGTGATGATCGGGGTCGGCCCAATACAGGCTGAACAGCGCCAATCGCACCCCGAAAAACACAGTGACGCAAAGCGCGGTTCCAAAGGCCAGTGTCAGGATCTTGTGGTCGGACCAAAGGCGGATGAGAGTGCTGCGCATGATGTGTTACCTTACGATCAGATCAAGCGGATGGCGCGACAAACGTTCGATGCCGGTCTCGGTTACCAGAACCGAATGCCCCAGCGTCATGGCCAGACCGTTGTCGGAATCCATCACGATCATATGCAGAAAAAACACCTGTCCCACATGCATCAATGCCGGATTGCCCTCGTAGAACATCGGAAAATCGGCCCAGATCGGACTAAAGACCGCACCCATACCATAGCCGCAAGCCTGCAGGCGGGCATGCGTCATGCCGTGCAGATCAAGGACATCGGCATGCGCCTTGTACACATCGCCCATCGAGGCACCGGGGCGGATCGCGGCCTCGCAGCTTTCCATCGCGTCGCGGGCCGCCGCATGCATCCGCAGTTGTGCCTTGGGCGGCGTGCCGATAACCACGGTGCGCATCATCGCGGCTTGATAGCGGGCATAGGCACCCGACCATTCCAGCGTCAGCTGATCCTGTGCATCAAGATGCCGCCGCCCTGAATAATAACGACAAAGCAAGGCACCTGCGCCCGAACCGAGGATGAATTCGTTCCCCGCATAGTCGCCGCCCCCCTTGAACACGGCACCCTGCATCGCGGCCAGGATATCACCCTCGAATGCGCCGGATTTCGTCAGCGCCAGCCCCGCGTCCAGCGCATCGTCGGACAGGGCCGCGGCACGCCGGTGCATGGCGATTTCGGCCACCGATTTAACGCGACGTAGGGCGTTGATCACCTCTGACGCCTCGATCAGATCGCCCAGTTCCTGCCGGACCATGCGCCCGTTCCAGTCGGTCAGGCCAACCGTCCGGGTCTCGATCCCGATGCGGCCTGTGACAACACCAAGTGTGACCAGCAGGTCATGCAGGTCGGTCGCGGGCGTGGCCCCTTCGCGCTCGTGCCAGATGTGGATTTCGTCGTCGCAGAGCGTCGAGGTATGCTGCGCCTGCCGCAGATCCGGCGCGCGGGTCAACAGATGCAGGTCGCCCGAGGCGGTCAGCACAAGGCACTGGAACATGGCAAACCCGAAGGTGTCATAACCGCAGAGCCAGAAGTGGCTTTCCGGCGCGAACATCAAAAGCGCGTCCAGCCCGGCCTCGTTCAGGGCGCTGACAGCCAATATCTTTCGCGCAGCATATTCAGCGTCGTCAAAATGCAAGGGCATGAGGACTCTCCCGTTTTCAGGCCCAGCGTTGCCGTTTCCAATCAACCGGTCAAGCCGCGCAGGCGAAATGGACGAAAAAGATGCCTTCGGCGAGGATATTTTTCCAAGAAGAGTCTGTATGTTCTTCTCGGTCCAAATACTCGCGCGCGCAGCGCACAACCGCACGAAGTGCCAGAAAAAATGACGCCGAAGGCGTCGCGACCGGATCACCGGCTAAGGGATTTCATCCCGCGTTCGATCCCTTGCAACGTCATCGGCACCATCCGGTCCGGTCCGAAAATCTGGCGGATCATCTGGATGGACTGGGTAGAGTGCCAGCGCTGTTCCGGCAGCGGATTGATCCACAGATGGCTTTGCCACTGGTCGCGCGCGCGGGCCAGCCAGACGTCACCCGGTTCTTCGTTCCAATGCTCGTTCGCGCCACCGGCAAAGGCGATTTCGTAGGGGGACATGCTGGCATCGCCGACAAAGATGCATTTGTAGTCGGGTCCATAGGTGCGCAGCACCTCCCATGTGGGCGTAACCGCGTCCCAGCGGCGGCGGTTGTCTTTCCAGACGCCTTCGTAAAGGCAGTTGTGGAAATAGAATGACTCGAGGTGCTTGACCTCGGACCGTGCTGCGGAAAACAGCTCTTCCACCACGCGGATATAGGGGTCCATTGATCCGCCAACGTCCAGAAACAACAGGACTTTTACCGCATTGCGCCGTTCGGGGCGGGTTTGCACGTCAAGGTACCCGTGTTCCGCCGTCGCGCGGATTGTGCCGTCCAGATCCAGCTCTTCGGTGGCGCCGTCGCGGGCCCAGCGGCGCAGGCGTTTCAAGGCGACCTTGATGTTGCGGGTGCCCAGTTCGATGGTGTCGTCGAGGTTCCTGAACTCTCGCTTGTCCCAGACCTTGACCGCACGCTGGTGGCGGCTTTGGTCCTGCCCGATGCGCACGCCCTCGGGATTATAGCCATAGGCGCCAAAGGGCGAGGTGCCGGCTGTTCCGATCCACTTGCTGCCGCCCTGGTGCCGACCTTGTTGCTGTTTCAGGCGCTCTTTCAGCGTCTCCATCAGTTTCTCGAAGCCGCCAAGCGCCTCGATTTCCGCCTTTTCCCCGGCGCTCAGATGCTTTTCGGCCAACTTGCGCAGCCATTCTTCGGGGATGTCGACGGCGTTCAGCACGTCTTGGGCCGCGATCGCCTCCAGCCCTTTGAAGCTGGCGGAAAAGGCGCGGTCGAATTTGTCCAGGTTCCGCTCGTCCTTTACCATCACCGTGCGGGCCAGATAGTAGAACCCGTCTATGTCATAGGTCACCAGACCGGCCTGCATCCCTTCCAGAAACGCCAGATATTCGCGCAGGGAAACGGGCACGCCCGCGTCTCGTAAATTCTGGAAGAAGGGCAGGAACATCTGCCTACATCATGCGCAGGATGATGATGTTCGCGATCAGGGCGATCAGGGCAAAGGCGATGCCAAAGCCCGCCGCGTATTGCAGCATATCCATCTTGCGCCCGCCGCGCTTGCTTGCCAGATAGGCGCCCCAAAGCGCACCAATCACCAAACCGAACCAAACCATTGTTTATCCTTTGATCTTTGTCCCGTTGGGGGACAGCATCGCAATTTCAGACAGCCGCGCGCGCACTTCCTTATCCGAGCCGAAGCCATAGCGCCCCCACCCCAGACTGTCGAGCCGCACTGCGCGGGCCTCGGACGGGCGGCCAAGGTTTTCAAGCGCCTGCGTCTTGATGATCAGCAGCGTCGCCAGAAGTGCTGCGTTCTGCGCGTCGGCCACGGGGGCCAGATTGGCGTTCACCAGACCCAGCGCGGTTTCCGCATCGCCCGATGACAGCGCGAAAACCGCCAGCTGCATGGCGACATGTGCGGCCTGCACCCGTGTCGTCGGGCTGGACTGATAGATCCGGCCTGCGGTCAGAAATGACGACAGGGCCAGATCGGCTTCCGTGGGCAACGACAGGCGGCCAAGGGCGAAGATGCTGAACGCCAGCCGCGTGTCGGTCCATCCTTGCTGTCGGGCGATGGTGACGGCCTTGCGGGCGGCGGCGCGGCGCGCGGCACCTGCGGTGCGTGGCCCCAGCGCGGTTTCAAGCGCCTCGACCCATACGCGCGGGGTGGGGCCTGCGGGATTGCTGGCCATGGACAAGCCTGCGGGGTTCAATCGCGCCAGCAAGGCCGGCAGGCGGGCCGCGACCTGATCGCGCGACATGCCGCTGGCCAGTTCGGGGGAATAATAGACCCGCAGCATCAGCATGTCGAAACCGGTCAGGACGGTGTGGAAATTGTCGTCGTTGAATACGGAATCAGGCAGGCGATACAGATCGTTCAGCGGCCCCAGCGCCTGCGCCAGTTCTTCGTGCAGGCAGTCGCGCACCTCTTGCGGGCTGACGTCGTCGGGGATGAACACGGCCACTTGATCGCGCGATGTCAGGGTCGACCAGTCAAGCGACCGGCTGCGGCGATTGGCGCGGAACTCTGCCCAGCTGGACATGCGCGGCACCACGAAACAGGCGGCCTGCGGCACAAATCGCTGAAGTTCGGCATGGGGCAGAACCTCGATCGCGATGCGACCCTTCTTGCCGTTCGGCGCGCGTGAAATGTCGATGCCGGCCTCGCGGCGGAACCGCGCAATGACCTGATCCAGATCGGGGCCGAGGGTCGAGGGGGCAGGGCCCGCCACGCTGACGGTCACCGGCCCCTCGAAGCGGGTCAGAGTCTGCAGGCTGCGGCCGCTTTCCATCTGGAACGACAGCTCCAGAAAATCGGTGGCCATATCGCGGTTGGATCGCTGCGGCGGGGTCACACGCGCGGCCCCGAAGGTTTTCATCGGGGGTAACACAACATCGGGTGGCATACGGCGGTTGGGTTGTTCGGGGGCAACAGGAGCGCAGGCTGCAAGGCCAAGAAAAGCGAAAAGCAGAATGCGCAACATATTTATGACCTTGCGTATTTGATAAAGGGCGTCAGCGTGCCAATACGGTCATATAGCTTGCGCGCCGTCGAATTGTAATCCTGCGTCATCCAATAAACCGATGGTGCCCCCATTTTGTCTGCCGCAGCGTAAACCGCCTCGATCAGGGCGCGCCCTATGCCTTGTCCCCGCACGTCCGGGTCGGCGTAGAGGTCCTGCAAATAGCAGGTGTTTTCGATCTTCCAACCGTGGCGGTGGAACAGATAATGGGTCAGGCCGACCGCGCGGCCGTCCACCGTCGCGATCAAGCCGTTGTAATCCTGCGGATCGCAGCCCAACAGGCGTTCAAAGGTAGAGACATAGACCGCCTCTGGCAGTTCTGTGTTGTAGAAGGCCAGATAGGCCGCCCAGAGGCGGCGCCAGTCCGCCTCGTCGGATCGGGTGACGGGCCTGATATCCAGCATCAGCGTTGCCCCCGTGCGATAAAGGCAAGGCGTTCGAACAGATGAACGTCCTGTTCGTTCTTCAACAGCGCACCATGCAGTTTTGGCAGCGCCTTTGCCCCGTCGCGTTTCAGGTCTTCGGGGGTCAGATCTTCGGCCAGCAACAGTTTCAACCAGTCCAGCACCTCTGATGTCGATGGCTTTTTCTTCAGCCCCGGCGTGTCGCGCAGATCGAAGAACTGGGTTAGTGCTGTGGCAAGCAGCGCCTCTTTGATGTCGGGATGATGAACCGTCACGATTTTGCGCATCGTGTCCATGTCCGGAAACCGAATGTAGTGAAAGAAACACCGGCGCAGGAACGCGTCGGGCAGTTCCTTTTCGTTGTTCGACGTGATGATGACGATGGGGCGGTTGACGGCGCGGATCGTCTCGCCGGTCTCGTAGACGTGAAACTCCATCCGGTCGAGTTCCTGCAACAGGTCATTCGGGAATTCTATGTCGGCCTTGTCGATCTCGTCGATCAGCAGGACCACGCGGCCCGGTGCCTCGAAGGCCTGCCACAGCTTGCCCTTGCGGATGTAGTTCTTCACATCGTTCACCCGCGCGTCACCCAATTGGCTGTCGCGCAACCGGCTGACGGCGTCATATTCGTACAGCCCCTGCTGTGCCTTTGTGGTCGACTTGATGTGCCATTCGATCATCGGCAATCCCAGGGCCGCGCTGACCTGACGTGCCAGTTCCGTCTTGCCTGTTCCAGGCTCGCCTTTGACCAAAAGCGGGCGTTCCAGTGCCACGGCGGCGTTGACGGCGACGGTCAGATCGTCGGTCGCGACATAGGCGTCTGTTCCGGTGAATTTCATAGTGTTTCTCGCGGCCTCTACCAAAGTGTTTATGTCACGGGTTCAGGTGTGAAATGCATCAAAAAGGGACTAAAGGCTAGTGACAATGCCGTGGGCTTGCGCTAGATGATCGGCGAAAGAGGACCGGATGACTGTGGATGCCGATCAACCTGCCAGACCAGCCGCCGGACTGCAAAAGGACGCCGCTATGAAAGCCGAATCTTTTCTTCCAGAAGACTACCGTCCCGCCGAGGACGAACCGTTTATGAATGAACGCCAGTTGGCATATTTCCGTCGTAAGCTGCTGAACTGGAAGTCCGACCTGATGGACGACAGCCGCGACACAATCGAAGGCCTGCAAGACGGCACACGCAACATTCCCGACGTCACAGACCGCGCCTCGGAAGAGACGGATCGCGCGCTGGAACTTCGGACGCGCGACCGCCAGCGCAAGTTGGTCAGCAAGATCGAGGCTGCAATCCGGCGCATCGACGATGGTGAATTCGGCTATTGCGAAGAAACAGGAGAGCCTATTTCGTTGAAACGCCTTGATGCCCGCCCTATCGCCACGATGAGCCTGGAGGCACAGGAACGCCACGAGCGCCGCGAAAAAGTGCACCGCGACGATTGATCGGAACGACAGGATACGCAGATTGAAACGCCGGAGCGTCACTGCTCCGGTGTTTTTATTTCAGGGCATGGCAAGATGTTGATCGGAAAGAAAGTCTGCGTTCTGGGCGCAGGTATAGGCGGGCTGGCAACGGCGCTGGCGCTGGCGCTTCGCGGTGCGGATGTAACGGTTCTGGAACAGGCCGAGGCCTTGTCGGAGGTCGGCGCCGGACTTCAGATCAGCCCGAACGGATTTGCCGTGCTGCGGGGCCTTGGTCTGGGCGATGCCATCACCGCCGCCGGTCTGCGCGGCAGCCGTGTCGTGCTGCGCGACTACAGGCAGGGCAAGCCGGTCTTCCAGCTTGATCTGATGCAAGACGCGGGCCTGTCCTACTTCTTTCTGCACCGCGCCGATCTGATCGGCATTCTGGCCGATGCCACGCGGGCGGCGGGCGTCAAGATCCGTCTGCTGCACCATATCACCGGCGTCGATATAGAACCTGACGTCGCCTATCTGACAACCGCGCAGGGGGCCATCCACGAGGCAGAGGTTCTGATCGGGGCAGACGGGCTTCATTCCAAAGTGCGCCCCGCCATGAACCCCGCAGCGCCGCCCGTCTTTACCCGACAGGTGGCATGGCGCGCCGTGGTTCCTGCCGCGGATCCGTCAACCGCAGTCACCGTGCATATGGGCCCCGGTCGCCACATCGTCAGCTATCCGCTACGCGGTGGCACCCTGCGCAACATCGTGGCGGTTCAGGAACGCCGCACATGGGCCGACGAGGGCTGGAACCACCGCGACGACCCCGCCAACCTGCGCGAGGCTTTCGCCGATTTCGCGCCCGACGTGCGGGTGATGCTGGACGACGTGCAAGAGACCCATCTTTGGGGCCTGTTCCGCCATCCGGTCGCCCAACGCTGGCATCAGGGCTGTGCCGCCATTCTGGGCGACGCCGCCCACCCAACCCTGCCATTTCTGGCGCAGGGGGCGAATATGGCGCTGGAGGATGCCTGGGTTCTGGCGGATAGTCTGGCAATGACCGACAGCACCACCCAAGGTTTTGCCCTGTATCAAAGCCGCCGCCACGCAAGGGTCACGAAGGTGATCGACGCCGCCAGCCGCAACGCGCGAAACTACCATCTGGCGTTCCCGCCGCTGCGCTTTGCCGCGCATTCGGCCCTGCGGATCGCCTCGACATTGGCACCGCAACTGGCCGCGCGCAAGTTCGACTGGCTTTACCGGTTCGACGCGACCGCCGCCTAGGCGTCCAGCTCTAGCCAGACAGGAACATGGTCCGACGGCTTGTCGCCGCCGCGCACGGCACTGTCGATCTGGCAGTCCAGCAACAGATCGGCGCATTGCGGCGTCAGCAGGAAATGGTCGATACGGATGCCGTTGTTCTTTTCCCATGCGCCTGCCTGATAATCCCAGAAACTATAATGACCGGGGCCGCGGGTGCGGGCGCGAAACGCCTCGGTAAAGCCAAGGTTCAGAACCCGCCGGAACGCTGCACGCGATTCCGGCCTGAACAGCGCATCGTCACGCCACGCGTCGGGGTTGCGCGCGTCCTCGGCCTGCGGAATGACGTTGTAATCCCCCGCCATCAACGCGGTCTCCTCGGCGTCCAGCAGCGCCTGCGCACGCTGTGCAAGCCGTTCCATCCAAGCCAGCTTGTAGTCGAACTTGGGACCGGGAACAGGGTTGCCATTGGGCAGATACAGCCCGCAAATGCGGATCGCGCGGGTGCCGACAACAGTGGCCTCGATCCAGCGGGCCTGCTCGTCGTCATCGTCGCCGGGCAAACCGCGCGTGACGTCTTCCAGCGGCAGCTTCGACAGGATCGCCACGCCGTTGAACCCCTTCTGGCCATGGGTTTCGACGTTATAGCCCATATCCTCGAACAGGCCGCGCGGGAAACCCTCGTCCACGGTCTTGATCTCTTGCAAAAGGGCTACATCGGGCGCGGCCTCGCGCAGCCAGGCGGGCAGGGCGTCGATGCGGGCCTTGATGCCGTTGATGTTGAACGTGGCGATTTTCATGGAACCCTCCGGTGCTTTGCCCGGTTGTAACGGCGCAAGGCGGTGCGGCACAAGACGCCAGCGCCCGGTTTATTCAGACAGGGCACGGGTGGCCGGCGGGCAGGGCCGCAAGCCACAGCGCGTCGATCGCCCCCAAAGCCGCAGCATCCAGCGGCACTTCGCTTTCCCAATAGCGGCCAGACGGTATATAGGCACCAAGGGCAGCCTCGGCGTCCAGCGCATTTGCGACGGGCAGGGGGTCAAAGGCAAGGGGGCGGGCGGTGACCACCCCGCCCGGAGCACTGCGCGGAAACACAAGGCGGCTGGGATCGCGCGAAAGATTGACCATCGCGCAGCCCTGTCGCGCCGCCAACGCCATAAGCCGCGCGGATTTCGCCTCCAGACTTTGCAGGGTGACATCGTCACGCAACGGGTCCGCGGTGCCTGTGCCGTAGAAATGTGTGTTTATTGCCGCAGGGTAAACCATATCGCAGCCCAGCATGGCGATGACGCGGGGCCGGTGGGCGTGCAGCGCGTAATATGCGGCGGTAAACGCCATCGTTCCCCCCGCATAGACAAACCCGCCAAGGGCGTTCTGGGCCGGAACAAAATCATCTGCGGTAACAAGCCGCTGACCAGCGCTCAAACCTGCGGGTCTGCGGTTGATCGGGAAATCTTCGGGAAATATCACCTCGTCCCAATCGGGACGAACCCGCCAGGCGTTGTTGATCACCGAGATCACATCAAATGGCGCGCGCGGCCAGGACCGGCATGTCGTCACATTCGGACCGCTGCCAAGGATCAATACGACCGTCATCTTTTTCCGCCTGCCCGTTTCACAGAACCAAGGATAGCCCGAAGGCCCCTCAAGGCGACTGTTTTCTGCCGCAGGTCAGGAAAAAGATCATCGCAGCCGCCAGCGGCCAAGCATCAAGAAAGATTGAGTATTTTTGCCGAGAAGAATGACAGCGGTCTTCTTGCCTGTCTTTTTGGTTCAGATATCCCCGCGCGGAGCGCACATCGCACGAAGTGCCAGAAGAAATGGCGCCGCAAGGCGCCTCTGCCGGCTTACATGGAAAAGCTGGTGCCGCAGCCGCAGCTTGAACTGGCATTCGGGTTCTCGATCACGAACCGCGCGCCGATCAGCTCTTCGGTGAAGTCGATTACCGCATTTGCCAGAAACGGCAACGAGACGGAATCAACCACGACTTTCTCTCCGGCGCGTTCCAGCACCAGATCATCGGCCGCAACCTCGTCCAGTTTGATGTCATACTGGAACCCCGAGCAGCCGCCGCCTTCGACGGCGATGCGCAGGGCCTTGCCGTCGGCTGCGGCGCCGATCTCGGCCAGACGGTCAAACGCGCGGGATGTCACTTTGGGGGGCAGTGTCAGGGTCATGATGTAAGCCTTGGTTTCCAATGGCGTATAACTCCCATATAAGCGAAGCAACGTCATGCGACAAGGACAGGGACACACCATGCGACAGACTTACGCCTCTGACCCGGCGCAAACGCGCGGGCGACTGTATCCCGAAGAGGAAAGCGCGTTCCGTTCGTGTTTCCAGCGCGACCGCGACCGGATCATCCATGCAAGCGCGTTCCGGCGGCTAAAGCACAAGACACAGGTGTTTATCGAACATGAGGGCGACTATTTCCGCACCCGTCTGACCCATTCGATCGAGGTCGCGCAGGTTGCCCGCACGATTTCCGCAGCCCTTGGCCTCAATTCGGAACTGACAGAGGCGGTGGCGCTGGCGCATGATCTCGGGCACACGCCCTTCGGCCATACCGGCGAGGACGCGCTGGGGCTTTTGATGCGGCCCTACGGCGGGTTCGACCACAACGCGCAGGCGATCCGCATCGTCACCTCGCTGGAGCGGCATTATGCGGAATGGGACGGGTTGAACCTGACCTGGGAAACGCTGGAAGGGATCGCCAAGCACAACGGTCCCGTGACCGGCGACATCCCCTATGCTTTGGCCGATTACAATGCGCGGCACGATCTGGAACTGGGCACCTATGCGTCGGCCGAGGCACAGGTGGCGGCGATTTCCGACGATGTTGCCTATAACAACCACGACCTGCATGACGGGCTTCGGGCGGAACTGTTTTCGACGGACGAGCTTGCGGAATTGCCGCTTCTGGACGGGTGCTTTGCCGAAGTCGACGCCAGATACCCCGATCTGAACTACTATCGCCGCCGTCACGAGGCCTTGCGCCGGTTCTTTGGCATCCTTGTCTCGGATGTGATCGACGTGAGCCGCGCGCGGATTGCGGAACTTGACCCGCAGACGGCCTATGACGTGCGCCATGCGGGGCGGCAACTGGTGCAATTCAGCCCTAGGGTCTGGACCAGCCTGAAGGTGATCCGGGACTTCCTGTATCATCGCATGTACCGCGCCCCGTCGGTGATAGAGATGCGCGTGATGGTGACGGGGGTGGTCAACGATCTGTTCCCGCTGTTCATGGCGCAGCCCGAATTATTGCCCAAGCAGTGGCGCAAGGACGTGGCGGAGGCCGACAGCGAAATCGCGCTGGCCCGGATCGTGGCCGACTATATTGCCGGGATGACAGACCGCTTTGCCCTGCAGGAACATGCACGACTGACAGCCTAGGCGTTAAGGTTAACGGTGCCTGTAACGGCACCCATGCGGAGAATGTGTTCATGTCTATAGCTCTGGACGGGGCGATGACGCCGATTATGGCGTTTTCGCTGATTGGCGCATTGGGGGTCGGCAGCCAATGGCTGGCGTGGCGGCTGAACATGCCTGCCATCGTGCTGATGTTGCTGGTCGGGGTTATCGTCGGGCCTGCCACCGGGGTATTGGACCCGGCGCGCGACATCGGTGACCTGACCGGCCCGATGATCAGCATCGCCGTCGCGATCATTCTGTTCGAGGGCGGATTGACCCTGAATTTCCAATCGCTGCGCGATGCGGCCAAGGGGGTGATGCGGCTGGTCGTTATCGGCGCACCGTTGGGGTGGCTGACCTCGGCGCTGGCGCTGCATTATGGGGCCGGGCTGGGATGGGAGGCCTCGGCGGTGCTGGGCGGGATCATGATTGTCACCGGTCCCACCGTGATTGCGCCCTTGCTGCGCACGGCGCGCCTGTCGCGGCGTCCGGCGGCGTTGCTGCAATGGGAGGCGATCATCAACGATCCCATCGGGGCGCTGGCGGCTGTTCTGGCCTTCGAGGCGGTCCTGATCCTGAATACCGCGACCACGCTGGGCAATGCGGCGATTGATCTGCTGGTCGGGGTCGCCATCGCGACGGCGCTGGGGGCGATTGCGGGCTTCGGGCTGTCTGCGGCGTTCAAACGCGGCCATGTCCCCGAATTCATGAAGGTTCCGGTGCTGTTCGCCGTGCTTCTGGCCTGTTTCGCCCTGGCGGACACGGTCTTGCATGAAAGTGGCCTTTTGGCCGTCACGATCATGGGCATTGTGATCGCCAATGCCGGTTTGCCCAGCTACGCGGAGCTGCGCCGGTTCAAGGAACATGCGACGGTGTTGCTGGTGTCGGGGGTGTTTATCCTGTTGGCGGCCTCGCTTGATTTTTCGGCGCTGGAGCGGCTTGACTGGCGGGCGATCATCTTTGTGCTGGCTGTGGTGTTTGTCGCGCGGCCGCTGACCGTGGCTGTGGCTTTTATCGGCACCGACATCCCTGCGAAAGAGCGCCTATTGATCGCGCTGACCGGCCCGCGCGGCGTGGTTCTGGTGGCTGTGGCGGGGCTGTTCGGCACCCGTCTGGTCGATCTGGGGATCGAGGACGGGGCGTTGTTCACGCCGCTGGCCTTTGCACTGGTGGCGGTGACCGTGGTGCTGCACGGCTTTACCCTTGTGCCTTTCGCCAGATTTCTTGGGTTGGCCGAGGCGGAATCCCCCGGCGTTCTGCTGGTGGGCGGCTCGCGGTTCAGCCGCGCCTTTGCCGAAGCGCTTGTCGCGGCGCAGATCCCCGTTCTGATGACCGACCCGAACCGCAACCGGCTGCGCACCGCACGCGAGGCGGGCATCCCCACCTATTACGGTGATATCCTGTCCGAGGCGGCAGAGCACAATGTCGAACTGGTCAGCTATGCGACGGTTATCGCGGCAACCGACAACGACGCCTACAACACGCTGGTGACCACCGATCTTGCGCCGGAATTCGGTCGCACGCAGGTGTTCCAGATCGGCCGCACCAAGGGCGATCAGGCGCGGCATGCGCTGCCCACGACACTGGGCGGCAAAAAGTTCGGCAAGGGCGAGACTTTTGACGAGTTGAACGCGCTTCTGGCCAGAAACTGGAGCTTTCGCATGACCCCCCTGACAGAGGAGCTGAGCTTTGCCGATTGGCGCACCGACAACGCCGAGGCGGTTCTGTTCGCGCGGATTTCCCCGTCGGGAGAGCTGCGGATGGTGGACCCCGACGAAGAGATCAAACCGGCGGCGGGGGCACGCCTGATTTTTCTGCGCCCCCCCGGTTCCGACGACACCAAGGCAAAGGCGCAAAAGGACGAGGCAAAGGCCGAAGCAGAGGAAAAGGCCCGGAAAGACGCAAAGAAGTAGGCGTGGGGGGCGTTGACCCGCCCGTTTGGTCTGCTAAACCCGCAGGCGAACCCGAAGGATGACCCCCGATGAACCTGTTTGCCGATATCCGTAGCCTTGTCATTGACAGCCTGATCGCCCTGACCGCCGAAGGCGTCCTGCCAGAGGGGCTGGATTTTGCCGCTGTGACGGTGGAACCTCCGCGCGATCCGGCGCATGGCGACATGGCCACGAATGCGGCGATGGTTCTGGCGAAACCCGCCAAGGCCAACCCCCGCACCATCGCCGAGGCGCTGGCCGCCAAGCTGACCGCCGACGGGCGCATCGTCACAGCGGAAGTGGCGGGGCCGGGGTTTCTGAACCTGCGGTTGGACAAGGGCGTCTGGGGCGGCATCGTCACTGCGGCGCTGACGCGGGGAACCGGATTTGGCCGGTCGACCATGGGGCAGGGCAAAAAGGTCAACGTCGAATATGTGTCGGCCAACCCGACCGGCCCGCTGCATGTGGGCCATACCCGTGGCGCGGTCTTTGGCGATGCGCTGGCCAGTCTGCTGGACTACGCCGGCTATGACGTGACCCGCGAATATTACATCAACGATGGCGGCGCACAGGTCGATGTTCTGGCTCGCTCTGTCTATCTGCGCTACCTCGAGGCCTGCGGCCAGCAGGTGGAATTCCCCGATGGCACCTATCCCGGCGATTACCTTGTCGCGGTTGGCTACGCGCTGGCCGAGGCTTACGGCGATGCGCTGGTCGGCAAGCCCGAAGAGGAATGGCTGGAAGAGCTGCGCGATTTCTCGACCGATGCGATGATGCATATGATCCGGTCCGATCTGGCGTCCCTCGGGGTCGAGATGGATGTATTTTACAGTGAGAAATCGCTATATGGCACCGGAAAGATCGAAGAGGCGCTGGCTGCGCTGGACGCCAAGGGGCTGATCTATCGCGGCGTTCTTGAACCACCCAAGGGCAAAACCCCCGAGGACTGGGAGCCGCGCGAGCAAACCTTGTTCCGCTCGACCGCGCATGGCGACGATGTGGACCGTCCGGTGCAGAAATCCGATGGCGGCTGGACCTATTTCGCCCCCGACATCGCCTATCATTACGACAAGGTGCAGCGTGGCTATGACATGCTGATCGACGTGTTCGGCGCGGATCATGGCGGCTATGTCAAGCGGATGAAGGCGGCGGTGTCTGCGCTGTCCGACGGTCAGGTCTCGCTGGATATCAAGCTGTGCCAACTGGTGCGCCTGTTCAAGGACGGCGAGCCGTTCAAGATGTCCAAACGCGCCGGAAATTTCGTCACGCTCAGCGATCTGGTCGAACTGGTCGGGCCGGACGTCACCCGTTTTGTCATGCTGACCCGCAAGAACGATGCGCCGCTGGACTTTGATTTCACCAAAGTGCTGGAACAGTCCAAGGACAACCCGGTGTTCTACGTTCAATACGCCAACGCGCGGGTCAATTCCGTGCTGCGCAAGGCGGCAGAGGCGGGCATGGACGTGCTGGGGCAGGATACGCCCGCCCTTCAGGACGACGCCGAATATCAGGTTGCCAGAAAACTGGCCGAATGGCCACGGCTGGTGGAAATCGCCGCCCGCACCAGCGAGCCGCACCGGATCGCGTTCTATCTGTATGAACTGGCGTCCGATTTCCACGGACTTTGGAACAAGGGCAACGACAATCCCGGACTTCGGTTCCTGCAAGAGGGCAATGCGGAGGCATCTGCGGGTAAAATCGCGCTGATACGGGCCGTAGCCGTTGTTATTTCCTCAGGTCTTGGTATTCTTGGCGTCGCACCCGCCGAGGAAATGCGCTGATTACAAGCGCTACCGGTCGGTCGTGAGGCAGATAACACGACCTACGGCGCGAGGGTATCGTGCACACGGGCAGCGAGGCAGACATGGCAGACTATAGTCAGGGCGATTACGCATATTCGAACGAGCCACCCAAGGGCGCGGGCACGACAAAAGTGGTTAATCTGGCAGGTGCCGCTCTGTCGATCGCGCTTGTGATCGGGCTGGGCGTTTGGGGCTACAAGCTGGCGATGCGCGATGTGAACGGCGTTCCTGTCGTGCGCGCACTGGAAGGTCCGACACGGGTGCAACCCGAAAGCCCTGGCGGCATTTCCGCGGATTATCAAGGGCTTGCGGTGAATTCTGTTCAGGCCGAAGGTGCGGCAGAAACACCTGCGGACCGTTTGACGCTGGCACCCAGACCGGTTCTTTTGACCGCCGAGGATCAACCCCCCGGCACCGCCACCAGTGCTGCCCCCGCGCCAGAGGCAACCCCTATGGCAGAGGCGGCAGAAACCGATCTGGCGCTGCCTGCGGTCGTGCAGCCGACGCTGCTTGACCCCGCGCAGGACGTGGTGCTTGACGATGCCGAGGCCGCCGATCCCGTCGCCGCAGCCCTGGCCATGGCCGAGAAAATAGCCGAAGGGCAGGCGCCTCTGGCCGCCGGGACCACCGATGTTGCTGGCGTTCCCGATGCGATCGAGGCGGCTGTCGCGATGGCCATTGGCGGTGTCGTGCGGTCGCCACGCCCAAAAATCCGCCCCGATATCGACCTGGCCGCCCGCGCTGTTGCCGCCGCTGTCGCGGTATCCTCGGACCCCGGCGCGGCCAATGCGGCGATCGCCGAGGTTGACGCAAACGCCATCCCTGCGGGCACCCGTCTGGCCCAGCTTGGCGCGTTTGACACCCCCGAGGTCGCCCGCGCGGAATGGGACCGCCTGTCGGGCCGGTTCGGCGACTATCTGGGGGGCAAATCCCGTGTCATCCAGCAGGCCCAAAGCGGCGGGCGCACCTTTTACCGCCTGCGCGCCATGGGCTTTGACGATATCAATGATGCGCGGCGGTTCTGCTCTGCCTTGCTGGCGGAAAATGCCGCCTGCATTCCGGTGGTGACGCGGTAGATGGTGCGCGCTGCCGCCATACTGGGGTGCAGCGGCTCCGGTCTGGGGCAGGACGAGGCCGCGTTCTTCAAAGAGGTGAAGCCGCTTGGGTTCATCCTGTTTGCCCGCAACATCGAAACCCCCGACCAGACCCGCCGCCTGACCGACGCTTTGCGCGATGCGGTGGGCTTTGACGCGCCGATCCTTGTCGATCAGGAAGGCGGGCGCGTGCAGCGCCTTGGCCCGCCCCATTGGCGGGGGTGGCTGCCGCCGCTGGACCAGATGCAAGCGTTGAACAAGGTGGACGCGCGCCGCGCCATGTGGATCAGGTATCGACTGATCGCGGATGAATTGCGCGCGGTGGGGATCGACAGCAATTGCGCGCCGATGGCCGATATTGCCAGGGACAACACCCATCCTTTTCTGAAAAACAGATGCTATGGCACGACCCTGAAGGGCGTTGTCAAAGCCGCGCGTGACGTGGCAGACGGGCTGCTGGCGGGCGGCGTTATTCCGGTTCTGAAGCATATTCCGGGCCACGGGCGCGCGCAGCTGGACAGCCACAAGGCCCTGCCTGTCGTGACCGAGGACCGTGCCGCGCTGGAGGCGCAAGATTTTGCCGCCTTCAAGGCGCTGAACGACCTGCCGATGGGGATGACGGCGCATCTGGTCTATGACGCCATTGATCCTGATTTCCCCGCGACGACTTCGCCGATCATGATCGAGCTTATCCGCAAGAAAATCGGCTTTGACGGGCTTCTGATGACAGACGACATCTCGATGGAGGCGCTGACAGGCACGGTCGCCCACCGCGCCGAGGCCGCGATCCGCGCGGGTTGCGATGTGGTGCTGCACTGCAACGGCGATCTTGGCGACATGCAGTCGGTCATACGCGGGGCGGGGCGAATGGCCGATCGCGCGATGGTGCGGGCGGCCCGGGCAATAGCGGTGCGCTCTGATGTCGTGCCCGCCGATATCCCCGGTCTGACGGCAGAGTTCGCGGCGCTGATGGAGGGGCGCGGCAATGGCTGAGGACCTGTGGGAAGAAAGCACACATTCGGTCGAGGCACGTTTGGCCGCAGAGGCGCTGATCATCGATGTCGACGGGTTCGAAGGCCCGCTTGACCTGCTTTTGACCCTGTCGCGTACCCAGAAGGTGGATCTGCGCAAAATCTCGGTGCTGGATCTGGCGCGGCAATATCTGACTTTTATTGAACAGGCCAAGGCGCTGCGGATCGAATTGGCGGCCGATTATCTTGTGATGGCGGCCTGGCTGGCCTTTCTGAAATCCCGCCTGCTGTTGCCGCCCGATCCACGCGACGAGGGGCCGTCCGGCGAAGAGCTGGCCGCCCATCTGGCATTCCAACTGGAACGTCTGGCGGCGATGCGAGAGGCGGCGGCGCAGTTGATGGGGCGCTATCATCTGGGGCGGGATTTCTATGCGCGCGGCCTGCCAGAGGACGTGATGCGCCTGCGCACCCTGCGCTATACCGCGACGCTGCTGGACCTGATGCAGGGCTATGCCCGGATCCGCACCAAGGATGATTTCCGGCCCTTCGTGTTGGACCGCGACCGCGTTTACACGATGGAACAGGCGCTGGAACGGATGCGCGGGTTGATCGGCTTTGCGGGGGACTGGTCTGATCTGACGACCTGGCTGCCCGAGGGGTGGCAGGTGGACCCCGTGATGCGCCGCTCTGCCACGGCGGCGACGTTTGCCGCCTCGCTGGAACTGGCGAAGGCGGGCAAGATAGAATTGCGGCAGGGCGAGACCTTTGCCCCGATCCAGATCAGAAAGAAAGCGGGCCCCGCGAATGGTTGAGCAAGAGACCGAGAAAAGCCTGTTCGAGGCGCCGCCCATGGGCGAGCAGGAGCGCATGGTCGAGGCGATCCTGTTCGCCACGGCGGACCCTGTGACGGTCCGCGATCTGGCAGGGCGCATGCCCCATGGATGCGATCCGGCAGAGGCATTGGTCTACTTGCGCAAACGCTATGAGGGGCGCGGCGTGCGGGTGGTGCGCGTGGGCGACGCCTGGGCCATCCGCACCGCGCCCGATCTGGGGTTTCTGATGCAGAAGGAAACGGTCGAGGTGCGCAAACTTAGCCGTGCCGCGATCGAGACGCTGGCGATTGTTGCCTATCATCAACCGGTGACACGGGCCGAGATCGAGGAAATACGCGGGGTTTCCGTTTCGCGCGGCACGGTCGACCAGCTGATCGAGATGGAATGGATCAGGTTCGGGCGGCGGCGGATGTCGCCGGGGCGCCCGGTGACCTTTGTGGTCACGCAAGAATTTCTTGACCATTTCGGCTTGGAAAGCGCCCGCGATCTGCCCGGTTTGAAAGAGCTGCGGTCGGCGGGGCTACTGGAAAACCGCCCCCCCCCCGGAACGGTGCTGACCGCGAAAGACGGTGGCGAAGAGGACGACGACGACGAAAGCGGGCAGAGCGAACTGTTCGAGGATTGATTGGAGCCGAACCATGGATATGACGAAGCTGATCAACATGATCGTCAATATTGTTACGCGCAAGCTGATCAATACGGGCGTGAACAAGGGCATCGAGGTCGCGTCGCGGCGCGGCAAGACTGCTGCGGCCATGACGCCCGCCGACCATACACAGGCCAAGGCGGGAAAAGACGCGGCCAAACGGGCGCGGCAGATGGCCAGAATGGCGCGCCGGATCGGAAAGTTCTAGATCGGGTCGAATGTCGTGCGTTGCGCGCTGGGGCGGGGTTTCGCGCTCCGCGCGGGAGTATTTTTGCCGAGAAGAATGGCAGGCTGATCCAGTGGCTGGCCACCGCATAGGCCGCAGGATTAGACGGGCGGGTAGGGGGCGCAGGCCGCATGGCCCGCGCCCCCTTTGGGGCTAGTTCAGATCGGATGCGCTGTTGGCTGCCTCGGCGGCTTCGGCTTTGGCGACGGCATCGGTCAGCGCGGTAAAGACCACATCGCCCTTGTCTATGTTGGCTTTGAACCAGTCGAACACCGGTGCTGCGGCTTCTTTGAACGCGGCCTTTTCGGCAGGGGACGGCACATAAAGATCACCGCCGACGGCTGCGAAATCGGCATAGGCCTGGATCGACTTGCGCTTGGGCGAGGCGAACGTGGCCTGTTGCAGCGCGTAGAACCCGTCGTTCACGATTTTGCGCAGATCTTCCGGCATCGCCAGGAACCTGTCGTTCGACATCCACCACAGCGCCCCCATGTAGGAATGGCCGTCCAGCGTCATGTATTTCAAGCCCGCATCGGGGAATTTCATTCCCATGATGTCGGTGATCCCGTTCTGCGACCCCTCGACCACGCCGGTCTGCAACGAGGTAAACAGCTCTGGCCAGGGGATCGGCGTCGGCGAGGCCCCCATGGATTTCACCAACTCTTGCGGCAGGTCGGCAACCACGGTGCGGATCTTCAGCCCTTCCAGATCGGCGGGGGACACGATGCGGCGCTTTGTGTTGACGAAATTGCGCCAGCCGCCGGTGTTGCCGATGGTCATCAGGCGGATCTTGTCGCCGGAATCGGCCAGCGCCATCTTGCGCAACTCGCGGGTGAAATCGCCTGACAGGACGGTTTCGGCGATGCGGTCGCTGGACATCAGGTAGGGCAGGTCAAGCACCTGAATATAGGGGAAAATGCCCGCAGCGCCGCCCGAGGTCGAGATATAGACGTCGATAGAGCCGTCGGCGACGCCCTGAAGGCATTCCGCCCCAGTCGAACACAGTTGTGTTCCGATGAACATCTCGACGGCGATCGCGCCGTTCGATGCGGCCTCGACGTAGTTCTTGAACACCACCAGACCGTCGTAATCCTCGTCGTTCTCGTTCGAGTTGGCCGTGGCGCGGATGGTGAAATCCGCCGCAAAGGCGGCCATTGGCGCCCCTGCCAGAATGGTCGCCATCATCAGCGACTTTATCGTGGTTCTCAGCATGTCTACCTCCCTGGGGTTGCTGTTTGCAGTTAGTTCACAAAACCCGCAAGGCGCGGGATCGTCATGGAAATTGCGGGGATGTAGGTGATCAGGAAGATCACGAACACCTCGACCGCAAGAAATGGCAGGATGGCGCGGGCGATGGTTTCGACCCTTTCGCCGGACACGGACGAGGCCACGAACAGCACCAGCCCCATGGGCGGCGTCGCAAGGCCGACGGTCAGGTTTACGCTCATGATGATGGCGAAATGCACGGAGTCTACGCCCAGCGAGGTGAAGATCGGGCCAAGGATCGGCCCGAGGATGATGATCGCGGGGCCTGCGTCCAGAAACATGCCGACAATGAACAACAAGATATTGATCAGGAACAACAGGATCAGCGGATTGTCGGACATGCCCAGAATGGCGGCGGCCAGATGTTCGGGCGCATGGCTGAGGCTGACCACGGTTTTGAACGCCATAGCCGCCCCCACCAGCAACAGCACAACCGCAGATGTCATCGACGCGCGCATCAGCACGTCGGGGATATCGCGCAGTCTCAGTGTTTTCAGCACAAACAGGCCGATGAACATCGCATAGGCGGCGGCGACGGCTGCGGCCTCTGTCGGGGTGAAAACCCCGCCAAGGATGCCGCCAAGGATGATCACCGGCGTCAGCAGCGGGAAGAAGGCACGCAGGCTGGCCTGACCGCGTTCGCCCCATGTGGTCTTGGCGCTGGCGACGGGGAAATCGTATTTGTCGGCCATGACCTTGACCATCAGCATCAGCCCTACGCCCACCAGAATACCCGGCACGATGCCCGCAAGGAACAGGGCAGCCACGCTTTCGCCCATGACATAGGCGTAGATGATCATGATGCCCGACGGTGGGATGATTGGCCCGATAACCGAGCTGGCGGCGGTGATCGCGGCGGCAAAACGGCGGGTGTAGCCCTGTCGCTCCATCGCGGGGATCAGCATCGACCCCAGCGCCGATGTGTCGGCCACGGCAGAGCCGGACAGGCCCGCGAACAGCATCGACGACAGGATATTTACATGCGCCAGACCGCCGCGCAGATGGCCCATCAGCGATTGGCTGAACTCGACCAACCGCATGGTGATGCCGCCGCGGTTCATCAATTCGCCCGCCAGCATGAAGAACGGGATCGCCATCAGCGGAAAGCTGTCCATGCCGGTATAGACGTTGCGGTAAAGCAGGGCGATGTCGCGCTCTTGGCCGTTCAGGTACAACAAAATCCCCGGCGCAAAGACAAGGCCGAAAACCACGGGAAAGCCGATCAGCAGGAACACCAGAAAGACGGGAAGGAACCAGATCAGCATTATTCAGCCCCCGCCGGAATCTCTGTGGACAGCACCGGCAACCTGTCACCGCCACCTGACACTGTTATGACAGCCCGCAGGATCAGTTCGATATTCACAAGCGCCAGCAGGATGATGCCCACATAGATCGAGGCATACATGTGGGCCAGTTTCAGCCGCGTCCATCCCCATTCAAAGCTGAAGGCATAGTCGTCCTTGGTGCAGATCGTCGCCGAAAGATCGGTAAAGGGCAGCGGAAAGGCCAGATGCAGCGTGAAGGGGATGCGCAACGTGGCAGAGTTAAACAGGCACCCCGAATTGACGTGGTTCATGCCCAGCCGCGTCGCCACGATCAGCACCAGAAGCGAGGTGCACAGCAGCGCCAGCGACACCAGCGCGCCTGCCGTGCGCGGCAGCATCCGCAGGACCATGTCGATCGACACGAACCCGCCGCGCCGAAAGGCGGTGGGCGCGATCAGGCCGGTCATCCAGAGCATCAGAAACCGCGCCGCCTCGTCCGGCCAGTTCAGCGCGTCGTTCAGCACATAGCGAAAGAAAACCTGCGTCAGGATGATGATGACCATCAACGCCATGCAGACCACCGCGATGCCGCGCCCCAGGCGCAACACATGGGTGTTGAACATTTGAAAGGGTGCAAGCAACCCTAGCAAAAGCGCCATGTTCCATCCTCCCGAAATGGCCCGTTTTCGGGCCTTATTGTTTTACGTTCAGTGCCTTAAACGGCAGGATCAAGGCTGCCGTATCCCCCTCCGACAAACACCAGCGGCGCGCCTTCGCGCAGGGCCGCCCGCACAACCGAGGCAACCACGATCAGGTGATCCCCGCCATCATGTCCCGCAACCGTCGTGCATTCGAATCGCGCAAGGCACCCCGCAATCACCGGAACGCCGTCCTTGTTTTCTGTCCAGTCCAGCCCGTCGAAATCGAACCCGTTCCGCGCGAACCGCTGGCACAGATCGACCTGCTCTGCACCCATCACATGGACCGCGAAATGCTTTGCCCCGGCGAAATACGGGAACCGGCTGGAGGCGCGCGCAGGCGACCACAGCACAAGCGGCGGGTCCAGCGACACGCTGGCAAAGCTGTTGGCGGTGATGCCGATCGGCCCCTTTGCGCTGGCCGTGGTCACAACCGTCACCCCGGTTGCAAACCGGCCAAGAGCGTCGCGGAAATCACGGACCGTATCGGGGCCGGGGGTGAATTGGTGCATCGGTCCTGTTCCTCCGTCGGCCATCAGGGCACCTCGTGTCCCAATGCCCCGGTGTATAGTTCGAACCATGTTTCGCGGTCCATCTGAACCTTGAAAGCATCGCCCATGCACCGGATGCGGTCCAGATTATTCGTGCCCATCACTGGCATGATCTTTGCGGGATGCGCCAGTAGCCAGGCCACTGCTACAGCGGCCTCGTCAACGCCGAATGCCTGTCCGACAGATTTAAGTTTCCAGCGTAAGTCTTTGTTTTCAGGGCTGAACAGCGCGCCGCCACCCAAAGGAGACCATGCCATCGGCGCGACCCCGCGTTCCTGCAAATACGCGATGTCGCCGTTGGTGAAGGGCGCAGGCGCCATCAGGCTTACCTCGATCTGGTTGGTGACCAGCGGGGCCTTCATAGCGGATTGCAGCAGCGTCCAGTCGTGCAGTTTGAAGTTCGACACGCCCACCGCGCGGACTTTGCCGCCCGCAATTGCCGCGTCAAGGGCGGCGCCGGTTTCATGGTGGTCCATGAACGGATCAGGGCGATGGATCAAAAGCAGGTCGATCTGTTCGATCGCCATATTGGTCAACGAGGCGTCGATGCTGGCACCGATATGCGCGGCGCTTGTGTCATAATATTTTACACGGCGGTCGGCATAACGGCCACAGGGGGCCACGATATCGCATTTGGTGACGATCTGCATCTGGTCGCGCAGGGCAGGTGTCTGGCGCAGGCACTGGCCCAGAATGGCCTCTGCGCCGTAGTCGCCGTAGATATCCGCCTGATCGAAGGTGGTGATGCCCTGCGCAAGGCAGGCCTCGATCTTGGTCTGCACGTGATGCGGGGAGTGGTCGGCGTCATCGCCCAAGCGCCACATGCCATAGATCATGCGGCTGAATGTCAGGTTTTCGGCGATGGTCAGTCGTTGCATCAGCGACGCTCTCCTGCCCCAAGCGGGGTCATTGGTGTTTCGGTTGGAACCCGACCGTAAGCCTCTGGCAGGGAACAGGTTTTCAGATGTGGCAAGACGCGGCTGCCAAAGTGTTTGCACTCGTCCAGATGCGGATAACCCGAAAAAATGAACGCGCGGATGCCCATTTTTCGGTAGGCCTCGATTTCGGACATAACCTGATCTGTCGATCCGACAAGGGCTGCACCGCAACCGGATCGCGCACGACCGACGCCGGTCCACAGATGCGGTTCGATAAAGCCGTCCATATCCGCCAGGTCGCGGTTCTTTGCCTGATGCGACACGCCCAAAGACCGGGCATCCAGCGCCCGTTCACGAATCGCGCGGCCTGCCTCGTCGTCCAGTTTGCTGACCAGATGTTCGGCGTATTCGCGGGCCTCGATCTCTGTGTCGCGCACAATCATGTGGACGCGCAGACCATAGTCAAGCGTGCGGCCATAAGCCTCGGCGCGGGCATGGACTGCCTTCATCCGGCCCGCAAGTTCGTCCTTGGTTTCGGGCCACATCAGGTAGACATCGCAATGCTCTGCACAAAGGTCCAGCGCGTCGGGGGAATAGCCGCCAAAATACATAAGCGGGCCGCCGTTCTGCTGATACGGCTTTGCAGGAGCGGTGGTAATGCCTTTAAAATCATAAACTTGCCCGCTGTAGTTGATCTCGTCTTGCGTCCAGGCCTGACGCAATATCTCGACCACTTCGCGGGACCGTTGATAGCGGAACTTGCTGTCCTCGACTTGACCGGGGAAATCCGAACTGATGATGTTGATGGTCAGGCGACCCTTCAACATGTGGTCCAGCGTGGCCAATGTGCGGGCCAGCATGATCGGCTGCATCTCGCCGCAGCGGACGGCGGCCAGCATGTTGATCCGGTCGGTGACCGACGCACATCCGGCGACGAACGACAGGGTGTCCTGCCCGACCTGATAGGACGAGGGGCACAGGATGTTGCGGAACCCCTGCGATTCGGCCTCTTTCACGATGGTGCTGCAATGGTCCCACGATGATCTAAGGGCGCCGTCGGGCACGCCAAGGAACTCATAATCGTCGGAGCAGAGCGCGGCGAACCACGAAACCTCTATCGCATCAAGGTCTTGCGACGTAACGGGCACGACAGACATCGAATCTCCTTCCGGTTTCGATTTTCCACTTGCGTAGCATCCGCTTTGATATGCATCAATAGTGTATCAATTAATTCGTCAACATCGGGAATTCCATGTCCGACCGGAACGCGCTGCCCAGATACATCCAGACGGCAGAACTGTTGATCCGCGAGATCATGGCGGGCCGGTTGCTGGACGGCGAGCGTCTGGCACCGGAGCGCGAGATGGCGGGAGAGCTGGGAATTTCGGTGGGAACCCTGCGCAAGGCGCTGGCGGATATGACCGAAAAGGGCCTGCTGGAACGGCGTCAGGGATCGGGCAACTATGTCCGCCACAGCGCAGAGCACTCGGGCGTCTATGCCTTGTTCCGGCTGGAGCTGCCCGAGGGCGGCGGCCTGCCCACGGCGGATGCGCTGTCCGTTCAACGGTTGCCGAAACCCGCCGCATTCCCCGATTTCGGGCCTTCGCCCGAAGGGCACCGCATTCGCCGTCTGCGCAGGTTGAACCAGATCCCCGTCGCGGTCGAGGAAATCTGGCTGGACGGGCGCTTTTCCGACCGGATCGAAATCCGCGATCTGTCTGAATCGCTGTATCTGTTTTACCGGACCCGCCTTGGCCTGTGGATCTCGCGTGCCGAGGATCGCATCGGGATCAATACGGTGCCGGACTGGGCACCGGATACCTTTGGTCAAGTCCCGGGCGCGCCCTGTGGGTATATCGAAAGGATCAGCTGGGATCAGGACAACGCGCGGGCAGAGTTTTCACGCACTTGGTTCGATAATAACAAGTCAGTCTACGTTTCACGCCTGAAATAGGGAAATAAATGTCGAAAATAGTTAACTATGGCATCATCGGCTGCGGGATGATGGGGCAGGAACATCTGCGCAATATAGCGCTTTTGCCAGATACGCGGGTCGCTGCGGTCTTTGAACCCGATGCCGCCATGGCGGCCGCCGCAAAGGCGCTTGCACCAGAGGCCGCGTTTGTCACTTCGGTCGAGGCGCTTCTGGCGCACCCCGCGCTTGACTGCCTGCTGATCGTCAGCCCGAACCATCTGCATCTTGAGCAACTGGAGCAGATCGCCGCCACCCGGCCGCTGCCCGTTCTTGTGGAGAAGCCGCTTTACATCTCTGTCGGTCAAGTGGCGCGGGTCGCCGTGCTGCGCGGGGCGTATCCGGCGCCGGTCTGGGTCGCAATGGAATACCGCTATATGCCGCCCGTGGCCGCCCTGATCGCGCAGGCAGAGCAGGCGACGGGTGGAGTAAAGATGCTGACCATCCGCGAGCATCGCTTTCCCTTTCTGCAAAAGGTCGGAAACTGGAACCGCTTCAACGCGCAGTCCGGCGGAACGCTGGTGGAAAAATGCTGTCACTTCTTCGATCTGATGGCGCTGGTGGTTGCATCTGAACCGGTGCGCGTCATGGCCTCTGCCGGTCAGTCGGTGAACCATCTGCACGAGGTCTATGACGGGCAGGTGTCCGACATCTGGGACAATGGCTATGTCATCGTTGATTTTGCCAATGGTGCACGGGCGATGCTGGAACTGTGCATGTTCGCCGAAGGTGCGCGCTATCAGGAAGAGATCAGCGCGGTCGGGCCAAAGGGCAAGATCGAATGTCTGGTGCCGGGGCCGGGGCGGTTCTGGCCCGCGCATCTGGGCGCGGCCCCCGTGCCGCAACTGATCGTCAGCCCGCGCGACCCAAAGGGGCCGGTCGTTCTGGATATTCCCGTCGATCCGGCGCTGTTGGCGGCAGGCGACCACAACGGCTCAACCTATTACCAGCACGCCAAATTTCTAGAGGTCGTGCGCGGGACAGGCCCGATAGAGGTCACGCTGGCGGACGGCGCGCGCGCGGTGGCCATGGGCCTTGCCGCGCAACGCTCTGCCGAAACGGGCCAGGCGGTTACGTTGTAAAGCTGTCCGCGAACATATCCCGCAGCACGTTTTTCTGGACCTTGCCCATCGTGTTGCGGGGCAGTTCGTCCATCACCACAATGCGCTTTGGCTGCTTGAAACGGGCGATGCGCGGCTTGATGTCGGCCATGATCGCGTCGGTGTCGATCTGTTTGCCGCTCGATGGCACCAGAACCGCCACCACGCCTTCGCCAAAGTCGGGATGCGGCACGCCGATCACCGCGCTTTCCATTACGCAGTCCTGCTCGTCCAGCATCAGCTCCACCTCTTTGGGGTAGATGTTGTAGCCGCCCGAAATGATCAGATCCTTGCCGCGCCCGACAATCTGCACATAGCCCTGATCGTCGATCACCCCCAGATCGCCGGTGATAAAGAACCCGTCCTCGCGCAGTTCCTCGCGGGTCTTTTCCGGCATCTGCCAGTAGCCCTTGAACACATTCGGCCCACGCACCTCGATCACGCCGATCTCGCCCTGCGGCAGGGTGGCGCCGGTGGCGGGGTCCGTGACCTTCAACTCGACACCGGGCAGGGGAAAGCCCACCGTGCCCGCGCGGCGCGTGCCGTCGTAAGGGTTAGAGGTGTTCATGTTGGTTTCGGTCATGCCATAGCGTTCCAGAATCCGGTGGCCGGTGCGGTCCTCGAATTGCACATGGGTCTCGGACAAAAGTGGCGCACTGCCCGACACGAACAGGCGCATATGCGCGGTCAGCTCTTTGGTAAACGCCGGATCGTCCAGCAGGCGGGTGTAGAACGTCGGCACACCCATCATCACCGTGGCCTTAGGCATTTGCGCGATCATCACGGCGGGGTCGAATTTTGGCAGGAAGATCATCGCGCTGCCCGCCAGCAGGGTGACATTCGTCGCCACAAACAGCCCGTGCGTGTGGAAGATCGGCAAGGCATGCAGCAGCACGTCGCGGGATGTGAACCGCCAGTAGTCCACCAGCGTCTGCGCGTTCGACAACAGGTTGGTCTGCGTCAGCATCGCCCCCTTGGACCGCCCCGTGGTGCCAGAGGTATAGAGGAACGCGGCAAGGTCATCGCCGGTGCGGTCCACCGTGGCAAAACGGTCGGACTTGGTCACGGCGACGGCGGAAAAGCTGCCCGAACCGTCGGCGTTCATCGTCATCAGGCCGGCACCTGCGTTTGCCGCAATCGGGGTCAGCCCGACGGCATTGCGAACGTCACAGATCAGCAGTCTGGCACCGGAATTCTCGACGAAATACTGCACCTCTTCGGGCATATATCCGGTGTTCAACGGCAAAAAGATCACGCCGGTCTGGACGCAGGCGGCATAGATCGCCAGCGCCTCGGGTGATTTTTCGATCTGCACGGCAAGGCGGTCGCCCGCAACAAGGCCCTCGTCGGTGATGGTATGGGCAAAGCGCCCCGCCAGTTTCAGAAAGGCGTCATAGGTCAGCGTGCTGCCATCCGTCAGGTGAAGAAAGGGGGCCTGACTGCCGGAATGGCGTCCGAACAGCGCGTCATACAGCACATTAGGCATTGCTTGGTGTCCTTGTCTTGTCGCCCGCCTTTGCGGCGGTCATTCCTGTCGTCCGGGCGGTGCGGGCCAGCGCCTGAACCGGCTTGCTGGCAACGACCTTGCGGGTCGATGCGAAATCCTCGTGATTTTCCTCGATCCGGTTAGAATCGTAAAGGTAATTCACCATCGCGCCGCAGGATGCGTTCAGCCCGTTGGCGGATGTATCGGCCATTGCGTGAATCTCGTGCACAAGGGCGCCGTTGTTCAGATGGAACCGCGCAACGGGATCGGCGGGCAGGCCGTTGTCGCGCTTGGCCTCCAGCAGGTAATGGGCGGCGATGGCGCGCAGCGGGTCGGCCTCGGCGGTCAGTTTTTTCGTATCGCCCTGACGTGCGGCATAGCGCAGGGCGGTGATCCGTTCGTCGTCCTGCCCGTCCATCCAGCGGCCAAGGCCGGGAATAGGGGACAGGGTCACAAAGGTCTTCAGATGCGGCAGGTCGCGCGACAGATCGGCCACCACCTGTTTGATCAGCGAGTTGCCGAAGGAAATTCCGGCAAGCCCCGACTGGCAATTCGAGATCGAGTAGAAGACCGCCGTATCGGCATCCGTGGCCCGCACCGGCGCGCGTTCCTCGGCCAGAACGGCCTGAATGGAACCGGGGATACCCTTGGCAAGCGCGACCTCGACGAAAATCAGCGGATCGTCGGGCATCGCTGGGTGGAAGAACGCATAGCAGCGGCGGTCTTCGGGTTGCAGGCGGCGGCGCAGGTCGTCCCAACTGTCGATCGCATGAACGGCTTCGTAGGCGATGATGCGTTCCAAAACGCTGGCGGGCGTGTCCCAGTTGATCCGGCGCAGCACCAGAAACCCGCGATTGAACCAGGACGAAAACAGGTGCTGAAAATCCTGATCGGTGCGCAGCAGGGCCGGGTCGTCTTTGGCAAAGCGCAACAGATCCGTGCGCATGGCCACCAGTCGCGCGGTGGCGCCGGGCACCTGGTTCAGGCGGCGCGCCAGCTCCTGTCGCGGGGCCTCGGCGATGCGCAACAGGGCGCTGTAGGTCGCTTTGTTGCGGTCCGCGCCATACTCTGTCGCGGCTTGGGCCACAGCCGCAGGATCGACATCCATATCGCGGGTCAGGAATTGAAAGAACGCCAGCCGTCCCGCATCCTCCAGCGCCTCGAAGCGGTCAAGGATCATGCGGGCCAACTGCATCCCCGACACATCGCCACGGCTGGTCAACAGGTCGTGGCACATCGCCTCTATCGGGCGGCGGCCCTTGGTCGGTTCGCTGAAGTAGCGGCGTTCGAACAGGGTGGACAGAAGGTCGGTCAACCGGGTCATCGGGCAGCCCCCATCACATAGTCGGGCAGCCATGTGGCGATGCCCGGAAAGAAGCACAGCAGGATTATAGCCACAAACATGCAAACCACAAAGGGCATCGACCCCAGCAGGATGGTTTTCAGCGGAATGTCAGGGGCGATGCCGTTGATCACATAAAGGTTCAGACCGACGGGCGGAGTGATCAGGCCCACCTCCATGTTGATGGTCAGGATCACCGCGAACCAGATCGGGTCAAACCCCGCGATCGTGATGATCGGCAACAAGATGGGGGCGGCCATCAGGATCACGGCAACAGGGGGCAGAAAGAACCCCGCGACCAGCAGAAACACGTTGATGACGGCCATCAGCACCCAGCGGTTCACGTCCAGCGTACCGATCCACTGCGCAATGCTTTGGGTGATGGAAAGCGACGACAGCATATAGGAAAACACGCCCGCCGCGCCGATGATGAACAGGATCATCACCGATTCCTTGGTGCTGTCGCGCAGGATCACCCACAGCTTGCGCGGGTTATAAAGGCGGTAGATCACCATGGCGATCACAACGCACAGAACGGCCCCCACTGCAGCGGTTTCAGATGGCGTCGCGATGCCGCCATACATGGCATAAAGCACACCTGCGATGATCAGAAGGAAGGGAATGACGCGGGGCAGGATCTCGAATTTTTCTGCCCAGGAATAGGTGACGGGCGACAGAACCGCCCCCGCGCCGGACCGCCAGGTCGAATAGATCGCCCATGCCATGAACAGTCCGACCAGCATCAGGCCCGGAATGACACCTGCCAGAAACAGACGGCCGATCGAGGTTTCCGTGGCGATGCCGTAGACGATCATCGTGACGGATGGCGGGATCAGGATGCCCAGGGTGCCCCCCGCCGCGATAGACCCCGCAGCGACGCCGTCGGGATAGCCGCGTTTGCGCATCTCGGGGATGCCCATCTTGCCGATGGCGGCGCAGGTGGCAGGGGACGACCCCGACATCGCGGCGAACAGCGCACAGGCCCCGAGGTTAGAGATGACAAGCCCGCCGGGCACACGGGTCAACCACCGCTCCAGCGCCTCGTAAAGATCGGCGCCCGCACGGGTCGAGGCGATAGAGGCGCCCATGATGATGAACATCGGGATCGACAGCAGGGCGAAATTGTTCAGGTCACCGAACAGGATTTCCGGCATCAGCTCCAGGCTGCGGGTGCCGTCGAAAACCACCAAAAAGAAACCGGCAACGACCAGCAGCCCCATGGCCACCGACAGGCCCGAAAACAGAACAAGGATGGTGGACAGGCCGACAAGGGCCCCAAGAATAAGCGGGTCCATTATGCTTCCTCCAACCCAAAGGGCGTATCGATTTTCAGGATCAGGGCCACAAGATCGGCGATCAGTTGCAGCAACAAAAGGCCAAAGCCCACAGGGATGGACAGATAGGGGATCCAAAGGCGGACGGCCCAGACGGTTTCCGATGTCCAGCCGCGCGCATAGGCCTCGTGCCAGACGTCATAGCCATACCAGAACATCAACCCGATGATCCCGATCGCCACCACGGATGTGCCTATCGCCAGGGCCCGCCGCGCGCGCCCCTTCAGCATCATCGGAAACAGATCGACATTCACATGACCCCGCAGCAACTGCACAAAGGGCAGGCCAACAAGCGTCGATGCGATGGCAAGATAGATCACCGCCTCTGTCTGCCAAATGGTCGATCCGTTCAGAACAAAGCGGATGAAAATCATCTGGCAGGTGATCAGAACCGCAGTCACGATCATCAGGGCCGATGCCCAGCCGCAGAGTGTGGAAATTGCAGCAACGGCCTTCAGAAACGGGTTGTTTCCCGGTCGCAAGGCGGTGGCAGAGCTTTGAATGGACATGCTCTTGGCCCTTTTATGAATGTGAAATGCAGGACGTGCGGGCCACGTCACGCGCGGCCCGCAAAGCTGTCGGATTTATTCGACGGCCAGTGCCAGATCAAGAAGCTCCTGACCGTTTGGCAGGTCTTCGACGAAGGCCTTGTAGGAGCTTTCCTTGGCCAGATCCTGCCACATGGTGAACTCTTCCGGGCTCATCTTGGCGATTTCCACGCCCGCATCGGCAAAGACCTTGGCAGAGGCGTCGTCCTCCAGTTTCGCTTCTGTCAGATAGAACGCCTGTGCCTTTTCGCCAGCAGTCTTCAACGCGGCCTGCTGATCGGCAGTCAGGCCGTCAAAGGTGGATTTGTTCACCAATAGCGGCTGATACATGAACCACAGTGCGACATCGCTGGCAGGGGTATAGCATTTAACCTGCTCGTAGACGCGGTAGGACACAAACGACGAGGACGACGTGTTGGTCGCATCCAGAACGCCGGTCTGCATGGCGTTATAGATCTCGGAGGAGGCCATAGAGGCGATAGAGGCCCCCGCTGCGGCCAGCATCTGCTCGAACGCCTTGCCTGCGGCCCGGATTTTCAGACCTGCGACATCCGAAGGCTTGGTGATGCAGCCCTTGGTGCTGGCAAAGCCGCCCGCAAGATAGCCATGCACCAGAACCATGACATCATCGCCGGCCATGATCTCTTCCAGCTTCGCCATGAAAGGTGACGTGTTCATGCGCGCGGCATGATCGTGGTTCTTGATCAGGCCGGGCATCAGCGTCAGGTTATAGGCGGGCTGCTGGCCACCGGCATAGGACAGGGGCAGAACGGTCATGTCCAGCTGGCCGCGCGACAGGGGCTTGTATTGCTCGGTTGCCTTGAACAGCGAGGCCGAAGGGAAAATCGTGATGTTCAGGTCAACACCTGCGGCGGCGACATCGTCGGCCACCATTTGTGCAACCTTGTGGCGGACGTCGCCGGTGGACCACTGGTGCGACAGGCGCAGTTCGGTGGCAGAGGCCGATACGGCAAAGGCGGCTGTTACCGCGATGGCCGACACGGCAGTCATGATGGTGCGTTTCATTTCTTTCCTCCCTGAAAGATTCTGTCACGCAGGTCTCCCGCCCGCGTGACGCTACGATAACACTAGAGTTTGTGCATCCAGAGTCAATAATCTTGTATACAATAAATACAGGATTGAATTCAAAGCGGGGCGGACGCATAGTCAGGGCATGGAACTCAGGCGTGCAGACAGCATCCGCGAAAAGCTGGAACAGATGGTCGTGGTCGGTGATTTCGCCGATGGCGAACGGTTGGACGAGGTCACCCTGTCCGAGAAATTCGGCGTTTCGCGCACACCCCTGCGCGAGGCCCTTCAAATGCTGGCGGCCTCGGGGCTTGTGGAATTGATCCCACGGCGCGGCGCCTTTGTCCGGCACCCCGGTCTGGTCGAGCTGGTTGAGATGTTCGAGGTGATGGCGGGGCTGGAGGCCATGTGCGGCCGTCTTGCGGCGCGGCGCATTTCCGATGCCGATCTGGCCGACCTGAAACAGACCGAACGCGCCTGTCAGGCGGCGGTCACGGCGGGCGACACCGACAACTACTATTTCGAGAACGAGCGGTTTCACCACCTGATCTACCACGCCAGCGGCAACAGCTTTATGGCGGCCGAGGCAGAGCGCCTGCACAAACGCCTGCAACCGTTCCGCAGGATGCAGCTGCGGGTGCGCGGGCGGATGGCGCAGTCTATGGACGAACACAAGCGTGTCGTCGCGGCGCTTGAGGCAGGCAATGCCGATCAGGTAGCCGAGGCCCTGCATGAACACGTCGCCATTCAGGGCGAGAAATTCAACGATCTGATGGCAGGCTATGCAAGGCCCGGTGCCCGCAAGGCCGGATAGACTTGCACCTGTTCCTTTTGCAGGGAATAAGGGCCGCATGACACAGCATATGCCCTTTACTTCGGTGATTTTCGACCTTGACGGAACGCTGATCCACAGCGCCCCCGACATCCATGCGGCCACCGCGCAGATCCTGTCGGAAATCGACCGGCCGACACTGGATCTGGACACGATCATCTCGATGATCGGACGCGGGATAGAGGTGCTTCTGGCGCGCGCGCTGACCGCCACGGGCGGACGCCCCGCGCCGGATGAAGAGGCAAAGATCCTGTCCCGTTTCCGCGTCATCTATAACAGCCGCCTGACCGTGCTGACGCGCGCCTATGACGGCGTGCCGGAGATGCTGGCGCAGCTTTCATCCGCAGGCGTGCAACTGGGTCTGTGCACCAACAAACCCGAAGCCCCGGCCCGCGAGGCGATGCAGGCGCTTGATCTGTTGCGTTATTTCCCCGTCGTTGTGGGCGGCGATACCCTGAGCGTCAAGAAACCCGACGCGGCGCCTTTGCTGCATTGCATGACCCTGATGTCCGCCGATCCCGCGCGCACCCTTTATGTCGGCGACAGCGAGACGGACTATAGGACGGCGCGCAACGCGGGCCTTCCCATTGCCTATTTCACCGGGGGCTATCAGGTCACACCGATCGCGGGCTACGCACCCGAGTTCGAACTGGCATGCACTGCGGACGTGACCCGCCACACCTTGTTCTAGCCCATCTTCTCGGACCAAATACTCACCCCGCGCGGAGCGCGGAAAATCCTTGTTCAAGGATTTTGCCTTCGGCGGGGATATTTGCAGAAGTAAGATGATCAGGGTCGGTGCTGCATCAGACACCCATAAGCCGCAGGCAAAGGCGGCAGTCCGGCCATATCCAGGCCAGGGCTTCATTGGACCTGATCAGCGGCTTTCCCGATCGCAGTTCTGCCTGCGCGACGATGTCCAGCGCGCTCAGGTTGGTGCAGGACAGGACGACCGCCTCGATCATCGGATCAGCACCGATCCGCAACGCGCGGCAAGACTAGAGGCGGGATCAATACGCGCCACACGGGCCTCGGTTTCTTCGTCTAAGGACGCGAAAGCCTGCACGGTCAGGCCGCAGTCGGTCAGCGCCTGTCGCAAGGCGGCGGAAACATCGGCGATATAGGCCGAGATCAAGCCGATCCGCCGGACCCTGAGGGCCCGACAGGCCGCGATCACAGCGGCCAGCGGGTTGGTGACATGCGCGGTGTCGGCGGTTTGTTTGACCAACCGCGCGGGCAAAGTCCGGCACATGGTCAAAGGCGCGGGTGGCAAGGTCGCAGGCGGCGCGAATTCGTGAAATCTCGGCGGGGGATTTCACCTCGCGCACGCGGCGGACCGTGCCGGTCGCATCGGTAAAGGGGCCGGGCACACGGGCCTTGACGCGTTCGAAATCCGCCAGAGGCATGCGCAGATGTGTTTCCGGGCCCATGGGGTGCCGATGCGGCCGTTCGGTGGTGTTATCTCTGTCAGGGTTTCTGCAAGCAGAGTAACGCCGTCGTCCATCAGATCGGGGGCGACCCATGTGTGGATGTCGGTGACGCATGTCCGATGAGCGCAGGCGTTGGAAGAAACTGTCCGGCACGGTTCGCGCCAGATAGATCACCGCCCTTGCGCCGAAAACCCTGGCACCGGCTGCGACCGACATGCCGTGATTGCCCGCACTTGCCGCGACATAGGTGCGTGTGCTGACGTCGCCTGCAGCTGCGTCGCGGGCAATGACAAACTCGGCCCCGAGCAGCTTGAAGCTACCAAGACCCTTGCGGCTGCGTTCGTCCTTGACCCAGACTTCGGCAACTCCGGCGGTGCCCGTGGCCTTGATCAGGGGGATGGTATGGGCCGCAGGGCACTACGCCAGAAGCGCCTGAACGGCACCCGCATTGACCAAAGGACAGGGCGCGGGTGGGTTGGCAGACCGGGACCGCGAAAGGGATTTGCGTAGCCATGCATTGCGGGCCCCTCAGGTCAGCACGACGGCCACAACGGTCATGCAATCGCCCATCTGGATCACCCCCGGAAAATGCCGTGCGGTGACAAGACCGGCGCGGTTGGCGGTATAGGTGACGGGGGGCTGACCGCTGCGGTCAACAGACCAGATGCGGGCGACGGGCTGGTCCTTGGTGACGGTATCGCCCAGATCGACAAGCGGCTCGAACAGGCCTGCGTCGTTCGAAATCACAAAGCAATCGCTATCCGGCATATCCAGCATGACACTGGGCGCGATGTCCGGCCTGCCGTTCAGGATACCCGCATGGATCAGCAGGTTTCGCGCGCCCTTTCTTGCAATTCCAATGGTTTGCGTTGTCGCTGTGCCGCCGCCGCCCAGTTCGGTTGTCACGAACACCTTGCCCTGCGCCTCGACGGCGGTATCATACATTGCGGCCCCGTCAATTTCCAGCATCCGCATCGAATAGGGCGCATTGAAGGCCATCATCGCGGCCTCGGATGCGGCCTGTTGGCGTGCGTCGGGCAGGATGTGGATGGCGGCGAAGGGCAGGAAATCCAGCGTTTTACCGCCCGAGTGGAAATCAAGCACGACATCGGCCATCGGTACCAGCACCCGGTTGAAGTAATCCGCGATCTTGGATGTCGCCGTGCCCGCTGGATCGCCCGGAAAGGCGCGGTTCAGGTTGACCTGATCAATGGGAGAGACCCGCGTGCCCGCCTGAACAGCAGGCGCATTGAAGAAGGGCACGATGATGACGCGGCCTGTGATCCGGTCGGCGGTCAGGGTCGCGGCAAGCTGTTGCAGCGCCACCGGCCCTTCGTATTCGTCACCGTGGTTTCCACCCGTCAGCAGGGCGGTGGGGCCATTGCCGTTTTGCACCACGGTGATCGGGATCATCACCGCCCCCCACGCGCTGTCGTTGCGGCTGTGGGGCAGACGCAGGAACCCGTGGTGGACGCCGTCGCGGTCCAGCGGGATCGTGGGGCGGATCGGGTTTGCGGTCATCGGGTCAGTCCTTGACGAAAAGTATGCGCGGGGTGTTGCAAAGGCATTCCGCTCCGGTTTCGGTGATCAGGATCGGTTCGGTGATTTCCAGCCCGCCGTCGTCCAGCCAAAGCGCGGGCATGAAGTGGAAGGTCATGCCGGCCTGCAACACGGTCTTGTCGCCGCGCCGGAACGAGATCGTGCGCTCGCCCCAGTCTGGGGGGTAGGACAGGCCGATGGCATAGCCGCAGCGGCTGTCCTTTTCAAAGCCGTTGGCGTTCAGCGCGGCGTTGAAGGCATTGGCGATATCCTCGGCCAGATTGCCCGGTTTCGCCTGTTCCAGCCCGGCTTCGACCGCCTCCAGTACGGCGGATTCCGCGTCGCGGTAGGTTTGCGGCGGCTGGCCGAAGAACAGCGTGCGCGACTGCGGGCACTGATAGCGGCGGTGGGCGCCGGCGATCTCGAAAAACGTCGCCTCGCCGCGGCGCAACGGCTGGTCGTCCCATGTCAGATGCGGTGCGGTGGCATCCAGCCCGGAGGGGGCCATGGGCACAATGGCGGGGTAATCGCCCCAATGCCCGTCGGCGCCGGTGATGCCCGCGTGATAGATCTCGGCCACCAGATCGTTCTTGCGCATGCCCGGCTCGGCCTTTTGCAGGATGGTGTCGTGCATGTGTTCGACGATGCGGGCGGCGCGGCGGATGTAGTCGATCTCGCGCGGGGATTTGACGGCGCGTTGCCAGTTCACCAGTCCGGTGCTGTCGCGGATCACGGCCTTTGGCAGATGGGTCAAAAGGGTCATATGGGCGGCGGCGGTGTAGTAGTAGTTGTCGGTCTCGACGCCCAGACGCGCCGTTTCTGCACCCATGTCCCTGATCAGCGCGGCTAGTTCCTGCATCGGGTGCTTTTCGGGGTTCTGCACAAAGGTATCGTCATATCCGGTGATCCGGTCAGAGGGCATGAACACGGTGCGTTCCGCCCCGGCCATATCCATCGCGCGCCCCCACCACACCGGATCGCCCGTCGGCCCCAGAACCACCGCCTGATGCACATAGAACGACCAGCCGTCATAGCCGGTCAGCCATGACATGTTCGACGGGTCGGTGACCACGATCATATCAAGGCCCCTCTTGTCCATTTCGGCGCGGGTCAGGGCGATGCGGCGGTGGTATTCCGCAGTGGGAAAGTTTGCCTCGAAGGTGGACATGGGCGGGCGGTCCTTGGGCTAAAGGGTCTTGGCGACAGTATTCACCGCCGCGATCGTTGCGGCAACCACGGTGTCGATCTCGGCGCGGGTGATGCACAGCGGCGGCGCAAAGCCCAGAATGTCGCCCTGTGGCATGGCCCGCGCGATGACGCCCAGCTTTGCCACCTCGGCCGAGATCATCGGCCCGACCTTTTGCGCGGGGTCAAAGAACACGCGATCATCCTTGTCCTGCACGAATTCGACGGCGGCCAGCATGCCCTCTCCCCGCACATCGCCCACCAATGGGTGATCGGCCAACGCTGCTTTCAGCGATGCGTTCAGATAGGCGCCCTGCGCGCCCGCCGCCGCGACCAGACCAAGGTCGTCGATCAGTTTCAGGTTGGCGACACCCGCCGCTGCGCCGATGGGATGGGCGGAATAGGTCCAGCCGTGGCCGATGGGGCCGAAGGTGTCGGTGCCTTGCTCCAGCACCTTGAACACCTTGTCAGAGATGATCGAGCCGGACAAAGGCGCATAGGCAGAGGTCAGCCCCTTGGCGATGGTGATGATGTCGGGCGTCATGCCGAAATGGGTGCTGCCGAACATGGTGCCAAGGCGGCCAAAGCCGGTGACGACCTCGTCCGCGATCAGCAAAATGTCGTATTTCTTCAGCACCGGCTGGATCGCGGCCCAGTATCCGGCGGGGGGCGGAACGATGCCGCCGGTGCCCAGCATCGGTTCGGCGATAAAGGCGGCGACGGTGTCGGGGCCTTCGGTCAGGATCATCGCCTCAAGCTCTGCGGCGCAATGGGCGCTGAACTGCGCTTCGGTCATGCTGCGGTCTTCGCGGCGGAAATAATAAGGGGCCAGCGTGTGCTTGACCTGCGGCAGGGGCAGGTCGAACTGGTTATGGAACAGCGACAGACCGGTCAATGACCCCGTCATCAGGCCCGATCCGTGATAGCCACGCCAGCGACTGATGATCTTTTTCTTCGCGGGGCGGCCAAGGACGTTGTTGTAATACCAGACCAGTTTCACGTTTGTTTCGTTCGCGTCCGATCCGCTTTGGCCGAAATAGACCTTGGACATGGTGTCGGGCGCGCGGTCGATCACCATTTTCGCGCAGGTGATAGAGGCCTCTGTGCCGGTGCCGACGTAAGAGTGGTAATAGGCCAACTCATGCGCCTGTTTCGAAATCGCATCGGCGATTTCCGTCCGGCCATAGCCGACGTTGACGCAGTATAGCCCGGCGAAAGCATCCAGCAGGCGGGTGCCGTTGCGGTCCTCGATGAACACGCCCTTGCCGCCTGTGACGATCCTGTTGGGGCTTTCCCCGCGGGCGTGCTGCGCCAGATGGGTCGAGGGGTGGAAAAAGCTAGAGCGATCCCACTCGTCCAGTTGGTCATTCAGCAGCATGGCATCCTCCGGCAAAAAATCAGGTTTCGCGGAACCCTAGCAAGGATGGTGCAGAACATGGGTCCGAAAACGGGGGGCCGCGCAGACGAATCTTCGGTGTCTAGGGCCGGTCGGGACCAAGCAGCACATCAAAGGGCAGCGATGCCCCGGATTTCAGCGTCTTTGTAACGACATAGGTGTAATAGCGCGCGATGCCCGCGCCGCGGTCCAGCAGGTCATCCATCAGCCGCTGATAGCTGTCGATGTCGCGGGTGACGACCTGCACCAGATAGTCGAACCCGCCCCCCAGCGCCCAGCAGGCGGTGATTTGCGGTTCTGCCTCTGCCAGCGTCTCGAATGTCCTGAAACTGCCCGCGTCGTGGCGGTCCAGTTCCAGCGTCACAAAAATGGTGACATGGGGCGCGATTCGCTTCAATGCCACCTCGGCGCGGTAGCAGGTGATGACCCCTGCCGCCTCCAGCCGTTTCAGGCGTTCCCACGCGGGAGAGGCCGACAGATTGATCCGCGCCGCAAGATCGGCCTTGGAAATCCGCCCCTCGCGCGACAGGATTTTCAGGATCTCTATATCTCGGGCATCCAGTCGGGTCATTGTCGCCTGTTCGGGTTCCATCGGGTGGGTCGCCCAAGCCTTCGGTCAAATGACGCGGTTTGTCCAGAACCGGACCGCGATTGCCCGAGGGTCGCAGAGACCAAAGTGCCATAAACCAAAGTCGAATACGCAAACCCCGCCGACCGACCTAGCCTTTGCGCAGCCCTGAATGCCATCAGGGATCAAAGGGAGGGATACAATGAACCTAATAAATGCACTTGCTCTGTCGATCGGCGTGCTGGCCGCTGTTGCGACCTGGATTTGTCTGGGCACCGGTTTCGGGCTTCAGGTCTGGGCACTTTTCATCGGTTGGGGAAGCTTTTACCACACCGGCGGCAAGACCGAAGCCCTGACCAAATCATGCACCAACCATATCTGGGGTGTTGTCGTGGCAACTGTGGCGCTGTTGGTCGTGGGCACCGTTGGCGGCTCTGTCGTGGTGACATCCGTGCTGGTGGGGCTGTCGGTTGTGGTTCTGGTGATGGGCGCCCATCTTCGCGCGTTGTCGACCATTCCGGCCGGTGTGTACGGCTATGCGTCGACGGCGGCATTCGCCTTGCTGACCGGCGTGGCGATCGGCGATGTATCGGCGCTGATCCCGGCAAGCGCGCTGATCGCGGCTTCGCTGGTCCTTGGCAACGTCTTCGGCTTTGTGTCTGAAAAAGCCGCCGGTCTGATGGTCAAGTCCTAGACGGGGGGCGGGCAGGCCAGCGAAGGCCTGCCCGGACTTTCAGGCTTTCGGGCCGAAATCGGCCTGTGTCACGGCACCGTCGGCGTTCCGGTCAACCAGTGCCAGCCAGCCTTCTGCCTGTGTCAGAAACTCGTCCAGAGCGACCGAACCATCCGCGTTCACATCGTTGAAGGTCATTGCCATGCCTTCGTGCATCTTCTGTGCGCCCGCGCCGTGGCCCATACCGTTTTGCTGCGCGTCTTCGGCGCGGTGCGCGTCGAAGACGGCATATTCGGCAGCGTCCAACTGGCCGTCCGTGTTTTCGTCAAAGGTGTTGAACACGTTTGTGCGCTGCTCTTGCGCCTCGGCCAGTGTGACGGTGCCGTCGCTGTCCAGATCCCAGACGGACAGGAAATGGGCGCCGGGGCCGTCCTGTGCAATGGCGTTGCCTGCGGACAGGATAAGGGTGGCGGCGAGGATCAGTTTCATAGGAATTCCTTTGGATTATGCGGCTTGGGTTGGTTTAAGCTCTGCGATGGCCTGATGCTGGCTCAGGAACACGCGGCCCGTCAGGTGATGCAAAAAGTCGCTGGTTTTCAGGCGGTCCATGACGGGGCCTTTGACCTCTGACAGGTGGAAGGTGACGCCAAGGTCGCGCAGGCGTTCGTTGATCGCCTCAAGGCTTTCCAGCGCGCTCATGTCGATGGCGTTGACTGCGGGGCACATCAGGATGACATGCTTCAGGTCGGGGCGGGACGCAACCATGTCATAGACCTTGTCTTCCAGAAACCGGGCGTTGGCGAAATACAGGCTTTCGTCGACGCGCAGGGTCAGGATCTCGGGCTGGGTGACCACCTCGTGACGCAGCACATTGCGGAAATGCTCGGATCCGGGAACCTGACCGACGACTGCCATATGTGGGCGCGAGGTTTTAAACAGGTGGATCAGGATCGACAGGGCCACGCCCGCGCTGACGCCCGCCTCGACCCCGAACAACAGCGTCAGGACAATCGTAGCGGAAACCGCAGCGAAATCCGATTTCGAATAGGCCCATGTTTTTGGCAGAATGCTGAAATCCACCAGACTAAGTACAGCCACGATAATCGTCGCGGCAAGGGTTGCCTGCGGCAGGAAGTAGATCAGCGGTGTCAGTAGAAGGGCGGCAAAGGCAAGACCGACAGCGGTGTAGGCCCCCGCCGCGGGCGTTTCGGCGCCCGCGTCATAGTTGACCACCGACCGCGAAAATCCGCCCGTCACCGGATAGCCGCCTGTAAAGGCCGCGCCGATGTTGGCGGCCCCCAGACCGATCAGTTCCTGATCCGGCGTGATACGCTGACGTTTCTTGGCGGCAAGGGTCTGCGCCACGGAAATGGATTCCACAAACCCGATGACCGACAAAAGGATGGCAGAACCGATCAGGCTACCCCAAAGGTCGGGGGAAAACGACGGCATGGTCAGCGGTGGCAGGCTTTGCGGAACTTCGCCCACAACGCGCACGCCGTAATCCGCCAGACCGAACAGCCAGACGACAAGGGTGGTGACGACAACAGCGGCCACCGGACCGGCCTTTGTGCCGATGTCCGTCAGGCGCTTGCCCAGACCCGCGCGGATCAGAAGCGGTCGCAACCCCTTGCGCACCCAGAACAAAAAGGCGGTGGCGGATACGCCGATGACCAGCGTGATCAGGTTGGTGTCGCCCAGGTGGGTGAAAATCCCCTCCAGCATTTCGGGCATCGTGTCGCCCGAAACCTTGATGCCCAGAATATGTTTGATCTGGCTGGTGGCGATCAGCACGCCCGACGCGGTGATGAAACCCGCGATCACCGGATGCGACAGAAAGTTCGCCAGAAACCCCAGACGCAAAAAACCCATGCCCAGCAGGAACGCGCCCGACAGAAAGGCCAGCGTCAGGGCGGCGGTGATGTATTCGGGCGATCCGGGGGCCGCGACCTTGCCGATGGCGGCGGCGGTCATCAGTGACACAACGGCGACAGGCCCCACGGCCAGCGCGCGGCTGGTGCCGAAGATCGCGTAAAGGATGATCGGCACGATCGAGGCATAGATCCCCATTTCGGCCGGAAGCCCCGCGAGCAGCGCATAGGCCAGCGATTGCGGCACAAGCATGATGGTGACGATCACGGCGGCAACCAGATCGTTGGTCAGGTTGTCGCGGTTATACGTGCGGCCCCAGTCCAGAACAGGAACATAGCGGGCAAGGGAACGGATCAGGGCAGGCGAGGCCATCGGGCATGTCTTTCATCACAAGCAGGCACCAAGGGCGCGCGGGTGCGGCGCGCCATCGGGCAGGGGGAATTGGCCTGCACCCGCGCGGCGGCGCGTGCAAGCCGGCTGGACCCCGTTACGGGTCAGTTGGCGATTTCGGGTTTCGCCATCCATTCTTTCCCGCGCAGCATCCCTTTCCAGTAGATGGGCGGTAGGATCTTTTCCTTCAGCAGCCATGCGGCCCGCGACGGCTTGGTTCCGTCGATCAGCCATTTCGGGAAGGACGGCAACAGCTTGCCGCCGTATCCGAATTCGGCCAGCACGATCTTGCCGCGCTCTACCGTCAGCGGGCAGGAGCCATAACCGTTGTAATGCGCCACGGCAGACGCCCCGCGCATGTCCGCGATCAGGTTGTTGGCCACGATCGGGGCCTGCATCCGCGCGGCGGCGGCGGTTTTCGCGTTGGGCGCGTTCATCACATCGCCGAGCGACCAGATGTTGTCATAGGTCTTGTGGCGCAGGGTGGCCTGATCCACATCGACCCATCCGGCGGCATCGGCAAGCGGGCTGACGCGGATAAAATCGGGCGCGGTCTGGGGCGGAACAACATGGATCATGTCGAACTTCGCCTCGACCTCGGAGGTCGTGCCATCGGCGTCAGTCCTGGTGAACCATGCGGTTTTCGCGGGGCCGTCGATGCGTTTCAGTGTGTGCGTGAACTTCAGATCGACGCCGTAGCGGTCGATGTATTGCATCAATGCGGGGACATATTCCTTGACCCCGAACAGCACGCCGCCCGCGTTGTAGAACGCGATGTCGATGTTCTTGATCGCGCCGGTGCGGGTCCAGTGGTCGCCCGACAGATACATCGCCTTTTGCGGTGCACCCGCGCATTTTATCGGCATCGGCGGCTGGGTGAACAGCGCGCGGCCCTGCTTCATGTTTTGCACGAGGTTCCAGGTGTAAGGTGCCAGATCGTAACGGTAATTCGACGTGACGCCATTGCGGCCCAGTGTGTCCACCAGCCCCTCGATGCCATTCCAGTTCAGCTTAATCCCCGGCGCCACGATCATGCGGGTGTATTTCACCACGCGGCAGCCATCCAGAATGACCACGTTGTTCTGCGGCTCGAAGGCGCTGACGGCGGCCTTGATCCATTTGACCCCTTGGGGGATCAGCGAGGCCATCGTTTTCGCGGTCTCTTCGGCGGTGAAAATGCCACCACCGACCATCGTCCAGCCGGGCTGATAGTAATGCACATCGGCGGGATCAATGATGGCGATGTCCAGATCCTTGTCGCGCGACAGCAGGCTGGCGGCCACGGCAATACCGGCGGCACCGCCCCCGACGATCACGATGTCATGGACCACATCGGCCACATCGGTGGGCGTCCTGCCACCATTGGCAATGCGGCGGGCGACGCCGGACATGTCATAACCGGCGGCCTTGGTCGCGGACAGGATATCGGGAACCGGCGTGCCCTTGGCACCTTCGCCCAGCGACCACAGCGTGGCAGAGCGCGTGCCGGTGCGGCAATAGGCCAGAACCGGCCCCGGCAGTTCGGTCAGCGCGTCCGAGAATTTGGTCGCGTCATCGTCCTGCACCTTGCCGGGCGTGATCGGGATATAGCGCGCCTGCAACCCTGCGGCCCGGGCCTTTTTCTCGATCTCGGGAAAGGTCGGCTGATCGGCGCCTTCGCCATCGGGACGGTTGCAAATGACAGAGCGAAAGCCAAGCTTTGCGATCTCGGCCAGTTCGGCGACCTCGATTTGCGGGCTGACAGACAGTCCAGAGTTGATCTTCTTGATATCCATCGCGCGCGTTTCCTCCCGTGGATGGGTTACGATTTGAACCTGCCGTTACAGCAGGTTCAGTGGCACTTTCAGCATCGGATGCCCGTCTTTGTCTGTCGGCACCTCGCCCGCCCGCATGTTGACCTGCAAGGAGGGGATGATCAGCTTGGGCATATCCAGCGTCGCGTCCCGCTCTGTGCGGAACTTGACGAAGTCCTCTTTGGTCTTGCCTGTGCCGACATGGATGTTGTGCGCTTTTTCATCGCCCACGGTGGTTTCCCACTGGATCTCGCGACCGTTGGGGCCATAGTCGTGGCACATGAACAGGCGCATGGCGTCGGGCAGGGACAGAACCTTCTGAATGCTGTCATACAGGGTGCCGGCATCGCCACCGGGGAAATCGGCGCGGGCCGATCCGCCATCGGGCATGAACAGCGTGTCGCCGGTAAAGGTCGCGTCGCCGATCACATGCACCATGCAGGCGGGGGTGTGGCCGGGAGTATACATCGCAAAGGCGGGCATCGTGCCGATCATATAGGTGTCGCCATCCTTGAACAGACGGTCGAACTGCGACCCGTCGCGCTGGAATTCGGTGCCCTCGTTGAAGATTTTGCCGAAGGTTTCCTGCACGACCATGATCTTTTCGCCAACGCCGATCTTGCCGCCCAGTTTGTCCTGCAGATAGGGCGCGGCGGACAGGTGGTCGGCGTGGACGTGGGTTTCGATGATCCACTCCAGCGTCAGGTTGTTCTTTTTGATGTGGTCGATCAGCGCGTCGGCGTGGTCATAGGTGATCCGGCCAGCGGCATAGTCGATGTCCATCACACTGTCGATCACGGCGCAGGACTGGCTGTCGGGGTCCTTGACGATGTAGCTGATCGTGTTCGTCGCTTCGTCAAAGAACGCGGTAACCTCTGGGTGGATGTCCATGTTTACGGGATAGGTGGTCATCGGTCTCTCCATTCGGATGTTTCACGTCGGATGTAGCGGGAGATATATTAGGTATATTGAATATGTAAGTTTACATTTTGCCGCAGCCTGCGGGCGGGGGGGCCGTGGCCCGCGCGGTTATGCGCGGGACAGGACTGTTTTGCGGCTGTTCAGCCAGCGGGAGAACACAAGGCCCGCGACCATCGTGGCGACAAAAACGAAGGTCTCGGAATAACCAAGCCCAAGCGCCGGAATGGCACCACCGGGGCAAAAGCCCGCGATGCCCCAGCCGATGCCGAAAACGGCAGAGCCTGCGATCAGGCGCATGTCGATCGCCTTGTTCGTGGGGATTGCGAACTGATGCTCGAACATCGGCTTTGGCTGGCGACCCAGCACGATGCGGTAGCCCGCCATCGCAGTCAGCATGGCACCGCCCATCACGAAAATCAGGCTGGGGTCCCAAGTGCCGAACACATCGAAGAAGTTCAGCACTTTGGCGGGGTTCGCCATGCCCGATATCGCAATGCCAAGGCCGAAAACAGCGCCGACCAGCGCGGAAGATATATGTTTCAGCATGATTACAGTCCCAGAACGTGACGCGTGACATAGACCGTGACGAAGGTCGCGATCATGAAGGTGCAGGTGGCCACGAATGACCGGGGCGACAGGCGGGCCATACCGCACACGCCATGCCCGCTGGTGCAGCCAGAGCCATAGTAGACGCCGATGCCGACGATAAAGCCGCCGATGGCCAGCAGGGGTGTTGCGACGGGCACAGCGAAGGGGATCGATCCGCCAGCCATCACGAAAATCGCGGGTGCGGCAATTGCCCCCGCCAGAAACGCGGCGCGCAGGGGCCAGTCAGAGGCCAGCGGCGGGATCACACCGCCCAGAATGCCGGTCATACCGGCGATGCGCCCGTGAAGAGCCATGAACAGGACAGCGGCCAGCCCGATCAGGATGCCGCCGCCCAACGACAGGAAGGGAGTAAATTCGGTCATGTGTTTATTTCGCTTTGCAGGTGCTCGTGCCGAACAGGCGGTAGGCGGGGCAGAACCGGACCAGCGCGGTCAGCACCAGAACCAGCCCGACAGCGGGGACACCCCAGCGCACAGCGCCATTGGCCCAGATCGGCGAGGTGTAGACATAGGGCAGGGCGATCAGGATGGCGCCGACGATCAGGCGGATTATGCGATCTGTGGGGCCGACATTTGCGGATTTGAACATAGCGCGATTCCTTGTGTTGATATCTCGATGGGGATTACTTATATAAATAATCACTGATATTCAAGTAAGAGAATGTAAATGTCGGATATGACCGAACTCGGTCCAAAAATGGACGAGGCCGCACGCCTGATGCAGATGCTTTCCACACCTGTGCGCCTGCACCTTTTGTGCCTTCTTCTGGACGGAGAGAAAAGCGTCCAGACGCTTGTCGGGCAACTGGGCATGTCGCAACCTGCCGTCTCGCATCATCTTAAGCTGCTGCGCGAGGCGGGGCTGGTCAAGACACGCCGCGACGCCCAGACAATCTACAATTCCCTGAATGGTGCCGAAGTCGAAACAGTGCTGAACACACTGCACGGGATTTATTGCACATAATGCCGATGATGGCATTGACCCGGATCATTCCAGCGCCGGGTCACGGCCTATAGCGGCTGACGCAGGGCCTCGGCGATCCGCGCGCGGACTTCTTCGCTTTCCAGCGCGACAGCCCCCAATACAGCGCGCAATTCTCCGCGCACGCCGTGCAGCTGGTCGATCAGCCCGATCACAAGGGCAAGCGCGTCGTCGTCCAGATCGAACTGCTCTGACAGCTCGCACAGCAACTCCATCCGGGCCAGATCTATCTGGCGGAACATGTGGCCATCGCCGGTTTGCACGGGCGTTATGATCTCTGCCTCGATGAAGGACACAAGCCGTGTGCGGGTCAGTTGCGCGACGGCCAGAATGGCCTCTTCTTCGGAATAACGGTCGGTCATGTCGCCATCCCCTTTCGCGGATCATAGCTGTGGGTCTTGCGCCAGTCTTCCATAAAGGCGGCAAGCGCGTCGTCGATTTGCGGCGGCGAAACGATGCGCAGTTCGACCCGTTGGTCGCCCTTGGCGCCACCGCCCGCCGGTTTCACACCGCGCCCGCGCAGCCGCAGGATCTGGCCGCTGCTGGCGCCTTTGGGAACGGTCAGGTTGACACTGCCGGTGATGGTCGGCGCGGGAACCTTGGCCCCCAGAATGGCCTCGTCCAGGGTGATCGGCAGCGTGATGACGATGTCGTTGCCCTCGCGCCGGAACACGGGGTGCGGACGGATCGACAGGGTGACCAGCGCATCGCCCGCCGGGCCGCCGCCGAAACCGGGGCCGCCCTTGCCGCGCAGGCGGATCGTCTGGCCCTCGGCGGTGCCTTCGGGGATTGTAACCTCGAGGCCAGAGCCATCGGGCAGGGTGATCCGCGTTTTGCCACCGTTCGCCGCGTCAAGGAACGGCACCTCCAGCGAGAACCTCATGTCAGGGCCTGCCGCGCGAAAGCCGTGCTGCGACCGGCCTGCGCCGCCCTGACGGGCCTGCCGCAGAAAATCGCCAAAGATGTCGGATGTATCGCCAAAGCCCTCGAACCCTTCTGCGTCGTCGAACCTTTGGCCCGACCGGTAAGGGTTGCGGGGGGATTCCGCATAATCGCGGTAGAACTGCCGCTCGCGCCGTTCGGCCCCGCTGGCGTCGATTTCGCCACGGTCGAATTTTGCGCGGGTTTCGGGGTCCTTCAGCAGGTCATAGGCGTTGGACGCGGCTTTGAACCGCGCCTCGGCCTTGGGGTCGTCGGGGTTAAGATCGGGGTGGCTGGTCCGCGCAATCTTGCGGTAGGCCTTTTTGATCTCGTCCGCCGTTGCGGTTTTTGTCAATCCAAGGGACGCATAGGGATCGTCGGTCATGTTGCCTCCAGCCTAAGGGTGGTCTGCACATGCATTGAATATCGGGGAGACCGGTAAAAACAACAAGGGGTTGGATCGTCTGTGTGGTGCTATGCCGCGTCACGTCTGACCGGCGGATGTCGTGTTTGCGCCCTTAATCGACGATCGGTGGAAGCGATTGTTCCAGCTCTGCCCGAAGGTGGCTGTGCTGCGCCGGCAGTTTCAGGGCCTCGCCCAGATGCGCCCTGTCCTCGTCGCGCTCAAAGCCCGGCTCGTTTGTCGCCACCTCGAACAACACGCCGCCCGGAGTGCGAAAGTAGATCGCCCGGAAATAGTCGCGGTCGATCACCGGCGTTACTTTGTATCCTGCCCCGGTCAGCGCTTCGCGCACCTCCAGCTGGGCGGCACGGTTTTCCACCGCAAAGGCAATGTGATGCACGGACCCCGTCCCCTGTTTGGCCTGGGCGGTCTCTGGCAGGGTCTCGACGTCCAGCACGGTGGCGGCACTGCCTTGGGGCAAAGTGAACCGTGCGACGTTGCCCGCCGTTTCCTGCATGTCATACCCCATGAAGCGCAGCAGTTCGCCCATCGCGCTGCCGTCGCGCACCCGCAGTGACGCGGAATGGAACCCGCGGATCGCCGCGTCTGCGGGCACGCCGCCATCGGTCCAGCCGGTGCGGGTGTCGCCTTTTGCCTCTACAAGGGCAAAGCCCTCGCCGTCCGGTCCCTGAAAGCAAAGGCGCGCTTCGCCAAACCTTGTGTCTTGCACGATCTCGCCCGCATTGAAGGTCGCCAGCCGCTCCTTCCAGTAACCAAGCGCGCCTTCGGGAACGGCGAAAACGGTGGTTCCCACCTCACCCGTGCCCGCGCGGCCTTTGGGCATCTGCGGGAAGGGGAAATAGGTGAGGACAGAGCCGGGCGTGCCGGTCTCGTCGCCGTAATACAGGTGATACACATCCGGCGCGTCAAAGTTCACGGTCTTCTTGACCCGCCGCAACCCCAGCACCTTTGTGAAGAACGCGTTGTTGGTCCGGGCGTCGCTTGCGAGGGAGGTGATGTGATGCAGGCCTTGAATCCGCGTGATCATTCAGGTGCTCCTGTTGCAGGGGGCTGCGGTATGTTTGATACGACATAAGATAGGGGCATCCGGTGCGAATGATAAGACGCAAAACCTGCAAATGATGCGCGATCGACGGCGCGAACCCGCCACCCGCCACTGGCAAAGGCAGGACAGCGCAGGATCGCGGGCACTGTCCTGCCGACGGGTTACTCTGCCGCCTGTGCGGCCACCTGCGTCGGGATGTTGTGGTTGACGCGGAACAGGTTGCCCGGATCGTATTTCGCCTTGATCCGGCTAAGCCGTGGCAGGTTGTCGCCATAGGCGCCGCCAAGTCGCCCGCTTTCGTCCTCTGGCATGAAGTTCACATAGACGCTGCCCGTGGCATAGGGGGCCACCTTGTCGAACAGGTCGCGGGCCCAACCGATGCAGGCGCTGTCCTTTTTCGCATCCTCCCAGCGGGTGTGGACGTTCATCGTGAAATGCGCATTGCGTTGCGGAAAGGCGGTGGCATTGCCTGCAACCCGCGCCATCGCCCCGCCGACATGGGCGATGAAAATCTCGGACTGCGGATCGGGCAAGGTGTCGATCCCATCAAGGATGACCCCGATCGCCGTGTCGGACAGTTCGGTAAAATCGTGACTTTTCCAATAGTTGCGCGCACCCGGCACCAGAAGGTCAAACGCCGCCTGCCATCCGGTATAGGGATGCGGCGAAATCACATCGGCGATCGGGTCGCCAAGGGCGCGCAGGCCCACCATCGCCTTTTCCCCTGCGGCCATGTCGCCGGCATAGCAGGCGGCAAAGATCAGCACCTCTTTTCCGTGCCATTGCGCAGGCAGGAACGGCAGGGGCGGGGCCTTGCGCATCACCGCCCAGACGGTCAACTCATCCGGCGCATCGGCGCAGATCTGACGAAAGTCGCGCAACAGGGTTTTCGCCTGATCAATGGGATGCACGATCAGCCCCGACATCACCTGCGGCCCGATCGGGTGCAAGGCATAGTCGAACGAGGATACGACGCCGAAATTACCGCCACCCCCCCGAATGGCCCAGAACAGATCGGGGTTCTGGTCGGCGCTTGCGGTGCGGATGTTGCCGTCGGCGGTCACCACCTCGGCGGATACCAGATTGTCGATGGTCATGCCGTGCTTGCGGGTGATCCAGCCAAAGCCGCCGCCCAGCGTCAGCCCCGCGATGCCTGTGGTAGAGTTGACGCCGACGGGCACCGCCAATGCATGCGCCTGTGTTTCCTTGTCGACGTCGGACAAAAGGCACCCCGCGCCAACCCGCGCCCTGCGGCCCACCGGGTCCACATGGACCGACCGCATCTGCGACAGGTCCAGCATCACGGCGCCATCGGCCACCGCATGGCCCGCAATCTGGTGCCCGCCCGCGCGGACCGCCATCAGCACGCCGTTGTCGCGGGCAAAGTTCACCGCGGTCTGGATGTCGCTGGTTCCCAGCGCACGGATCACAAGGCCGGGGTGCCTGTCGATCATGCCGTTCCAGATTGTGCGCGCCGTGTCATAGCCCGCGTCACCCTTCAGCAGAACCGCGCCCCGCACGGCCCCGCGCAGGGCGTCCAGTGTGTCATCGGGAATTGTCTTTGTCCCTGAATCCAAAGCTTTCAAAGTGACAGTCATTTTCGTCTCCCTTGATTGAAATGGCAACGACACCCTGCCCGGAACACCGATCCACGGGCGAAGGGTCGCGCAAATTAACGCATCACAGCAAAAAAACCGGGTATTGTGACGGCACAGTCGGTCAGATCAAACGGGCCGCCGGGCACATATTATACCGATTCCCGATGATTGCCGATTGCACCCTTAGGTGGCCAGTCGCAGGTCTGGACCAAAAGGTTCAGTTTCTGGACTAGGCCGATCTGTGCTAAAGTCGCAGTGTCGTGCTTTGCATTCCGTTATCACGGAGGGACTTATGACCAAGGGAAGCTATAGGGCACCTCGATTTTTACGAGTTTTCAGCTCCACACCTCGGCGCTACCGGTTTGAAGGTGGCCGGAGACCACTGACTAGCGGGCCGGTGGGTGGTTTTGTGTCTGTCGCCTGGCTCTTTGCGCCGGGGCCACGCGGCCTCGCGGCCTGATCCGCGCTTCCGGTCGCCGGGTTTTCATGCCGGGCATGGGTTCAGGCGGCCCAGTTGCCCGAGACGGCGCATGTTGTAGGCGAGGTTCTTCATCCCGATCTTGGCCTTGGCCCGCACGAGGCCGATGGTTCGCACTAGGGTGCCGCCCATGTCATTGGCCTGCGCGCCAAAGATATGCTCGACCCGGACCCGCACGGTGGATTTGGTGCGGTTGCTCGCCTTAGCCTGCTGGGTCAGCGGCTTGCCCCGCTTGCCCTTGCGGTGAATGTGGCTGGTCAGCTTCCTGGCTTTCAGCACCGCTTCGATCTCGGCCGACCGATAGGCAGCGTCGGCCCAGACCCCGGAACCGGTGTTCCCCCGCGTCAACAATTGATCCACCGCCTGGCTGTCATGCACGGCGGC